>CAMUYW010000051.1 GCA_947165045.1 uncultured Fibrobacter sp. | reverse complement strand
GTATTGACCGTAAGCGCAAGATGAGACGTGTTGACGTTTCGATGAACTTGCTCCCTGGCCACACGACCGGTGAAATCATGGGCAAGCTCACAGAACTCACCAACGGCATGAAGGACGAACTCCCCGAAGGCATCTACTTCCGTTTCGGTGGTAACGCCGACATGCAGAACGACATGCAGAAGGAATTCATGACCGCCATCGTGATGGCCATTATCCTCACCTACATTTTGCTCATCGCACTCCTCGAAAGCTTTGCACAGCCGTTCATCATCATGACGACAATCCCGATGGGTGCTATCGGTGTGCTCCTCGCCCTTATCTTTACAGGCAAGGCACTTTCCATGATCGCTCTCATGGCTATCGTGATGTTGATTGGTGTGGTGGTGAACAACGCCATTCTATTGCTCGACGAAGCAAACCGCTTGCTGCGTAGTGGAAGCATGGGACGACGCTCCGCCATGATGACCGCCGCAAAGTCTAAGTTCCAGCCGATTGTGCTTGCAACGCTAGCCTCCGTGATTGCACAGCTCCCGCTCGCATTCGCTCTCGGTGGTAACGTGGCCGCCATGACGCAGCCGATGGGTATTGCATCTGTGGGTGGTTTGATTGTGTCTGCAATTCTCACCATGTTCTTGGTGCCGACCTTCTTCTGGCTCCCGAACGCCATTACAAGCAAGGCTAAAAAAGGCGTCAAGAAGATTCAGGCCAAGCTCAGCAAAGCTTAAAGATTTACATTAGAACACTCCAAAGCCTCCCATTCCCCTGGGAGGCTTTTTTTTGCCCATGCCATGGAATAAATCGGCGCGAAAAAAACAAGCTTTGCTAACAGTTGTTTGCAAAATTTTCAGAAAAACAATTTTGCGATTTTTTTATTGTATTTTACGGGGATGAATCAAATAAACTTATCGAAAAAATGGTGTCAGAAAAACGGGATTGCTATTTTGGACAATGGGGTCATCGCCGTTCCAAATGCCAATGACGAATTTTTATTCGAGAAAATTCGATTTGCAACACAAAAGCGGATCATTCCAGAGGAGCACTCCCCTGCCGAAATTCGTTTGTTGCAAAGCGATGCCGAGAATCTTGATGATGAAGATTTGCTCAAGCACATCAAGCAAATGGATGCTTCACGGAGTACATCTTGGGAATCCGAACCCATTGTAAATCTTGTCGATAGCCTCATCGTAAAAGCATTACAGAAAAAAGCAACAGACATTCACTTAGAACCAACAGCAGAAGCATTTCGAGTACGGTTCCGCATTGACGGGCTTTTAACGGAATACCGCTCGTTTCCACAATGGCTAGCCGAACCGGTTCTGATTCGTTTGAAAGTCATGGCAAATGTCGACATTACAGAACGCCGCTTGCCGCATGATGGCAGTTTCGCATTTGAAGACTTTCATCAAAAAGTAAACGTTCGCTTGAGTACAATTCCAATTAGCAATGGCGAAAAATGCGTGCTAAGACTTTTGCCCGCAAACGACTCTGCGCAGACGCTTGCGAATCTCGATTTTAGCGAAAAAACGCTCATGGCACTCCGTCGAATTTTTAGCGCACCACAAGGGCTATTCCTTGTTACAGGCCCCACAGGCAGCGGAAAAACAACAACGCTTTACGCAGGGCTTCGCGAAATCATCCAGCGAAAAATAAACGTCACGACCATTGAAGATCCTGTTGAATACGAACTATGCGGAGCCAATCAAGTTCCCGTGAACGAAAAATGCGGATTCACATTTGCAGTTGCATTGCGTTCGATTTTACGACAAGACCCAGACGTGATTTTCGTCGGAGAAATTCGCGATGCAGAAACCGCGCAAATTGCAATTCGAGCGGCGCAAACGGGTCATTTGGTTTTAAGCACGTTACACACAAACAGCGCGAAAGGCGCATCATCTCGATTAATCGATCTTGGCGTGCAAAAAAACATCCTCAACGAAGCGCTACTAGGCGTTTTCGCGCAACGCCTCGTGCGGAAGAAAGAGCAAAGCGGCAGAACCATAGTCTGCGAACTGTTACTCCCCAACGGCACCTACGCCGACGGCTCCATGCAAGAAAATGCCCAAAGGCTATTAGAATCCGGCATTACCGATGAAGAAGAAATTGCAAGAGTTTTGGGGAGGTAGCTAGCAGAAGCTACTATTTCTTTCCGCCGAACCAGGAGTTGATATCATCGCCTTCTTTCATGGCAGAACTAACATTTTCAAGGCCTTCGCCGAGCACAACAGTGCGGATTCCCGCCTGCGCAAAAACAGACTGCAAATATTCCGTGCCGCTGCGACCGGCTTCATCCTTGTCCAAACAAAGCACAACGCTCTTATTTTTGAAAAGCGGTAACCATTCCGTCTTGAATGAGCGTACGCCCGGAATTCCAATGGCAGCAATGCGTTGCCCTAAAAAAGTGAGCGTATCGACCACTCCTTCGCACAAATAAACCCAACCGGGCTTTTGATCAAGCGCCGAAACATTGTACGGATACGGCACCGTCCCGCGCAAATTCAATTCCTTGGGCACAACAGTACTGTCAATCGCACGCGCCTGAAAATAGCACGAACGCCTTTTCGTATCGAGATACGGGAAAAACAGCGGATGCTTATAATACCTCAAGTTGCCTTTTTCGCTAAAAAGCCCTACATACTTGAGGACTTCCAAATCGTAAGTTTCTTTGAGTTTATTGTTCAGCGCTCCGTAATCCGTAATCGTGCGCAAAAGCATTTTGTCCCAAATTGGCTTATAAATGCGGCGACGCGCAAGGTACGCAGCCGCTGGAGTTTTATCGACCGGGCTCAACATTTTCAAAAACGAAAGGATTATCTTCTTGCGTTCATCTTCGCTAACAAGCTCTTTTTGCGGTTCTGGCGAAGAGTATTCCAAAGCCGCCTCGCGCACAGCAACCTTCGCCACATGTGATGCATTTTGCGTCGCCCCCGATACCAAGAATCCATACGTTTCCTTGAGCCAATTCAAAGCCTCTAGAAACGAGCAATTTTTTACAATCTGAACAAGAGAAATCACATCACCGCGAACATCATCGCAAACCCAGCAGCGGAAAGTTCCGCGCTCTTCGGAAAATGAAACCGAGGGCGTTCTATCGCCATGAGCATGACGCGTCGGAAAAAAGCAACGACACCGACCACGCACTACAGGCACACCCAGTGCCGTTGCTACTGCAGTAATCGAGAGCGCTGCCTTAAATTGTTTGAGTTCCTCTTCTGTCATTGCACAAAGAATATATATATTTTCGTCATGAATATTCTCGAAAATGTACCGATGAGCGAGCACACGTCCTTTAAAGTAGGCGGTCCCGCAAGATATTTCGTCAAAGCAGAATCTGTCGATGATATAAAAGAAGCCATTCAGTTTGCAAAAGCGCACGCGCTCCCGAACTTCATTCTCGGCAAAGGCACAAACTTGCTCATCTCCGACAGCGGTTTCAATGGCGTTATCATCCAGCTCGGTAAATTTTTCTCGGAAATTTCAAATCTCGGCAGCGGTAAAATCTGCGCCAAAGGCGCCACGCCGCTAGCCCGCCTCGCCCGCTATTCGATTAACGAAGGCCTAGCCGGAATCCACAAGCTCGCAGGAATCCCCGGAAGCCTCGGCGGCGCGATTTACATGAACGCAGGCGCCTACGGCCAAGACATTTCGCAAACTTGCGTTGAAGTCGAATCAATTGATGCCGCCGGAAATTTGCACAAACGCACCGCAAAAGGTTGCAACTTCGGTTACCGCCACAGCATATTCCAAGAACTCGAGGCATCCACTGCAGCATCCACAACATCAACGGCATCTGCAGAAAACACCGAAACAATCCTCTCCGCCACATTCCAACTTACACCAGCTGAAAGCTTGGGCAAAACCGCAAAAAATCTTGAAGCCGAAATGCTAGAATGCATGACAAAGCGCCGCAATTCGCAGCCGCTCTCCATGCCAAATGCAGGCAGCACATTCAAGCGTCTCGATGCAGGCGCCGCAGCCACACCCACGCAAATTGCTCCCGGCTATTACATTGAACAAGCGGGCTTAAAAGGATTCCGCATTGGCGGCGCCGAAGTAAGCCAAGTGCACGCAAACTTTATCGTCAATGCAGGGGGCGCTACAGCCGCCGACATCAAAGCGCTCAGCGAATACGTTCAAAAAGTTGTCGCCGAAAAATTTCGAATTCAATTAAAGCGCGAAATAATATTGCTTGGCGAATTTTAGTATTTTATTCATAATAATTTTAGGAACGAGTTTATGATTTGCAAAAAATGCGGAAGAGAATACGAAGACGATATGCCCAATTGCCTTTGGTGCGATGCCATTAATGAAGAACATCCAAACTACAAAAATAGCACAACACCGGACAGCTCAAAAGATTCCGAAGCAAACACCGTTTCTGCCCCACAAGAAAACAGCGTAGAAGACCACCCCGCGGGCACCTTTATGTGGAGTGCAATGTTATTAGGGTTATTGCCCTTTAATTACGTTCTCATCGCCATTTTCGAGACATTAATCCACAAAAAAGCTTTGAAAGAAAACAAATCGCGCCTTCAGTTTTTCGGAACTTCGCTGGTCATAAGCTTGGCATTAATCTTCATTGTCACACCGGTTATTAACGTCTTTTTCCATGTTATTTCAAAACATCCAGCTACAGCCAATACTGGAGCCCCCTCCTTGTTCAATTTTATCGTGGCAACTATTTTCGCCATCGTACAAGGATTTGTTACAGCCAAACTAATAGCAAAATTCACCCCAGACTACAACAAAAAAGAATACCGCAGAAACGAAGAAATTGGAATCTCATACGGAATCGCATTTTGCGTCATTTTTCTTTTTATATACGCCACTATAGCAGCGCATCAAGCCTAAAATATATCTCTATGCATCCTGAGATATAGGCGGCAGCGGATCATACTTGTTCAAAATCCACACAATCAGCACGTACACTGAGCCGCCGATAAATCCGCCCAACGCATCCGCAATCAAGTCCATCGGATCGCAACTACGACCTTCCACAAACAACTGGTGGTATTCGTCCGTACAGCCATAAGCAAGCGCCAAAAGCATTACAATTACAACCTTAAGCCACGGCTTTACAGACCACTGTCTGCGGGCCCACCACATGCAAAAGCAACCCGCCAATGTAGCGTATTCGCAAGTATGAGCAAGCTTATCCCACACATGCGGGAAATCTTCCAATTCAACAGATGTCATCGAAGAAATTTTAAAGATAATCGCCATGCAAAGAATAGCAGGCACCTTTCTGAAAAACGGGTACTTATCAAATAAAGATTCAAACATGGACGCAAATTTAGCTTTTATGCAAGCTATTCGTTCTTAAGCAAGCGCTTTGACACGACGTTTTTATATTCTTCTTCCGCCGACATTTCGTTTACGCGGTTGCTTTTCTTGCCATCCTCGTAATTTTCAAAATAACAATAAGTTTCGTAAACCTTGCGCGCCTTGATACTCCGGCCTTTCACAAAATACACAGTAACATCAATATGGGCAATTCTATTTTGCTTTAATCGAAGCGGAATTTTAAAGGAATTCGTTGTCAAATCATCGCCGCTATAAGTTTTAATAACAGCACCTTTGCGCGTAACCACAATTTTTTTAATTTGCTTTAAATCGCCACCCATCAAGCCAGCCACGCTAAAGCGGAATGTTGCCGGGATATCACGCTCTTCGGGCAATACGTGAATTCGTTCACGACCCGAACCTTCAATTACAATAGTCGGTTTGAGAATTTTCGGTTGCTGGACAGTATCCTTTACCGCATGAGCCTTGCGTTCATCAGCCTTGGTCAAGACCTCGGCCATTTTTGCCGAAACAAAATTCATGTTCCACGTATGGCAAATGTATTCCACTTCGCCATTACTGCAATTTACAACAAAGTGTTTCGGGCCAAACGCTGTAGAATCTTCCCATTCAAACGTACGCTTATACAATCCCGTTTCAGGAATCGTATCAGCAACGCCCTGCACCGAGACTATACTTCCCGGAACAAAGAACGCTTCCAATGTGACACTCGGTTTACCAATGTACTCGCTCAAAGCCCTCGGTTTAAATTCCACCTGGGTTTTCTTTATAAAGCTATCCACTTTTTGGGAGTACGCTTCATCAAAAGAGTGCAGCAACGATTCCAGTTTATCGAGGCTCAACTTAGAAGCTCGAATACCAAGCTCAGAAGATGTTTCATTCGCTATAGAATCGATCGCTCGCGCAAGAATCAGCGACCCCGAACTTGCAAGCGAAAGAATTTTAAAACCATTCGAATTAGCGATTAAAGTCTGCCCATTCTTGAGAGAATGAGTAGAATCCGTTTTCAAGACTATATCAAGGCGCCCTTCCTTAAGTGAAGAGACTTCAAGACCATCGGTATTTTCCACAAATCCAGCCGTACCACGAACAATGGACGAAACATTTTCTGTACGGATTTCAAACTCTTCTTTAACCGCTTGTTTTTGCACATCGAACAACAGCTTTCCATGGCGGAGCGAAACCGTAATCGTACGCTTCAAAGACTCAACAGCATCCACTTCAAATTGGACATTCGATTTTCCCTCGACTTTAATGGCAGACCCGTCGGACACCGAAAGTACGACCGAAGAAGCAACTTCCGTCGTAAGCTGAGAATTCTCAAAAATGCGTTGGCCCACTTTTAACGTGGACAATTTTCCATCAGATGTCTTAACGACAACATCGCCATTTATTTCACGAACGGTTCCGCTAAAAAAATGTTTTTCGGGAAAAATATTGTTAGTCTTTTTTTTGAGGGAATCAGAATCACCGTCGCAAGCACACAAAGATACAGCAAAAAAGAGGACCAAGCCCCATAGCCCTGCTTGCAAAACATTCGTCTGAAAATTTCCTACCACGTTTTTTAATCTAGTAATTAAAAATTCAAAACGGAAATTTACAACCACGTTATCCCCTCAAATAAATTCAAAAATCCCCAAGTAACACGTTTCGATACGCTCGAAATGGTCCTATAAAAGAAATATAACATTTTTTTCTAAATTTTCGTCCATGAAAGCGATTACACTCAAAGCCGGGCGCGATAAGTCCGCCCTCCGTTACCATCCCTGGATTTTTAGCGGTGCCATTGACGAAGTTGTCGGTGACCCTGAACTTGGTGACGTTGTCGAAGTTTACAGCTACAAGAGCGATTTTCTGGGCCTTGCCGCCTACTCCCCGAAATCCCAAATCCGTGGGCGTTTCTGGACGTTCGGTAGCGAAGGAAGAAACACGAAAATCGACCGGGAATTCTTTAGCGACATCCTTGATCGAGCTATCGCCTCCCGCAAGAGCCGCGGTTTCGACATTCATGACAAAGAATGCGCATTTCGCCTCGTAAACGCCGAAAACGACGGCATCCCCGGATGCATCATCGACAAATACGCCGACATTTACTCTGTCGAAATTCTTGCCGCCGGTGCTGAAGTCAATCGCAAAATCATTTACGAACTGCTCGCCGAAAAAACGCATTGCCGCGGCATCTATGAACGCTGCGATTCAGAAGTTCGCAAAAAAGAAGGCTTGCCGCTCCGCACAGGTACAGTTTTTGGCGAAGTCCCCGATGAACCGATTATCATCAACGAAAACGGCATCTTGTTCCCCATTGACGTAAAGAATGGCCACAAGACGGGGTACTACCTAGACCAGCGCGATGCCAGACGCCGCGTAGGCGAACTGACCGCTGGTAAGAAAGTGCTCAACTGCTTCTGCTACACAGGCGGTTTTGGACTGTACGCACTCCGTGGTGGGTGCGAAAAAGTTTACCAGGTCGATGTTTCCAAGGACGCGCTCAAGCTCGCCAAGGAAGGCATCATGAGGAACAAACTAAGCACGGCCCATGCAACACACGTTGAAGCAGATGTTTTCCAGTACTTGCGCAAATGCCGCGACAGAGCTGAAACATTCGACTTTATCGTGCTCGACCCTCCTAAATTCGTGGAATCCAAGGACAATCTGCAAAAAGGCGCCCGCGGCTACAAGGACATCAACATGCTCGCGATGAAACTTCTTGCCGAAGGCGGCATGCTCGCGACATTTAGTTGCTCTGGCCTCATGGAAATGGACCTTTTCCAAAAAATCATCGCCGATGCAGCTGCAGATGCGCACCGCCGCGTGCAAATTATCGAGCGTTTTGGGCAACCCGCCGACCACCCCGTAAACACAGCCTTTCCCGAGGGACAATACCTCAAGGGATTGTTAGTCCAAGTCGTGTAACTATTTATTTGTGAAAATCGCCCCGGCAATGCCGGGGCTTTAATATTTAAAAAATCTTACAGAATAACTATAAACAGATGACAACACCTGTGCATTTTTTTTATTATTTTAATATCCAATAGAAGTGGAATGTTTTATAGAGGATAACAACATGTATTTGGTCACATACGACATAGGTAACTCCTTTATAAAAGCTACTCTGACAAAAATTTCAGATACTATCCAGTTCATTGGCGCCACAGTGATCAGCAATCATAGCACAGCTACACTGGAGGGCAAAGGTGTTGAACAAAGCACAGAACAATGGTGGGATTCCATCTGCCGAAGCACCAAAGAACTTCTCAAAAACTACGGTATTTCTAGCGACCAAATCAAAGGGATAAGTTTTTGTTCCCAGATGAACGGAACAGTTTTGGTCGATGCTAACGGCAACACGGTTCGACCGCCCATGACATTTTTGGACAGGCGCGCCGATCAGGAATTAAAGGACTATTTCAATCACGGTCTCAAAATCCACGGGTTAAACATCTGGAAACTTCTCAAGGGCATGCACCACACAAGCATGGTCCCCGTCGGAGCTTACAGTCCCGTCTGGAAATACAAGTGGGTTCAGAAAAACGAACCTGAAAAATTCGCTAAGGTTGACAAGTTTTTGGATGTAGGCGACTACCTGCTTTTTAAAACAACAGGAAGGTTCGTACGCACCGAAGATTCCGCATTCTGCACTGCTCTCAACGATTGCCGCAAAGGACACTCCGGTTGGAGCCATATAATGGCCAAAGCTTACGGCATCAACGAAAAGCACTTACCCGAAATTGTCCATAGCACAGACATCGTTGGAAAGCTTACAGCAAGCGCTGCCGAGCACATGGGACTCTCACAAGGGACTCCCGTTATCGCAGGTGGCGGAGATGTCGCCATGGTCGCCATTGGTTGTGGGAACACTCAAAACCACCAGACAAGCATTTACTGCGGAACTTCAGGATCCGTATGCACGGTCGTCGATCAAGCAAATCAGTTTGCCGACATCATGATGATTGCAGTCAAGGGCCCAAATCCTGCACAGAAATATTTATACGGAGAACTCGAAACTGCAGGCAAGTGCTTCGCCTGGGCCCGCGCACTTATCGGGAAACTCGACAACTCCAAATACAGTTACGAAGAATGCGCATCATTTATTGCTAAAGCGGCACCGGGATCGCGCGGACTGTTGTTCACGCCATTCATGAACGGATGCAAGACTCCGTTTGAAGATGGAAATATACGCAGTTCCCTTTCTGGCATTGATTTGGAAACAAGCCGTGGAGAATTGCTCCGTGCCGTAGTCGAAGGCATTTGTTACCATTTCCGCTGGTTGCTCGAATGCCAAGCCAAGAAATGCAAGGTATCCGACACAATCCGCTTTGCAGGCGGCCTAGCAAGAATCAACGTAGTCAACCAGATTCTCGCAGACATCACAGGGCATACTATTGAAACGGTCAAGCACCCGCAATATGTCGGAGCGCTAGGCGCTGCCGCTGTTGCCGCTATTGGGCTCGAGCAGATGAAATTCGAAGACATACACAAGCACATCGAGATTACAAATACATACACGCCGAATCCCGAGAATCACGAAATTTACAACAAATTCTACAAGAAATTTCTCGCTAAAGTCAAGAGTGATAGGAAACTCGTTGACAGAACTTAGTTGGCAGAGTCATCCTCCCTTTGGGAGGAACCATACGTTTCTCAATCACAGTGTATGAATTTTCCTTCGCAGAATGACGTCTAAGTTCTGCAGCGAAGCGATCTAAGTTCAAAGCACCAAGGTCAAACAACTATTGACCAATGACCATTGACTAACAATTAATTTATCGCTTATTTCTCGGGAGTTCGCTGGCGTGCTTTTCTAGCCACACGGCATCTTCCAATGCGCGTTCAGCTTCGGTTGCCCAGTCAGAATCCGGGAATTCACGAACAACATCACGATAGCGCGTTACAGCACTATGGAAGTCGCGCATTTCGCGGTAGATGTTGCCCATTTGGAGCATCGCAAAATAGCGTTCGTCCGGCGTGATTTCGTTTTCTAGCAAAGCCTTGTACATTTGGAGAGCGGCTTCGTTGTATCCATCAGCATAAAGCGCATTTGCATTGGCAATGGAGTTTGTCGCCGTCGGAGCGACATCCTCTTTCTGCGGAGCGGATACTTCGGCAGACTTCGCCTTGTCGTTCCCCGTCTTCTTTGCATTCTTCATTGCCTGGGCTTCCGCTTCTTTCATCGCCTTTTCTTCGGCAGCGGCATTTGCTGCAGCATTGATTTCTGCCATACGGTCTTCAGCAGCCTTGCGGAACTTGGCATCAGGAGCAGCCTTCTTCAAATAAGCAGTGAGGTACTTCTTTTCTTGATCGAGGCGTTTACCCTTCTGGTTGATCTTAGCCAAATAATAGTTGGCGTCGTTTCCCCGTTCCTTGTATGAAAGTCCCTTCTTCAAATTGAACTCGGCCTTGTCGTATTCTCCCATCTCATAACGGGTTAGGCCCGCATAGAAGTACGCACCGGCATCGCCAGGTTTCTTCGAAAGTACGGTTCTCCAAAGCGGAGCGGCTTCGGCATAACGGCCTTCAGCAAGCAAAGCCTTGCCTTTTTCAAACGGATCTTCTAAAGCAGCAGTCTGTGTTGCCGGAGCAGCCGGCTGGGCGGCCTTCGGGGCTTCCGTTTTTGCGGGGGCAGTTTGAGCCGGTTGAGCAGCCTTAGTTTCAACCTTTGCGGGTTCTGCCTTAGGCGTTTCAGTCTTTGCGGCAGTAGCAGCCGGAGCAGCAGAAGCCGTCTTGGCCCCTTTAATCTTAGCACGTTCCGCATCAGCCTTAGCCTGCTGGCCCATAGCTTCATAAGCCTTTGCAGCGCCTTCGTACGCTTCGGTCAAACTCGGATCATAACCATAAGCAAGGCGGAAATTCGCCACAGCCCCCTTATAATCCTTCATCTTCATGCGAACTTTTCCAGCCGCCATGTAAGCTTCGGTATTCTTCTTATTTTCAGCCAACATGGCACGGTACTCACCAAGAGCCTTATCATACTGACCCTTAGCCTCAAAACGAGCCCCCTGTTCAATACGGGGATCAACAGCCCAAGATTGAGACATTCCCAACAAAAATGCAAGCGCAATAAAAGGCAATTTCTTGTTCATAGCAAAAAAAATAGTAAAACCCATTGACAATAGGATTTATATAGGCGATATTACTAGCAGAGAATGCGGATTTTTTTTATAACTATCCGCAAAGGAGAAAATCATGAAAATCACCGAAGTTGTCGATAAATACAAACCAGATGAACAAGAGCTAATTATCGAGGCTTACGAACGTGAAGGAGGAGACACAGAAGATGTAGATCTCATCCTCCTGGATCGCATTTGCGCACGACTCGGTCTAGGTCTCGACAATGATACAGATAACGACGACATCGCCGAAGAAATCAATTTTGACGAATATGGAAGTCACTTCGAAGATGTGTCCGAAAGTGACGATGAACTGTAGAATTAATTTTCAAACAAATTAATTCTACTTATTCAATATTTACAAATCGGCGACGCAACGGACGTAAAGTCCCTTATAGACACTTGCGTCTGTTCGATCTATATCGTGGTCAGCTCGGTTGAACTCCCACGAACGGGCCGTTTTTTCTTGTATGGAAGTTCGCGACCAATAATGTCCGGAATTCATTCCATCGCAATAATTATCCCAGTCCTGGCAACCGCCCTGTCCTAAATTATCCCAGTCAAGAGTTTTACGGTCTTGCTGGAAGTCGCGCCATTCAGCATCATCCGGCAAATGCCAGCCCGAAGGACAAGCCTTGAGCGCATCTTCGTAAGTATAATAGCGCCCAAACTTTTCACAAAACGACTTATCTTCTACATAGCACTGCTTTTCAGAAGTCACGCTAAAAGCAAGGTTTTTCATCATCCAGATTTTTCCGCCACGGACACCGACAACATATTTCTTGTTATCGCGTCTATCCGTAAAAATCATATCGTTTTTTGAAATTCCCATTTCAGAAAGAAAATCGCGGGGATACACGCAACGCACCTGGACTGCATCGGAATTTTCAAGATCTACAATTTTAGCCGTGCCACGCTTGGTTTCAAGACGAATAGCGCGATTGCCTTGATTACGCACCGCAAAATACGCGTACCCTTTTTTCGCATTAACGACTTCGTCCATTTCGAACTTGTAAAAGCCCAGTGAAGAATGACCGACAAAATTTTTCATGTTTTCCAACTTGTCGTCACCAGAAAACTGATCTTCAATCAATTGATCCCAATCCATTTCGTCTGGGACCTGCGTACCTTCTGGGCAAGAGGCTTCCCAGGTATCGTCGCGGTAAAAGGGAACCCCATTTTCATCTGTAAAATAGGAAGTTTTACCGTACCTAAGACTTTGTTTAAACCAGTTTAAATTTCCAGATGGATATGCACGATACACACGCCCATCCCTATAATCTTTAAACTCAGCAGCTGCGTAATTATGGGTGACCACAGACACGGTCAAAATAGCGACGGCGCACAATACACGCCTTACCTCATCCAACATTTAAAAACCTCACAACATAGTCGGCTCATGGAGTAAGCCTACAAGAATATATATACGCTTTTTCAGAAAAAATGCTATAAAAAATTGTCAAAAGTAAAAAACAGCGCCGAAATTGCCCGGAATCACCCAAAATGAAATATTCTTTTTACAAATTTCATGTAATTTGAGAATTCCAAAGCTCACGCCAGTCCCCATCAGCGCACCAACGACTATATCAGTAGGATAATGTTTGCCCGCCACAACGCGTAAACCGGCGACACCACTAGCAAGCGCAAACGACGACGCCCAAACAAGCGGTTTGTATTTGGAGTTAGGATAAATTTCAGAAAACCATTCGCCCGTAAAGACGGCTACAGTAAACGCCGCCGAAGCATGCCCCGAGTAAAAAGAGCCATAAGCCTCACCATGCGCGGACTCAGCTTTTTTACGCCCCTCCCCGCGTTCTGCATAAATATAAGGGCGCGGCCACAGTTGCGAAGAACGGACAATTTGATTTAAAGCATTCTCTAGTGCAAAGGCTTCCGCAAACATGAGCGTAAACGCGCCAAAATCATGTCCATCCGTATCACCTCTATACCACGAAAAACCGGCCAAGGCCAATGGCGCCACAGCGAGAGCTCCCGAATAATGGCTCACCGTAGTTGCCCAACCGCTATAACGCCCCGCAAACGGACGATCCCACGACAAAAGTTCTGATTTCGGTTTTAAATCGCCAGCCGAAACGCGCTCCATTCCACAGTATTGATAGACACCCAACGCAGATGTTAGCGCAATTCCAAGCGCCAGCGGAACATCTAACTTCGTAGAGACTTCGTAATGATGTTCCGGTTTTACAATTTCAGGCGACAACGCCAGCGATGGCGCGCTAAAAGCAAGCGAAGACACACTCACTACAGCTAAAAAAACTTTAAAACACATGTTTTTCATGCACTGGATTCTTGTACTATAGTACCAAATGCCGGTCTCGGTCATGTCCAAGTAGACTTGGCCACGACGCTCGACTTTTGCATTTGTCGAGCAAAAGCCATCCGAATGACGAAAAAGAGAAATAAAACTCATCATCACTGAAAAAGTAAACACAACCTTTTTTTTAAAAATTTATATTCACAACCATAAACATAAAAAAGTATTGGCGGACAACGTGATAAATTCGAATTTAAACCAGAACCGAGAACCCATCATCCCAAACATGGAACTTTTTGGAGCCATTTCTGACGAAATGCGCCTCAAGATTTTACTCCTGCTGGACCAGTCCGAATTTACGGTCAATGAAATCAAGGACATCCTGGACATTCACCAAAGTAACGCAAGCCGACACTTAGCAAAGCTTTCTCAATGCGGGCTCGTAAAAGACCGTCGCGATGGCATCAAGGCGTATTACCGCCTGAGCGAAGAACTCTACATGAGCAGTCGCTTGTTGCAAATTATCCGCGAAGCCTACGACGAACTGCAAGACAAAGACATTTTGAAATGCCGCGCCGCACAAGCGCTCGAAGAACGCACCGATAAGACCAAGGGTCAAATCCATAAACTCGACCAAGCCGGCGGAAGCCTCAAGGCGCAAATCAGCCTGTTCAGCAAACTCATGGTCCAGTTCGAAAACGCCGTAGACATCGGGTGCGGCGAAGGCGGCGACCTCTCACTCATGCTCGCCAGCCGTTGCAAGAACGTGACCGCGCTCGACTATGATCCGAAAATCATCAGTGGTCTACAGCAAGTTTTACGACAAAAGGGCATCGAGAATGTAACGCCGAAAGTCGCGGACATGACACAAACAGGCCTTCCAGACAACTACGCCGACCTCGTGCTGATGAGCCAAGTGCTGCACCACGCTACCGACCCGCGACTCGCCCTCAAGGAAGCCACGCGAATTTTGAAACCGGGCGGAAGGCTTGCGCTTTTGGACCTCGCCCAACACAAGGAAGAATCGTTCCGTACAACACACGGACACATTTGGCTTGGGTTTGAACGTAGCCAACTCGAATTCTTTGTGAAGGAGCTCAACTGCAAGGTACTCGAAAGCGAAATTATCCCCAGTGAAAACGAGGTCGATAAGAAACTTCCTGTAATATGCATGATTATCACGAAGGATTAGTTTTTTCACTTGACTGACTGCACAAAATCAAATATCTTTATTAAAAAATATTCCAAGGAGAAATTTATGGGCAAGCTTATCAAGTACATCGTCTTTGCTGCAGTCTGCATAATCTCTGCATTCGGCATCTACAGTTTGGTAAAAACGGCCAAGACCGACGAAAACACGCTCGAATAATATTCCGAGCATCCGTTCAAAGCCAATCAATTCAACGCACCGTGGCGGGCATCCGCTGCGGTATTTTTATATTTCCTTGTATGAATTTCCTCAATAAGAAACCCGCTTTTTTTGTGGCCATGGCCGCAATTTTCTTTGCGATTTTGCTGATTGTTTTCCGCGATTTCGCATTCGATGCAAGTCAACTCATGCTCAACAGCGACCAGCTGAACAGTATCGGTTGCCGCATTTTGCGCACATTCAACATCATCCTCACGGAATGGGACGATAGCCGTCTCGGTGGCGTCCCGACGATTGACGCGTTATTCGGGGATGCCTACCATCCGCTCGTATGGACTCAGTTCCTGATGGATCCCGCTCGCGCTGTCGGGTTCAAATTTATCTTGACCGTTTGGGTTGCATTCATGAGCGCTATGCTCCTTGCCTGGAACTTGACCGGCAACAAATGGTGGGGAACGCTTCTTGGATTCCTTTACGCATTTTCACCTGAATATTTCACCTACATTTATGGCGGCCATGACGGAAAGATGATGGTTTTTGCCATCGCTCCCTTGGCACTTCTTGCCGTCCGCAAGATTGTCCGCGACGGAAGCCTCCCCTACCTCATCGTCTTTGCGTTAAGTATCGTTTGGATGATTCTCGGAAGCCACTTGCAACTGACATACTTATTCTTGTGGGGCGCAGGGCTTTACACGCTTTACGAAGCAGCATTCCATTGCAATACGTTTGCCATACGCGGTAAACGCATCGGGCTTGCAGCAGCCGCACTCGCATTCGGGCTCGCCATCAGCTGTTTTCAGATTGTTCCACCTTATATTTATACGACAACGCAATCAGTCCGTGGTGAAGGCGAACATACAAATTACGGTCATGCAGTAAGCTGGTCGTTCCATCAAGAAGAAATGGCCCAGATGCTTATTCCGGGATTCATCGGGGTCGATGTTTACGAACAGGACGAAAAGACAGGCGACCTCAAGGGCAGCTCTTTTGTCAATGTTACGATGGACGAATACCGCAAGATGGCCGAATCCGGCAGCCAAGGCAGCCCGTTCTACTGGGGCCACAACAGCTTCAAGCTTGACCACAACAATGCGGGAGCACTCCTCACGTTCCTCGGATTCCTCTGCCTGTTCCTCCCGGGCAAACGCCGCTGGGCTAGCTTCTGGGGACTCGGAGCCGTCGTTGCCCTTAGCTACGGCATGGGCGATCACTCCCCGCTATTCAAGCTCTGGTACAACATTTTGCCTGGCGTCAAGAATTTCCGCGCGCCGGGTATGGCTCTTTTCTGGCTCCCGCTGTTACTCGTGATGATGGCTGGGCCGGTGCTTCGCGCTGTTAGTGAAACAAGCGAAGAATCCGCCAAGAACAGCCGTGCATTGCTCCACGGAACCGCCATGTTCGTAATTTTACTTTTGCTCGTCGTGATTGCACGATTCAACTGGACACTCTTTATCAGCCCGTTCGGCTTTTTCGTTTGCCTCGCTTACGCAGCTGCATGTCTCGGCGTGATGAGCCTCGACGACCAGAACAAGCAAATCAATGTCAAGAATTTTATCGATGCATTCAAGACAAAGCTTCCGGGGACTTCCAGAGGCGTGCAAGCCGCGATTGTCGTTGGTTTTGCAATCATCGGCATGTTCCTCATGAGCGGACAAAAGCTCTTGAACGATCCGATTACAGCCCCGTACTTCAAGCCGCTTAATGAAGTCGTGATGAACGCAACCGCAGCAAAGATTATCCCGAGTTTCGTATTCATTCTCGTCGTGATTGGCGTAAGCATCGCTGTATTCAAATGGAAAGGAAGCACGCCAGCCAAGGTCGGCGTCCTCGCCCTCGTTGCAGGAATCGAACTCATGACCATCAACGGAGCGTTCATCCAGAACGTTGCCGAAAACGAATACATTCAACCGAAAAACGGCGTTGTCGCCGCCATCAAGGCTCCGTTCAAAACCGATTCCATCAATACGCCGCGCGTGCTTTCGCTCAGCCGCAACAAGGCTTTTGGCGGAAACATTTTCCCGCAATACCACTTGCGCAATGCCGATGGCTTCCATGACAACGAACTTGCCAGCTACCGCGAATTCCGAGGCGGACAAGGCAACACTAATTACCTGATGAACATTAGTGATCCGAACGCCGCACACCCGTTCCTCGACTTGATGAACATCGGCGCAATCATCTTCGATACACAGCGCGGCACAACCTACATGCCGATTCCTACAGCCATGGGTGAAGCTTACATCTATGGCGAATCGACTACGATGGACGATACCAAGGCCATTGACGCACTCAAGAACGGATTTGAATACCGAGAAAAAGTGATTCTCTCCGAAGAACCGCAGAACAAGGGTGAAGGCGGAGTGGCCCAGGGCAAGGCTAAGCTTGTTGCAAGCCCCAAGATGGACACGCAGGTGTTCCAAGTCGAAAGTGATCGCGCAGGCTTCATGGTTGTCGCAGGCAACTATCACCCCTACTGGAACGCAACGGTCAACGGCAAGGAAGCCAAGGTCTACAAGGCATTCGGTAACCTTCGCGCCGTCGAAATTCCGAAGGGCAAGTCCGAAGTTCGCATGGAATACCGCAGTAAGCCGTTCCACGCCTGCATCAAGGTGAGCATCTTCGCCGCAATTTTGCTGATTACATTTGCCGCATTCGTCATCGTGAAGAACCGCAAAACAGCAACCGTTCAAGCAAAATAATCGGAAAAAGTTCGCCGCAAAAAGCACAAAGCCTCGCTCATGCGAGGCTTTTGTTTTTTCATTAAATTGAACTTGGCGATTTTGATCCGCGCATCTACTTCACAACAACTCTTGCAACGCTATAGCGCCCTGCATTTCGCACAACAACCAGATAATGACCTGCATTGATGTTCGACGAAAATCGAATCGTATTCGATGACGCACGGATTTTTTCGACAACAGTACCAATTGCAGAAACAAGGCTAACTTCGGTTACACCACGATTTGAATTTACAGCATTCGAAACAGAAACACTTCTACCTTGCACACGGACGCGCGGAACAGAGAAATTCGCGACCGGAGTCAAGCGTCGGACTGCAATAGTCGAATCCTGGCGCTCGTTACCGGAACCGCTAGAATTGCCAGCAACATACAACGGAGCCAAAGCCTCCGCCCACAGGTGATGCATCGCCTGGCCACCACCTTCTGAATTCGGATGAACGCCATCGCTCCCCAGCAATTCAGGATGTTCCAAAAAATAATTGTAGAAATCCGGACCCTTAGGCAACTTGTTATCTTCAACAAGTTTGTCAACCGCATCAAGGAACGCAGGGTTTATTTGCCAGCCCGACTTTTCTGGATTCGTTGCCATAATACGTGCAATGATTGGTGTTATGTTATGCGCTTTTGCCGAATCAATAATCGTCTGCATGTTCTTGACATAGGCATCGAGGTCCCAGTCGCCACCGCCCCAGGCATCGTTCGTGCCCATTTCAATGGCCCAATACTTGACATTGCCCACGTATTTCAGGTATTCATCCAAGTGAGCCACAACTTCGGTACTGTTGATGCAGCCGATACCACCGCGAAGCATCGCCGGCGTGTAATTCGGGAATCGCGCGTGAATCAGTTGCGCCGTCGTCGAATCTGTTTCTTGTTGTTTGAGCCCCATTTGGCTGATACTTGTGCCCATAAAAAACCAAGTATCATTCCCGCCATCGGTCATATCGAACGCTTCGATTTCAAGAAGCTTACCCACATCGCCTTCGCTCACGAACTTGAACCAAGACTTGCCCTCAAAATCAATCGTCACGCCACGAGCCATCACAGGATTATCTGCAATTGTCGCCGCAACTTCCCAATCGCCATCCGAACCATCCGTCGAATTTGATGATGTCAAAATTTTGAAGTTCGAAAGAGCAACACCGCTATGCCCGCAATTCGAGGTAAAATTGGTCGCCCACGCGCAATCGCCAAAGGATTCCCAGTTGATCAAAAGTTTCTTGGGACCAGCACCAACATTCAACGCAATTTCTTTTGCATCGCTACTTTTCCAATTGGTCAAATAACCATCCGTCAAATAATCGGTCGTTGTCGAACCCGTATAGGCCTTAAGCCCGCCGGAAACAAGCTTATTGGGAGTTATTGCAAAAGCGGAATTACCCGCAAACATCATCATGCCAAACGCCGCTGAAATCAAAGCCGCGGCACGCTTCATCCTTTTAGAGGATTTCATAAAATCTCCACACACTCAAACAATCGCGTTTAAATATATACTCTTTTTTGGAATAATTAAAGGGTTTTTATAGATGTACACCAAATCACCATGAGCTATTTGTAACTTGTTTTACACGTTCCTTTAGATTATATTTAATAAAGATTGAATTTTTAGGAGTGTGCTATGGGATTCAAGTCTATTGCGGCGGCAAGCATTGCCGTCTGTTCGCTGCAAGCATTCGCAGCCCCCACCAAATACGAAGCAGAATTGCAAACCGGAATTGACGCAAGTGCCATCGCCGAAGGTGCAGATTTTTCAGGTGGCAAGTATGTAAAACCGGCTGATGCCGCAGGCATGTCATTTACAGTCAAAGTCGAAGAAACTGCCGTTTACGACATCACGACAAAAGTGCTCATCAAGCAATACGATTGGATTACCTCCAAAATCGTCGTAAATGGGACCGAAGTCGGCTCCATGCTCACGACTCCGCGCAACTGCGACTCGAGCTACGTGATTTCAGCTTCTGCCAAAATGAAGGTCGGCGAAAACACGATTACAGTCGGTAACCAATCTATCGGCGTGGATTACATCACCGTCGAACGCCATCCTGATCCCGAATTTACAATCGGAGCTGCCCCGGTAACGCCGAACGCCACCGAAAGCGCCAAGAAGGTCTTTGCATTCCTCCGCGAAAACTTCATGAAGAAGACGATTAGCGGCATGATGATCAGCGACCAAAATTTCAACTACAATTACGGCGATATGAAACTGCTCGGACCTGGCGAATGCACCCCGGCGGATTCGTGCAAGTACACCGATGAACAAGTCTCGTGGAAAGGCCAGACCGATATTGCAGAATTCTACAAGCGTAGCGGCCACTACCCCGCTATCGGCGGGTTCGACATGCTCTTTGCAACAGGCGGCCATCACGAAGAAGGCTGGTTCAAGGGTTACACCGAAAACAATCTGCTCATGACCGAAGACCTCTGGAAAATGGGCGGCATCCCGACTTACACTTGGCACTGGAAGGTCGGCGAAGACACCGTATTCTACACCAAGGACACATACCCCAACAACGGATTTAACGCAAGCGGCTGCACAGCTGGAGTCAAAGGCACCAGCGAAAACAATACCTGCTTTAACTACACCAAAGCATTCAAGGGCGAACAGTGCAAAGAAATCGACGAGACCTCGCAAGAATACAAGGACATCGTCGCAGACATTGACATCGTTTCGGGATACTTTAAGCAATTGCAAGAAAAGGGCATTGCCGTCGTTTGGCGCCCATTGCACGAAGCTAGTGGCGGATGGTTCTGGTGGGGAACGGCTAGCGCAGAATGCTATGTACAACTCTACCGTCTCGTTTTCAACCGCATGGTTACCACAAATGGTCTCAAGAACCTCATTTGGGTTTGGAACATCAATACCGACCCGTCTCTCGGTTACGACTACAGCGCCCTTAATGGTGCATGGTACCCCGGCGATGATTATGTGGACATCGTAGCCGTAGATGTTTACGACCCGCTCAACAACCACAATTCCGGCGCAAACTACTTCAACAAAATCGTTAGCGACGTAGGCACGAACAAGATGATTGCGCTCAGCGAAAACGGCGCCATCCCGGACATCGACAGCATCGCCGAAGACAAGGCCTATTGGAGCTACTGGATGACCTGGAGCCAGACCTGGAGCGGAAACTTCTTGGAGAAAACGACTACAGAAATGTGGAAGCGCAACCTCGATGACGAACGCATTATCGCGCTTGACAACATGCCCGGTTGGGATAAAGTAACAGTTTCAATTCCGTTCGCAAATCGCACAAGCGTTCCCTCCAATGTCAACTTTGCCATACAAGGCAAGTCGATTGCAATCACAGCAAATGCAGCAAGCCGCGGCAACATCGCTGTATTTGACATGCTCGGACAAAAAGTGGCAACACTCATAAGCGGAAACATTCCCGCAGGCACATCGCAGTTTAGCCTGCACGGAATCACAAACGGCAACTACATTGTGCGTGCAAAAATTGGAAGCAGCAACTACACAAAGAAAATCAGTATTCGATAAAAGTTCGCTAAATAGCATACAGAAAAAATCGCGCATTGGACTGCGCGATTTTTTCTTTTTGGTTTCATACTTAAGCCGTCAAATCGAATTAATTTTTCAACTTTACAAAGCCAGCTTTTGCATTTAAAGGCTTTGCGATGTAGATTCCCTTTTGAAGATTTTTCGCTTTCAAATCAGCTTGCAGATTAGAAACGGAAGATTCCATTTCAGTGATAACCATTCCCTGCAAATTGAAAATACGGAACTTCGTGGGAGTCGTTGCGAGATTAAGCGGGGTAACCGCTCGAGCATCAATTAGCGCGGTTGTTGAAGAATCGTTTGCACACGAATCCGTCGGAGTCGGATTTTCTGCTACAGCACTTTTTTCTACAAGCACTTCGACACGGCCCGTATATTCCGTATTATCGTTACCCTTGACAGTGTACTTGAACGAAGCTAAGCCATTGAAATTTGCCTTGGGTATAAACCGCGCGGTGCTCCCGTCATTCAACAGCTCAACAGTTCCATTCTCTGCAGCAGACACGCTGTAAGTCGGCTTGACCGACTGGAATCCACTCGTAATCGTACGCAAGTCAAAATCACGAGAAGCTTCGTCCGAGATATGCATATGCGAAGCGCCGAGCCAGTTGATGTACTTTTCGATACGCACATAACCGTCGCTTTCCTTGGTCATCGCGTCATCTTTATTGACATCGTAGCCCATCGCTTCTTCAAAGTAATCGGGCATGCCGTCCTTGTCGGAATCCTTCGCGGCAGTCCCTGCAATTACTTCGCCCCAGCCATTATTGGTCTTGAGGCCCATCGCCCCCACGCTCTTTACCAATGCGCCCTCTTTCCCGAGCGTATTGACCTGATGCCATACAAGCGAATCGATGTCATCATAAGGGAGCACGCCGCTTTGCGAAGTCACATAGCGCCACGCGCTCGCGGCAGTCAACATAGGACCATTTTTAGTCAAGTCATTCCAAGGAGATTTCAGTTCTTCACCAGCCCCCTGATAATAGTAAACACTTGTCGGCCCACCATTCAGCACGCCATCGCGGTTCTTGTCAATCATATTCCCGCTAGCGTAAATGCTCTGGTTCTTATCGACCTGGAACCATTCATTCTTGCCCGCCGGACCATAGACAAAATAATTATTCACGATATCGTGATTGAAATGCGTGCTGGTATGCGTCGTATAGCCCGCTTCGAAATTGTAGAGGATGTTATTCACAAAAATATCGTTAATTTTATCGAGCGGATTACGGTTGTGCGTGTTGACGAACGCGTTGTAATACCACGACCAAGTTCCATCTACGGATTCAATATGCGCGCCGAACTGCTGACCGATAGGATTTGCAATCAACGAGTTTTGCACGGTCACGCCGGTAACGCGATAATCCTTGTTATCGGAACTACCGCCAAAGTTGTTCCATGGAGCAAGTTCAACCGAACAATGATCGACAATCACATTCTTGGCGTCATAAAGATTTAGCGCATCGTCTTTCGTGGAAGCGGTATTTTCACCAGGACGGATACGCAAATAGCGGATGATGATATTGCTCTGCTTGCCGGTACTGAGCTTTCCGCCGTGAATGGCAATGCCCTCACCGGGAGCCGTCTGCCCCGCAATCGTGATATTACTTTTGATGGATACCGCCGTTTTGATGTTAATGATTCCGCCTACATCGAAAACGACAATGCGATTACCTTGACTCACTGCATCGCGGAAAGAGCCCGCGCCATCATCGTTCAAGTTCGTCACATGATAAACCGTGCCGCCACGGCCACCGGTCACTTTGGCACCAAACCCAAGCGCCTCGGGAAAAGCCAGCGGTTCGGCACCAACAGCAACAACACCAAACGCAGTCAAAACAAGCACAGAGCGCACGAATTTTTTGCGAAGACCAAATTCCATACCCATACAACAATCCTTATTAGATTCCCGCCTGCGCGGGAATGACGAAGACACATCC
>CAMUYW010000050.1 GCA_947165045.1 uncultured Fibrobacter sp. | reverse complement strand
AATCGGCGGCGGAAATGAAAGCCAAACGGCACACTTCCCGCTCACAGAAATTGCTCCGGGTGATTTTATCTACATGCAATTCAGCCGCACAAACCTCCAGAACAAGGGAATGATTCCTTATACCAACTACGAAAGCAGCCGCGAAGTTCCTGTTGGCGAATCGATATTCCGCATTTATGCTGATACGACTCGCTTTGTCACCGAAGAATACGGACCGCTCGAAAAGACCGCTATTAAGGGTGGTGTTGAATGGAAGATTGAAAATCCAGTCATTGTGCGCAAGGAACTTTACATGCCGGTGTATCGCGACTTTGGCGCAGGCCTCATGCTCACGGGTAAGCAGGAATGGCGCGATGTCGGCGATGATTACCAGAACCTCATCAGCCACCAGTTCAAGCAGGCTGTTAAGGTACGCGAGCAAGCATTCGAAGTGCGCGGCAACAAGATTGGCGATGAAGCTGTCAAGGCTATTATCAACTTTGTTCGTCACGACATCCGCTACCGCGATGTACGTTTCGGCGGTCACAGTTTGATTCCGCAGACTGCAGAAGTTACTCTCAAGGAACACCGTGGTGACTGCAAGGACATGGCGCTTTTGCTGAAAGACATGCTCGAAGCCATTGGCGTGAAGAGCTACCTCACGGCCATCCACCTGACCGAAGAAGGATTCTCACACCTGCCGACCATCCAGCAGTTCAACCACATGATTCTCTACATCCCGAAGCAGGGTAAGATTAGCGAACGCTGGGTCGATGCCACCGACAAGACCGGCAACGACCGCCCGGTACCGCTCGACATGGAAGGCAAGGTAGCTCTCGTCATTGACGGAGACCACAGCCACGTTGTCACCACCCCGATTCTCGAAGACAACCAGGAACATCAAATTGCAATTCAGCATGACTTGTTCATCGGCGAAGATGGCAAATGCGAATTCCGCGATTCCGTACAACTCCAGGGCAAGTTCGCAAGCGCCATCCGCAACAAGTTCTTTGGCCGCGATGTGAAGGATCAAGAAAAATTGCTCGAACAGTTCCTCGCCGCGGGCGTACCAGATGTTAGCATAGGCAACATCCGCATCGAGAATCTCGAACAGTTCAACAAGCCGCTTATCATCGTGAACACATACGCTTCGAAGGGATACTTCGGACAAGGCGGTTCCGAGCTCAAGGGACGCTTCCCGAACGTATGGGAACGCAGCCTCTTCAAGCTCCCGAAAGTCGCCAAGCGCCACCACCCCATCCGTATGCCGCACGAAACCATTTTCAGCTATAAGCTGAACATCAAGACCGCAAGCGGCCACTCGGTGACAATCACCGAAGCAAAACCGCTCAACCGCACTCCGGACTACGTAAGTTATGAAAAGCAACCGAAGTCCAAGGCTTCTAGCGGAATCAAGTGGACTACATTTGCGCTCTACGCCGATCCATCCGAATACGACAAGATTCGCGAAGAATGGAACTACCTCTTGAGCGAAACCAGCCCGATGATTACGGTGAAGTAGGAGTCACAATGCGCGCATTAATTCTCTCCGACATTCATGGTTCTGCCTTGGCAGCAAGGCAGGCATTGTCCTTCTTTGAAAAGTTCAACTGCGAGAAGATTTTCTTGCTCGGCGATACACTTTACCACGGTCCGCGAAACCCGCTCCCGGCAGGTCACGGCCCAATGCAAGTTGTCGAAGCACTCGCTCCTTATAAAGACCGCATTATCGCCGTCCGCGGAAACTGCGATGCAGACGTCGATTTAATGATGCTAGACTTCCCCATAGAAAACGAATACAAGATCGTCGAAGACAACGGATTCCATTTGTTTTTGAGCCACGGGCACATCTTTATGCCGGATTGTTTCCCGAAAAACGCACTCGAAAGTATCGAATCGACTGGCTCCGCGCATTCCCAATCGCAATCCACCGATTCGTCGCAGTCACAAGAAGCATCGAAGCCACAAATCGATGCCTATCTATTCGGTCACACGCACGTTTGGAAACTCGAAAAGAACTTCCGCGACGTGCTCATGGTCAATCCCGGTTCTACGAGCCTTCCCAAAGGCGGGAACCCGCCGACATTCGGGCTGTACGAAAGCATGCCCGCCAACGGCGACACCCCAGCCCGCGCAAAATTCAGCATCTATACGCTGGAAGACGGCGCGGAAATTAAGAGCTACGAGATTTGTCAGGATCATTCGCGGCATTAGCCGCTCAGGATGACGTCCATTTGTCATTCCGGCCTCTGTGCCGGAATCTTCTTTTTTTACTAACATTTCCTGTATGGTCTTAAACGTTATTTGGCTCGTATTTTTCTTCGGTGCGTTTATCGCATGTGTTGTCCAATGGCTAGCTTATGGCGATACCGGCATTTTCAATAAGGCAATTCTCGGGGCTTTCGACATGTCCAAGACAGCCTTCGAAATCGCCCTCGGCCTCACCGGCATTTTGAGTCTTTGGCTCGGCATCCTCAAAATCGGCGAAAAAGCAGGCGCCGTCCAGATTCTAGCCAAAATCGTCCAACCGCTTTTCTCGCGACTTTTCCCGCAAATTCCGAAGGGCCACCCAGTTGTCGGCACGATGCTCATGAACATCAGCGCAAACATGCTCGGCCTTGACAACGCAGCAACGCCAATGGGCCTCAAGGCCATGAAACAGCTTCAGGAACTCAACCCAAACGAAGACAAGACCGTCGCAAGCGACTCGCAAATCATGTTCTTAGTCCTTAACGCAAGCGGACTTACATTGATTCCGGTGAGCATCATGACCTACCGCGCCCAACTCGGCGCAGCAAACCCAAGTGACGTATTCTTACCGCTCCTCCTCTCGACATTTTTCAGCACCATCGCAGGCATTTTTGCACTCAGCTTTTTCCAGAAAATCAAGCTTAAAGATCCCATAACGGTAGCATGGCTCGGTGGCATCAGCGCCTGCGTCATTGCCATCATGTTCTACTTTAGCCATCTCACAGCAGAAGCCATTGGCACCACAAGCCTTTTCGTAAGCGGGATCGTCCTGTTCGGCATAATCGTTGCTTTCCTCGGCCTCGCCTGCTATAAAAAAGTTCAGGCGTACGAAGCATTCGTTGAAGGCGCCAAGGAAGGCTTCAACACCGCCGTGATGATTATCCCGAACCTCGTTGCGATTCTCGTTGGCGTTGCCGTATTCCGCGCTAGCGGCGCGATGGACCTCGTGATGAACGGAATTTCAGCGTTGCTCGGCCTTATCGGAGTCGGAAACGACGTTGTCCCGGCCCTCCCCACCGCACTCATGAAGCCCCTCAGCGGAAGCGGTGCCCGAGGCATGATGATCGACGCCATGAAAAACCTTGGCCCCGACAGCTTTGCCGGTCGCCTCAGTTGCATGTTCCAAGGTGCTGCCGACACGACATTCTATATCATTGCAGTTTACTTTGGTTCCGTCGGCGTAAGAAAGACCCGTCACGCCGTCACTTGCGCCCTTATAGCAGACGCCGTTGGCGTAATTGCCGCCATCATAATAGCTTACATATTCTTCCCACCTATACACTAGGTTTTATGCGCCCTCGCAAGCGTTCTAAAATGGAATAAAAACAAGAAGATTTATTAAAATTATTTTTACTATTTTTAAAATTTTTATTTACATTTAGAGCACTATTTGGTGTATAATTGTGGTCTTTAAGGGGCGAGAATGGATTACGTCATTTTTAATAGCGTATATAAAGATTTTAGGGATGCTATTTTAGACAATATTCCTGATGTAACAGCGTTGATAAAGCGCGTTTCTAGCGCAATACCTCCTATTTGCAATGTTTTAAGCATAGGTTACATAAAAATTAAACTTATTGCCCCAAGTTCCATTATTGCAAAAGACGGTTTAAATGAGGAAAAAATTGTTTACGAAGATCCCGCCGGCTACGAAGCGGTCCCCCTAATCCAAACTTATAGAACTGGCGAAAACGGAATGGCCACCATCGAGGTCCGCGCCAAGAAAAACCACAAATTTTCAAACGCCGAACTTCAAGCAGCAAAACTCGTCTGCGACGACCTTTTCATCATGTTTGGCCGAGCTCGCCTTATGGGAGCAATCCACTACGCTAGCCAAACAGACACCATGACTGGTTGCCCGAACACGGCAAAATTGGTACACCATAGCATTGTGCTCAAAGCGCAAAACAAGCTGCAAAATTACAGCGGCATCTTCCTTAACCTCAAAAACTACAAGTACATCAACCAGTCCAAGACTCCAGTCATTGGCGATAAAGGTATTACACTCTTTGCGCATTACGTCATGTCCATGTGCCACGACGGCGAAATGATTGCGAGACTGGGTGGCGACAACTTCTTTGTTCTCGTCAAAAAAGAAAACAGGGACGAATTCGTCAAAAAATTGTCCTCAGTGAATTTGAGCGTTCCATTACCACAATCGCAGCCAATCCCACTGACCATACAAAGCCGCATGGGCGTTTACGACATCCAGCCGAGCGATTCGATGAACGAAATCATGCACTGCACGTCTGTCGCGCTGAACGAATCAAGAGCCCATCCCGGCAACGACATCGTTTATTTCACCAAACGCATGCTCGAAAATGCCTACCACGAAAAAGAAATCTCTTCGCTTTTCCGTGAAGCTCTGCGCCGCAAAGAATTCATCGTTTATTACCAGCCCAAAGTTTCCGTCAAGGATCAAAAGCTCTGCGGCTGCGAAGCGCTTGTGCGTTGGAGTCGCAACGGTCAAATTATCCCGCCTGTGGAATTTTTGCCGATTCTCGAAAAAGAAGCATCTATTTGCCTACTCGACTTTTACGTGTTCCGCAAAGTCTGCGAAGACATCCGCTCCTGGCTTGATGCAGGCATGGAACCCGTCCGCGTATCCTCGAATTTTTCAAGGCACCACTTGGGCAACCCGCACTTGATCGATGACATCTTGAGAATCATGAAGGAATACAGGATCGATAGCAAGTACATCGAAATCGAACTAACCGAAGCTTCTGATTTCGAAGATAAAGTGGCCATGCAGAAATTCGTAAATGGACTCCGCGAACACAACATTTCCGTATCCATCGACGACTTCGGTACAGGCTACTCCACGTTCGCCGCCATCAAGGACTTGAACGTCAACGTCATCAAGCTCGACAAATCGCTCCTCGACCACATTGGAGACGAAACACACCACGATGAAGTTGTCATCAGGAACATGGTGAACATGATTAACGAACTCAATCTCGAAGTCGTTGCCGAAGGCGTCGAAAATTCAAAGCAACTGGATTTCCTGCAAAACGCTAATTGCTCAATTATTCAGGGATTCCTTTTCGACAAGCCGCTTTCTAAGGATGAATTCGAAAAGAGACTTTTGAACAAAGTCACTTACAAACACATTTCCTAGAAGAACATCCAGACTGCCATCCAAAGAACAATAAGCCCGAACTCGATTTCTCTAGAAATTCGAGCCATAAAGCAGCAACCTAAACCTATTCCTGCAATTGCAACTAGACGGAACCACGGAGCGGGTTCACCGATTTGAGCAAGCGATACTGCGCCCACAAGTTCAACCCAAAGCCAAAACGTTTGTGCAAGCACCATGTAGCGTCTGCGATTTTCTCGAAGCCCTGTCGTGAACACACAAAGCGCAAGTGCCACCATACGAAACGGATAATTTTCCAATGACGAATCTGCAAAGTTTCCGACAAAAGCCGTATAAAGCACACTCGTTGTAACAACTAAAAGCATCACAAGCGTAACGCGATGCATCCCCTTCATTTTCCAGAGGAACGCTGCAAAAATCAGGCACAAGAGACAAGCCACGGCATTTGCAAACATGCTCATTTGCTTTTACCTCCCCTACGCTTTTTAAAAAAAACGAGATGCGTAAAAGGTTGCAGACAAACAAGCAGGCAACTCACGTAAGCGCCAAACGGTCCAGCAAGAACAATCCAATCCGAAGTAAAATAACCAAACGCCACAGCAGTAAGAATGCCGCACAGCACAGGCAAACGCACGACCTTAAAATCTGGCGCAGAGAAAGGCGAATAGATTTGGACCTCGCCGTCAGAAGTATCACTTTCCTCGCCCATCAGAATTTCATCATTTTCAAAGAAACGCGAAAGCAAATAACGCACACCTAAGAAAAATACGATAAAGAGCACGAGCCCAGCAAATAGAAGGCTCACATGGGCAAAGGTCAGATTAGAAACTAAAATAGTTTCGTTTGAATTTATCACAAAATCAACCTTCAACAACACACCTAGAAGAATTGATAACGCAACAATCAGGCGCCCCCAGAGGTTTTCGCGAACAGCCTCGACAAACAAAATCTGGGGCACAACACAGGTAAAAACAAACGAAATTAAATTAGTCTCGCCCTTCAGGAAATACACCCATAAAAAGAATACCGCCATAAACCAGCTACAAAGCAGCAAGAATTTTTCCATCAAGCGGTTGTAGTAGTTTTCAAACGAGAGAAGCGCCGTCAAAAGAGCTATTCCCGAATAAAAAATGCAAGCATTCGCGTACAACGGGAAAAACGCCCCATGCCACAACGAGTTTTCGGCATGCGTATAATCCAAGCTCAACGTAGAGAAAACCCAAAAGACCGTCGGAAGCGTAATCCACGCCAGCGGACGCCTAATCCGAGAGAGCTCCTTGCATAGAGTCAAGTCCTCGGCCGAATCTGCAGAGACCAAATGAGTCCCGAAATACAAAAGCGAGATAAAACCAACAATTCCAACGCCAAAAGCATTTCCCTCAACCGTAATCGAATCCGAATAGAAAAGCCAATAAGCAAACGGCACCACCAAACAGCAAACAGAACTCAATTCCAAAAGAAGCGACGTTCGTCTGTGGATTTTCACATTCATGATAAGAAGGAAAACGGACAAGAGAATGCCCGCCTGAGACATTCCAAGCCAGAAAATAAACAGCGTTTCGGGAAATAACCAAGACTTTGGTCCATGCCAAAGAAGCTCAATGGAACCATCCCAAAACGAGCCCCCCACGGATAGCAGCAGCACAAGGCAAACTGCAATAAAAACTATGGTAACGACTTTGCTGTTCAAGAGTAGTTTATAGGTTTTAGGTTATAGGTTTTACGATAAGTCAATAACAAGATGCCGCAAGGCATCACGTTATAGTCTCCTGAAAGGTGCACTATACAATATATTTTTTTATTTTTGCGTTTAGGAGTCTCAAATGAAAAAAATCATATTCTGTATAATATTTTTCGCCATTTATGCCGCGGCAAATTCCTGTACCAAAGCTTGGTTCGAAATCAATGCTTACGAATATTTCGCCTCAAGCGACAGGCCCTATCTAGATTCAACACATCAAAATGAATTGACATACGAAATTGACGAAAAATACGTCTATAAAAATGGACTCATCGACTCTATATTAACGTACCATCAAAAAAGCACAATTCCAAATTACTTGGATACATACAATTGGAGTGAAGGGAAACTCATAAGTAACGGCTCCGTCGTATATTTATCAAGAGAAATAATCAACGACACTCTAATTATTACTCAAACAGCTTATTTAAAAGACAGTTCAACAAATCAAATAACCACAAAGATTCTAGATAATTACGCTGAGAAAAAAATCGTTAAATCCAGTTCGGGCAAAGAGCACTTACAACAAATATTCTTTAGCAACGACACGCTTGTTTTCCAAACAACAACAACCAAATCGGGCGAAACCGATACGTATAAAAAAATCACAGTTGATGACCCGCAAGACGATTCAAAATGCACCGAATTCAATTATGACGGAGAAATAGACGGACAACTTGAATTTACAAAAACCGACAACGGTTATACTTTAACATACAACGAAGAAAACTACGCTCCTAAAAGTATCCCAAATTACAAAGAATACTTTATGGTGGTTCCTAAGCAATACACCACAACGATCCGCAAGAAACGCACTACAATAAAGGCAACTCAGAAGGCAACTTATTTCGATTTGCTTGGTCGATATAAATTCACTAAATAAAAAAGGTTGCTTAGCCTCCGGCTCGCAATGACGTTTTAATTATGGGTATCATTGAAATTATCATCATCGCAATTGTCGAGGCGATGGACTGCTTCGCGGTCTCTATCGCCACAGGGCTTTCTAAATCGGGAATCAAGTACAGCCGCGCCATGCTCCAAGCAGTAAGCTTCGGGGTATTCCAGGGCGGCATGACCTTGCTCGGATTTTTCCTCGGAAACTTCGCAGAACGCTGGTTCAGTTCCGTCGGGACACCCATCGCCTGCACAATTCTTTGCATTCTCGGGATCCGCATGATATGGGAAGCCGTTCATGGAGATGCTGGCGAACAAGAAGGCGAACAGCTTGCCGCCAAGAATTTAACCATTGCCAATATATTGCTGCTATCAATCGCCACGAGTATTGATGCATTCGCTGTCGGAATTTCATTTGCATTCATGAACGTCAACATGGCGCTTGCCACAAGCGCTATCGCACTTGCAAGTTTTGTCATGGGCGTAATCGGCTACGAACTTGGACGCAACGCTGCAAAAAAATTCAAGACTAAGATTCCTGAAATTATCGCAGGAATTATATTAATCATCATTGGCGCAAAGATGTTTGTGTAATTTTAATAAACCAACAAAAGGATTTTACGATGACAAATACAAACAACCCCAACAGTTCACCAGACAGCATTCTAGACCATATAATCAAAGGAATCTATGTAATCATTCTCTTTTACCTCATTGTTGGTTGGTTCCTTTTCCCGGCGGCACCCAGTAAAATTTACATGTTCTGGAAAAACGATGATCCGGCATACAGCATCATTGATAAAGTAGCCCTAGCCGCAAAAGTATTCATATACCCTTACTATTACACGCCTAATAAAGAAGAGATTGAAAAGAGGCTAGACGAAGACATTAAAGAATACATAAAGCACGAACTCGCTCAAGATTCCAATGCCTATTCAACCAAAAGAGGATATCATTTTTCTCATTCAATCTTAAAAGAAAGACATTTCATTTACGACAACAATTATCTTTTTGGCGACTTCGAATACTACCTTAAGTTATTTGTAGAAAAATGCAATAACTTACCGAGCCAAGAACTATCTATTGCAGAATACAATTTAAAAGCAAACTTCTGCAACGATGAAATAGATGACTTTAAGCAATTCAGGCAAATATACACCTACAGACTTACACGAACCCTTAAATCAGGGAATCTCTTATACCCCATCAGAAAAGAGATCTCTTCTTACTTGCCTCTCAATCTCAAAGAAGAACCTAAAGAAGAATTAATTGAAGAAATAAAAGAAGAACCCGCAGACTCTTTAGCGCAAAACACAAGTGATATTCCTGCAAGTGATATCCCTGCAAGCGATTCTACCAGCACTACTGAAAAGAAATAAAACGCTATATTGATTTTATGGATCAGAAAGAATTTGACCGCGCCCGCTATTTTGAATTAAAGAAGCAACTCGAAGAGGCTAGTCGTCTTTATTACAAGGATGGCATTTCGCCGATGAGCGACCAAGACTTTGACTTTGGCCTCAAAGAACTGGAAGCTCTTGAAAAAAAATATCCGGAACTTGGGAGCGCAAATTCTATCACAAAGAAGGTCGGTAGTGACCTCACGAACGATTTTGCCAAGGTAGCACACGCCGTCCCGATGCTCAGCATTGCGAACGTGTACAGCGAAGAAGAAATGCGCGAGTTCGTGAACGCGGCAGAAGAAGGGATAATGGAGATTCCCGGTCAAGCCGGGAAAGACAATACGACTGTCACCCTGGAGCGCAGCGATAGGGCCCACAACAGCGCAAAGTGGATTTGCGAACGCAAGATTGATGGCGTTAGTCTTTCGCTCGTTTACGAGAACGGCCGTTTGAAGCAAGCTGCGACACGTGGTGACGGCGCTCAAGGCGATGACGTGACTTTGAATGCGCTCACAATAGCCGACATACCCGAATACTTTGACGCAAAGAAGTTGAAGATTGACACGAGCGAAATTCCGCAAGGGACATTCGAAGTACGCGGTGAAGTCTACATGGAACGCGAAGCGTTCGAGCGTTTGAACGAACAGTTCATTCTCGAAAACAAAAAGACGTTCCAGAACTGCCGCAATACGGTTTCGGGTTCGCTCAAACTCAAGAGCGTTGCCGAATGCAAGACGCGTCCGATGCGATTCTTTGCATACCACATTCCGCAGAGCAACAACGCAACGCACGAAGAAAACTTGAAGCAACTCAAGCGTCTTGGATTCCACACGAACGATTACTGGACAGCCAACACGGTCGATGAAATCATGAAGATTTCGGAAGAGATTGGCGCGAGCCGCGACAATCTCGCATTCGACATTGATGGCATGGTCGTGAAGCTCAACGACCTTGCCATGCAACGCGAACTCGGTAGCACAAGCAAGAGCCCGCGCTGGGCCATCGCGTACAAGTTCAAGGCCGAGCGCGCCTACACGCCCCTATTGTCCGTAGAATTTCAGGTGGGGCGCACGGGTGCGGTAACGCCAGTCGCGAACCTCGCACCGGTGCGACTCGCGGGAACGACTGTGAAGCGCGCCACCCTCCACAACTTCGACGAAGTAGCTCGTCTCGACCTTCACTTCGGCGACACCGTCGGCGTAGAGAAGGGTGGCGAAATCATCCCGAAAATTACCGACGTCAAAAAAGAATTGCGCCCGGCCGGCGCCCAGCCCGTGACCGCACCGGACAAATGCCCCGTCTGCGGAGAACCCCTTACGCACATTGATGGCGAAGTCGTTCTCCGTTGCGAAAACATGCACTGCCAAGCGCAAGTTCAATGCTTGTTTGAACATTTCGTGAGCCGCGAAGCGATGAACATCGAAAATCTCGGCCCAGCGCTTATCGCAAGCCTTCTTTCGACAGGCAAAATCAAACGCATCCCAGACCTTTATCGCCTTACGCTCGAAGACCTAGAATCGCAAGAGCGCATGGCAAAAAAGAGTGCAAAAAACGTCTACGAAGCCATTGTCGCTTCTAAGAGCCGCAGTCTTGAAAACTTGCTGCACGGCCTCGGCATACGCTTTGTAGGCCGCACGAGCGCCCGAAACATTGCAAAGCATTTCCGCACACTTGAAAAAATCCGAACCGCCACCGTCGAAGAATTACAAAACGTTACCGACGTCGGCGAACGCATCGGAAAATCCGTCTACGAATTTTTCCACACGCCGCTCTACACGAACGAAATTGATGAACTCGTTGCGCTCGGACTCCCCACAGAATTCAAGGGCGTCGTGAAAACGCTATTCCAAGGTCAAACCGCAGTCATCACGGGAACGCTCCCGAACATGGACCGCGACGAAGCCCGTAAACTCATCGAAGAAAACGGCGGTAAAGTCAGCGGTTCCGTGAGCAAAAAGACAAGCTGGGTTCTCGCCGGTGAAGCCGCGGGTTCTAAACTCACTAAGGCAAACGAGCTCGGAATTCCCGTGCACGACGAAGCATGGCTTGTCGCACAAATCGCAGGCGCCGGTGAAAACGCAAACGATGGTTCAGCAGTCTCACCAACCGAAGGTTCAGCGGAGCAATCCCCCGCAGCACAAGAAGATCAGCTTTCGCTTAACATCTAGTAGCTGCCATAATTCGGCAAAATCCAACCGTATTTTTCATCGCACATGAGCATGTGTCCGTAGAAGAAACTCCACGGATTTTTAACTTCTGTGTAATCAAATTTATTGCCAGAAGTGCAAGGACCAAAGGAATACGTTTGAGAAAAGAATGTTTTAGCAAACTTGAACGCCAATGAATTCACGGAATTTGATTGCGTATTTATAATCACAGGGTAAATCACATGATCGGCTAAATAGGTCTTGAGAGAATCGGTTTCCCAAACGCCCGTAGCTTCAAACTTTTGCGGAACTTCAGGATAAGCATACAAACTATCAAACAAAGATAAAGCCGTTGCAACCGACGAAATGAAATAATAATCGTCTGGAGTTTTTTCTTTCACCTGGTTCAAATTCATTTTATTCGAAGGTTTCAAATACGCTGATACTCCAAATAAATCCTTGAGGATTTCAGCCTGAGCCACTCGTTCCGCAGAATCGGATGGCAAGCCATCCTTCATGAGTTTGACAACTCTTTTGGTTTCCAAAAAAGTCATATAATTTATATAAACCGTATCCAGCCGACTTAAATCAGCAAAGCTCCAAAGAGCATTTCCATTTTGGGAATCACGCACTTTCAAAAGCGCATACGGTGAATACAATTTCAAGCTGTCAAATTCAAAAACACATGAATCAGCCGATCCACTCGTTTTCACAGGAAATTCGCGCCCCGTATATTCCAAGCTCGAATCCAGTTCAACCAAAACAGCTTCTGTCGATGCGTTATGATAAAATCGAGCACTCGAGCCATATAATTTAGGAACAGCAACAGAGGCGACCTTGTCAGGAGATTCAACTTTTTCTGTTTCCGGTTCAGCCACACTAGAATTGTCCCCGCAGCCTACCAACCCCGCTCCAAAGTTCGCCAGCAAAGCACACGCAAGCACACAGAAATTTTTTAATAAATTCCTTTTCATAACGCTAATTATAATAAAAAAGAAAGGCGCCCCACAACGAGCGCCCAGAACTGCTTTTAACCTAAAGACTTAGCACATCAAGGCTACAGTCTCCCATCCTCAAGGAAGGACGGCGGCCAAAGCAGTTCGTTTCGGAATAAAACTCGGCTCAAAAGCCCTCGCTTCAATCCCTAAAAACAAATGTATCAAAAATTTAAGAAAACGGCAAGATGTTTAATAGTACAATTTGGAATGAGAATTTTTTCTGTAATTGAAGTCACAACGGCTATTTTGATTCAAAATCGCCATTTTTCAAGTCTAATTGCCCAAAATTGCTTTTTTTAGTAAATTTACACGCATGAAATCCGTACCTATAACGCTCTTGACCGGTTACCTGGGAGCCGGCAAAACTACCCTCCTCAACTACGTTCTCAACAATCAGCAAGGTTATCACGTCGCCGTGATCGTCAATGACATTGGCGAAGTGAACATAGACCAAACCTTAATTGAAAAGGGCGCTAACATCACAAAAGCAGACTCCGGAAAAGTCGTTCCGCTTTCGAACGGTTGCATCTGCTGCTCTCTCAAAACAGACCTTCTCGAACAAATTGCCGAACTTTTGGAAATGGGCAAGTTCGACTACATCCTCATCGAAGCTAGCGGTATCTGCGAACCGATTCCTATAGCCCAAACCATTTGCGCCGCCGGAAGTCAACTTGTGGGCCGTAACGGCCAACGCCTTTCCTGCTACTTGGACAACATAACCGCAGTCGTTGACGTGATGCGCCTCGCCGACGAATTCGCAGGTGGCGAAAAGCTCCTCGACGAAGACCTCGAAGAAGACGATATTGCAAACCTTCTCATCCAGCAAATCGAATTCTGCAACACAATTGTTTTGAACAAGGTCGATCGTTTGAGCAAGCAGGATTTGGATCACGTGAAGGCAGTCGTGAAGGCTTTGCAGCCGACCGCCAAGATGATTGAGACAAACTATTGCAAGGTTGACTTGAAGGAAGTCCTCGACACGAAGCAATTTGATTTTAGCAAGGTTGCAGAATCCAGCGCATGGGCCATCCGCCTCAATGGTATGGATCACGACAACCACGATGATGATGAGGACGATCATGATGAACACGAACATCACCATGATCACGACGAACATGACGAGCATGAACATCATCATCACGACCATGATGAGCATGACCACGATCACGAAGACCACAGTCATTGCGATCATGAACATGGTATTTGCCACTGCGGACACCACCACGACAAGGACCATCCGCATGGTGACGAATATGGCATTAGCACGTTCGTTTACGAAACGCACCGTCCGTTGAACCGTGAAAAGTTCGAAGAATTCCTCGACGACTATCCGACAAGCATCATCCGTACCAAGGGTCTTGTGTGGTTCAGCGATGAACGCAACGATAGCTACTTGTTCGAACAGGCTGGCAAGCAAGCCTCCGCCGAAAACTTCGGTCAGTGGTTTGCCGCCGAAAGCAAGGCCGAACAGGAACGCATGCTCGCCGAAAATCCGCAACTCCAGAAAATCTGGGACGAAAAGTACGGCGACCGCATTATCCGCTTGGTGTTCATCGGCCAGCACATGGACAAGAAGAAGATCATCCAAGTAATGAACGACTGCTTGGACGATTAACGCAATGTCATGCCCGCCTCCGAGCGGGCATCTCCTTTTATGATTTGAAATTTCCCGCGACCATTCGCGGGGATTTTTTATATATTATTTACGTTATTTTAAACGTTTGGGGCATTTATGCTAAAAATTTTATCGATGATTGCGGCAACAACTCTTTTGTTTGTTGCTTGCGATAATTCCTCATCCGACCCATCTTCATCAAACCAAGAAGGGACTTCACAAAATACCGTCATGGACACACTCCCCTTCGATACGACTGGAATAAAGTCTCAGGTTTTCAGCTATAAAAAGCCAGAAAAAATTTTCACAGCCGAAGGATTGCGCCAGCACAAGGAAAAATACGGCGAATTTTGGGAGAATTACATTTATTTGGAATGGTTTTCCAAAGAATATTGCGAGAATACAGGTATTGATGACAACGGAAACAGGACGATGAAGCCGACCAGGAATCTGTACTCAGGGCCCCACGCTTTTTTCGTTCGAGAAGATTCGCTCATGTTTGCTCAAATACTCACGCACTGTCCATCGCTTTCTTGGGGCGCATGCGATGGCGCGGACTCCTACTCAGGAAAGATTGCAGTCGGGAATAATGTTTTTTATTACAACGAATCCGAAAAACGCTTGATTCAAATAAACGATTCCACGGTTACCATCTGGTACGCTGACGGGAGATTGTTCATTCCAGCAGTAGAAACAGATATGGATTCGCTTAACGAAGTTTCTTATGGATGGACTAGGGACATATTCGAAGGCGACTCCATGGTAACATTTATCGATAACGGATCTTCCCATATTAGTGATACAATTTTCATCGAAAAATACAATGTGAAAATAACAGATAACGAGTACACATGGATTTTCGAAAACGAAACCTGCAAAGCATGGGGCTATAAAAACGATCCTTCAAAAACTTCATCCGAAAACTGCGACGCCCGTGCGAAGCGTTATAACGATGCGTCCGATTGCATTCGACGCAACATGGGCGCTCCCGAAGGCATCAGGGTGAGTTTATGCCGCCCCAATAAAACTAAATACCGTTCTATATGGTGCATCTTGGATGAAGATATGCCCCAAAAGTAGATTTGCAGAGTAGTTTTATAGGATTTTTTCAGATTTTTTGAACTTACCCCTTGCCATGTGCAATTTGGATTGATATTTTTGGGATATGATGAATTTCGTAACAAATGCAACTCTCAACCGTCGTTGGTGGCGCGGACTCTAACATAGAGCCCGGCATTTGTCGCAAATCACCCAAGATTTTAAGCAAAGGCTTCCGGACTCGCGGAGGCCTTTCTCATTCCAAGACATTGTGAAAATCCTCCGGGAAGCAAAGCCTTTGCGCAACCGAAACGCAAAAGAGTTTTAAAATAAGAGGATAAACAATGACTAACAAGACCAACCATATCACACAACGCCCCGGATACGAACCGCGCGTAGATAGCATTTACGTAGCTCTCCCCGGCGAACGTTACACCCCATTTTCACTCGGCAAGAAGCTCGGCGCAAAGGCAATCTTCGAATCGGCTAGTTTTGACCACGGCCGCAGCCGCTATTCTACGTTGATGGTGGACGAAGGCTTCCGTCTGCGCCAAAACGAAAAGGACGTGAGCATCATCGTCGATGGAAAGGAAAGCACGTTCCTCAAGGAAGGCGAAGGTGATATTCTGGATGCGCTCCTGCTGATTTCTGCAGAAAATACGGTGCCACCTAACCAGATCCCGATTCCGTCTTCGGGCGTGGGCTACCTTGGCTATGAATTCTGCGCCCGTTGCGATACGATTCGCCTTGCCCCGCAAGTGGATGAATTGAACATCCCTGAAGCCGAATTCTTGGTTGGCCACCTTTACATTGTGTTCGACCATTTCACCGAAAAGCTTCACTTGTTCGCTTTGAACTACGAAGAACACCAGATCGATTTGAAGGCAGCCATTGAACGCGTCAAAGCTCGTCTCGCCGACTTGGACTTCAGCTACCTCGCTCCTGAAAAACAGTACAGCAAGGGCATCACCATGACTGACCTTGCCAAGTCTAAGGAAGAATACACGCAGAAGGTCGCTGAACTCCAGAAGCACATTGTCGCAGGCAACATCGTGCAGGCTGTGCCTTCTCGCCGCATCCAGTTTGCTAGCGATATCGAAGCATTGGACATTTATCGCCGCCTCCGCACGGTGAACCCGTCTCCGTACATGTTCTTCTTGGATTACGGTACGCACCAGTTCATTGGCGCATCGCCGGAGAGCTTGATCCGCGTGCGTGAAGGCATCGCCACAATCCACCCGATTGCAGGTACCCGCCGCCGCGGTAAGGACGACGCAGAAGACGAAGCATTGATGAAGAACTTGAAGGGCGATCCGAAGGAACGCGCAGAACACTTGATGCTCGTAGACCTCGCCCGCAATGACCTCGGCCGCGTTTGCGACGCCGGTACGGTCGAAACGACCAAGTACATGGAATGCGAAAAGTTCAGCCACGTGATTCACTTGGTCTCTGACGTGCAGGGCAAGGTGGCACACGGCAAAAAAGCCATCGAAGTGCTGCGTTCTAGCTTCCCGGCAGGTACGGTGAGCGGCGCTCCGAAGATCAGCGCTATCGAAATTCTCTCTGGCTTGGAAAAGGTCAAGCGCCGCTTCTACGCTGGTGCCGTGGGTTACATTGAATCTGACGGCGACCTCGATTTCTGTATCGCCATCCGTTGCTGCCTCAAGCAAGGCAAGACGATTAGCCTGCAGGCCGGTGGCGGCATCGTGGCAGCCTCTAACGCCGAACGCGAATTCGAAGAAACGAACGAGAAGCTGGGTGCAGTGAGAGCTGTGCTGGAGGGCGAACGTTAGACGAAAGAACGTCATTGCGAGCGACCTCATTCCTCATAACCAATTTACCAACTACAGAGTTTAATCATGATCGTCATTATCGATAACTACGATTCCTTTACTTACAATGTCTATCAGGCCATTGCAAAAATCACTAACGAAGAAATCCGCGTGCTCCGCAGCCGCGAATGCACCATCGCCGACATCGAAGCACTCAAGCCGAGCCGCCTCATCGTGAGCCCGGGTCCGGGCCGTCCGGAAGACGCCGGCATCTCCGTCGAAGCAATCAAGCACTTCGCAGGCAAACTCCCGATTCTCGGCGTTTGCCTCGGCCATCAGGCCATCGGTTACGCCTTCGGCGCCAAGATTGTGCAGGCCAAGTTCATCAAGCACGGCATCGCCGAAGAAATTGACCTCGATGGCAAGGGCCTTTTCCGCACCATCGGCAAGAAGAACATCTTTACGCGTTACCACAGCCTCGTCATCGACGAATCGACGCTCTCTTCTGATTTCGAAGTGACCGCCCGCGCTACCGACGGCGATATCATGGGTATCCGTCACAAGACATTGCCGATTGAAGGCGTGCAGTTCCACCCGGAATCCATCGCCAGTGGCCGCGCAGACGAATTCTTCAAGGCATTCTTGAACTACCGTCGTGAACCGCTCGACGTGCGTGGCATCTTGAACACGCTTACCGCAGGCAAGGACTTGAGCCGCGAAACCGCTGAAATGTTCATGGAAGACTTGACCGACGGCATTATGGATGAACGCCAGATGGCCGCTATCCTTACCGCACTTTCCAGCAAGGGCCCCGTGACCGAAGAAATCGCTGGTTGCGCCAAGGTCTTGAGCAGCAAGAAGCGCAAGTTCCCGTATAGCGGCGACGAACTCACCGACATCGTGGGTACCGGTGGCGACGGCAAGGGTAGCTTCAACGTGAGCTCGCTCTCTGGCCTTATCGCTGCAAGCTGTGGTGCGAAGATTGCAAAGCACGGCAACCGCGCAGTTTCGAGCAAGTCCGGCGCTGCCGACTTCTACACCGCAGCCGGCTTCAAGCTGGATATGACTCCGGACAAAGCCGCCAGCGTCATCGACAAGACGAACTTCGTGTTCCTCATGGCTCCGGTTTACCACAGCGCCATGCGCTTTGCAGGCCCGGTTCGCGGCGCCCTCGGCGTGAAGACGATCATGAACTTGCTCGGACCTCTCACGAACCCGGCCGAAGCCAAGTACCTCATGCTCGGCGTTTACAGCAAGGCAATTCTCGAACCGTTCACCAAGGCAGCAAAGTCCCTCGGTGCAAAGCGCGTGATGGTCGCCATCTCTGACGACGGATACGATGAAATTTCTCCGTGCGTCCCGACGACCATTGCCGAAATCTTGGAAGACGGTCAGTATCGCGAATACCGCATCGATCCGAAGGACTTCGGCGTCCCAGCCGTGGATCCAGAAGACCTCGCTGGCGGTACGGGCGTGGACAACTTCAACCTCGCTCTCGACGTGCTGAACGGCAAGGGCCGCCCGGGCATCAAGTACGCTTGTGCTTTGAACGCCGGTGCCGCTCTCTACATCAGCAAGAAGGCAGAGAGCCTCAAGGAAGGTTTTGACAAGGCCATGAAGGCGATGGAAGACGGCTCCGTTCTCAAGAAGATCGAAGAAGTCAAGGTCGCTACGAATAGCTAGTCAACGACTGAATGACAGAAAAACGCTCCGTTTACGCGGGGCGTTTTTAGTTTATTGTGGTAAAATTACTATCATTTTTTTAAACAAGATCAAGAACACATCCATCACGCGATTATCGTTAAAAGGGGAATCAACATGAATCAGAACTTTATCAAGACGACTCTCGCGACCGCTCTTTTTCTCACCGGAACGTTCGGCTTTTTCGGTTGTTCTTCGGAACAGAAAGTCGAAATCGAAAATAACACGCTCATCAACGTGTCTTACGACCCGACGAGAGAACTCTATTCCAACTACAATCATGTTTTCATGAAGCACTGGAAAGAAACGACCGGCAAGGATGTGAAGATTATGCAATTCCATGGCGGTTCCGGCAAGCAGGCTTTTGAAGTCGTCAACGGTCTCGAAGCCGACGTGGTCACGCTGGCGCTAGAATACGACATCAACACCATTCGCGACGCAGGCCTTATCGAAAACGGCTGGATTCAGGAATTTCCGAAAAACAGTGCCCCCTACACTTCGACCATCGTGTTCCTCGTCCGCAAAGGCAATCCTAAAAAGATCAAAGACTGGAACGATCTCGCCAAAGACGGCATCGGCATCATTACGCCGGACCCGAAAACTTCGGGCGGTGCGCGTTGGAATTACCTCGCCGCCTGGGCTTACGCCGAAAAAGAGTTCAACGGCGATGAAGCACAAATCAAAGGATTCATGAAGAGGCTTTACCAGAACGTACTCGACCTCGCTTCGGGTGCGCGCGGCTCCACGAACACGTTCATCGAAGACAAGAAAGGCGATGTACTGCTCTCCTGGGAAAACGAAGCGTTCCTCTCCCTCAAGGATTACCCCAAAGAATACGAGATCGTCATGCCGAGCGTGAGCATCTTGGCAGAACCTTCAGTTGCCATTGTAGATAAAGTCGTAGACAAGCGTAACACACGCAAACTCGCCACAGAATACCTGAATTACCTTTACTCTGACGAGGCGCAACACGTTGCCGCGAAGCACCATTATAGGCCCTCAAATAAGGCGATTCTCGATCAGTACAAGGAATTCGACCAAAACGTCAACTTGATTACCATCGAACATTTTGGTGGTTGGGACAAGGCGCAAAAAACGCACTTTGCCGAGTACGGAATTTTCGACCAAATTTACGAGAAGAAATAAAGGCGAAGAAAGCGCTAAAATTAAGGTCTGAAAGTTTTCAGCGCTGCAATCGTGCGAGAAATCAGGTCGTTCAGTTCCCAGCCTAGCAAATTAGCGCCGCGTTCAATGACTTCGCGGGAACAACCGGCAGCAAACTTTGGCGACTTGTATTTTTTCAGGACTGATTTCAGTTCCAAATCTTGTACACTTTTTGACGGACGCATCAATACGACTGCGCCAATCAGGCCCGTCAATTCGTCAACGGCATAAAGAACTTTTTCCATTTCGTGTTCGGGCTTTACGTCAACTGTTATAGACCAGCCGTGACTTGTCGTGGCATGAATCAGTTCTTCGGAGAGCCCCGCTTCTTGCATGAGTTCACGTTCCTTGATGCAATGCTGTTCGGGCCACTGTTCAAAATCGAGATCGTGCAAAAGACCAACAATTCCCCAGAATTCCTCGTCTTCGCCGTAACCGAGTTCGCGTGCAAAATAACGCATGGTGTTTTCGACGATTTCGCCATGTTCAAGGTGAAAAGGATCCGAGTTATATTTTTTGAGGAGTTCCAAGGCTCCTTCGCGTGTAATATTTGCTGATAATGCCATGTGCCGAAATATAACATTTTCCAATCAGCAACGGAAGTGATTTCTTAATACAATTTTTTTATCAATGGCGATATGAATTAAGTATTGGACACTTGAAAAGTCGCGTTCTATATTTGCTGCACTTGAAAATGCGGAGGCGCTGTGAAGATAGAACGGATAAAAACTGATTTGTTGATTATTGGCGGCGGAACAGCTGGCTGCTACGCGGCCATCACAGCCGCACAAGATGCATCACAAGAAGCCGCGGAAAGTTCCTCATCAAATGCCGCGGGCAACAAAGGCGCAGACCTTAAAATTCTTATCGTCGAAAAGGCAAATATCAAGCGCAGCGGTTGCCTTGCAGCTGGTGTAAACGCATTGAACGCCTACATCACCGAAGGCCGCACGCCCAAAGATTACGTGGAATACGCAAAGAAAGACGCCGACGGGATTGTGCGCGAAGATTTACTTTATTCTATATCAGAACGGTTTAACGAAGTCACAGCGCACTTGGAAAAGCTGGGACTTGTCATCTTGAAAGACAAGGACGGCAAATATGTCACACGCGGGAATCGCAACATCAAGATTAACGGCGAAAACATCAAGCCGATTTTAGCAAACGCCGTCAAGAAACTCCCCAACGTGACCGTTTTGAATCACGTCAACATTTTCGATTTTTCTGTACACGGCAACAAGATTGATGGAGCCTACGGTTTTGGAATCGAGAACGACACCTTCTACGCCATCGAAGCGGGCGCAGTCATCATTGCTACAGGTGGCGCAGCAGGGCTTTACCGCCCGAACAATCCGGGATTTTCGCGCCATAAGATGTGGTATCCGCCATTCAATACGGGCGCAGGTTACGCCATGGGAATCCGCCACGGTGCCGAAATGACCACCTTCGAAATGCGATTCATTGCGCTCCGTTGCAAAGATACAATCGCACCGACAGGAACGCTCGCGCAAGGCGTTGGCGCAAAGCAGGTAAATTCCCTCGGCGAAGTTTACGAAACGAAATACGGCATTTCAACTTCGGAACGCGTTTACGGAACGGTCGCTGAAAATCTGGAAGGCCGCGGACCATGCTATTTAAGGACGGTCGGAATTTCTGACGAACAGGAAGAATCGCTTTTGAAAGCTTACCTGAATATGGCCCCGTCGCAGACCATCCGCTGGCTTGAAAATGAAACGCCTTCGAAAGCGAATGTCGAAATCGAGGGCACGGAGCCGTATATCGTAGGCGGCCACACAGCAAGCGGTTACTGGGTCGATACAAAGCGTGCCACTACCATCGAAGGGCTTTACGCCGCAGGCGATGTAGCCGGAGGCGCACCGCAAAAATACGTGACAGGGGCCCTTGCCGAAGGTGAAATTGCGGCAAAGAGTGCCGTGGAATACATTAACGCAACGGTGGATTGCCACGCCCCCTTACAGGGGTCTCGCAATGACGTAGAAACCGAAGCAACCATCAAAGAAGCCGAAATCGCAAGCCACGTCGCAGAAATCGAAACATATCTATCACAGAAAAATTCGCTGTACACGACAGAGCAACTTGAAGAAGCCATGCAAATCGCCATGGACGAATATGCAGGCGGAATCACGACAGGCTACGGCTATACCGAAAAGCAGCTCAATATCGCCAAAGAAAAAATTGACGAAATCGAAAGCCTTACGGGCAAGCTTAGCGCCACCGACTTGCAAGAAGTCATGTACATCTACGAACTCAAGGAACGTATCACAGTCTGCAAGAGCGTCATTGCGCATCTCGCCACACGCCACGAAACACGTTGGCACAGTTTTGCTGAGAACCTAGACTACCCAGGAAAAGACAACATTCATTGGCGAAAGTACGTGAATTCCCGTTTAGTCAACGGCGAAATCAAGACATTCACTCGCGAACTTACCGCAGAAGGGCAAAAGAACTATGAGCATCAACATTGATCAAAGCAAATGCATCGGCTGCGGAAAATGTCACGATGTTTGTCCAGGCACGCTGATTAAAATTAACGAACAAAAGAAGGCGTTTATCAAGTACCCTAAAGATTGCTGGGGTTGCACCTCATGCATCAAGGAGTGCCCCGTTCACGCCATCCGATTTTTCCTCGGCGAAGACATTGGCGGCAAGGGCAGCAAAGTACATACCGAAAAAGTCAATGGGCTTATCCGCTGGATTGTGGAATTTCCCGACGGGAGCGTAAAGCACATTGACATTGACCCAAAAGAATCCAACAAATACTAGGAGTTTCACAGTGAGCGAATTTTCACACCTCGACGAGCTGGAAGCCGAAGCCATCTACATCATCCGCGAAGTCGCCGCTGAATGCGAAAAGCCGGTTATGTTGTATTCGATTGGCAAGGACAGTTCCGTCATGCTACATTTGGCTCTCAAGGCATTCTACCCCGAGAAGCCACCCTTCCCGTTCTTGCACGTGAATACCACGTGGAAGTTCCGCGAAATGATTGAGTTCCGCGACAACATCGCAAAAAAGCTCGGCATCGAAATGCTGGAATACATCAACCAAGATGGTGTCAAGCAAGGCATCAACCCATTCGATCATGGTTCGGCTTACACCGACATCATGAAGACGCAAGCCTTGAAGCAAGCGCTGAACAAGTACGGCTTTACAGCTGCATTTGGCGGTGGACGCCGCGATGAAGAAAAGTCTCGCGCCAAGGAACGCATATTCTCGTTCCGCAATTCGGCCCACGCTTGGGACCCCAAGAACCAACGCCCGGAAATGTGGAAACTCTACAACACAAAAATCAATAAAGGCGAAAGCATCCGCGTTTTCCCAATTTCGAACTGGACCGAAAAAGATATTTGGCAGTACATCAAGCGCGAAAACATTGATATCGTTCCGCTGTACTTTGCAGCCCCGCGCCCGGTCGTGGTGCGCGACGGGAACATCATCATGGTCGATGACGAACGATTCCCATTGCGTGAAGGCGAAACACCCGAAATCAAGTCAGTGCGTTTCCGTACGCTCGGTTGCTACCCGCTCACGGGTGGCGTTGAATCAACAGCCACGACGCTTGACGAAATCATTGACGAAACATTGAGCGCCGTCTCTTCGGAAAGAACTTCACGTGTGATTGACAACGAAGCTGCCGGCAGCATGGAACGCCGCAAGAGGGAGGGCTATTTCTAATGAAAGGTTTATTGAAGTTTATTACTTGCGGTAGCGTTGACGACGGAAAATCAACCCTTATCGGTCATATTCTTTACGATTCCAAATTGCTTTACACCGACCAAGAAAAGGCCTTGGAATTGGACAGCAAAGTCGGCAGCCGCAGCGGTAAAATCGACTATTCACTTTTGCTCGACGGTCTTATGGCTGAACGCGAACAGGGCATTACCATCGATGTTGCATACCGCTATTTTACGACAGATAACCGCAGCTTTATTGTGGCAGATACCCCGGGGCACGAAGAATACACCCGCAACATGGCCGTGGGAGCATCCTTTGCCGACCTCGCCGTGATTCTCGTAGATGCTTCACAAGGAGTTCTCGTACAGACGCGCAGACACGCACGCATTTGCAGGTTGATGGGTATTCGCCACTTTGTATTTGCCGTGAACAAGATGGATCTTGTCGGTTACAGCGAAGATGTATTCAACAAAATCAAGGTACAAATCGCAGAACTTGCACAGA
>CAMUYW010000049.1 GCA_947165045.1 uncultured Fibrobacter sp. | reverse complement strand
ATGAGATCTTCTTCAGCAGTTTTGATGTCCGGAGAGTTTTCAATAGCGGTCTGGATCGCTTCATCTCGCGTATAGGTTTTTGCCGAGGCCGGTACAATCAACCCTAAGGCAAGGGCGGAAAGGACTAAAAATTTCCTTGACATTCGTTCTCCTAATATATTAAGCTTGCCAAATGTAAAAAAAAAGCGCCCTTTTTATAAGGGTGCTTTTTTTTGAATTTGATGAAGCGCAAATTTTGGGGATGAAATGCATCCCATTTTGCGAAAAATGGCGAAAATTACATCAAACCGGGGATTTTCATGCCGCCTGTGATGTCCGAAATGCTGGACTGCGTGGCATCATCTTTCTTCTTGACGGCTGCGTTGACGGCTGCCATGATGAGGTCTTCGAGAGCTTCGACATCGTCTTTATCGACGGCGTCCGGGTTAATTTTGACCATCGTGAGCACGCCCTTTCCGTTCATGGCGACCTTCACCATTCCGCCACCAGCTTCGGCATCAAAGCTCTGAGCCTTGAGATCGTTTTGAGCTTTCAGCATCTTGCTCTGCATTTTCTGAAGGTCCTTAAGCATTTTGCTCATATCCATGAAAGTATCCTCGTTTTTTAAAGTTTTTGTTCGTGGTAATTATAGAATTTTTATGCGTCGCAATCTTCTTCGTCAGATTGTTCAACCATTGCAGCTCGTTTCAATTTCCTTGTAAACACGAGTTCTGTAGCAAACATTTGTTGGAGTTTAGCAAGTCCTGGTTCTTTTTCCAAGTCCAGTTCGTACGGGCTCATCTTGGCTTGGCGCTGTTCGGCAAGTTCGCTTTCGGTGAAGGCTCGGGTGTGGATGGAAAGCGCTATTTTCGTTTGGAGCCGGTCTTCGAGAATGCGCGTGACGCGTTCAACGTATTCCGGGTGATCCATCATCTGGCGGTAGCCCCAGTTTTCCGAATTCTCTGTGGTGCCTGCGTAAGTAAGCGCAATCGGGAACGGGGTCATTTCGGGATCGCCAGTTTCAAGAGTTGTGCCTGCAATGGCTGCAGAAAACACGTAATCGCCATCGTTAGCGATGTTCGAAAGAATAGAGGGCCATGCGGCAGAAATCTCGTAACGCGAGAAAGCCTGTACTCCGCTTGGCTCGTAGCCTGCAAAGGGATCGTCATAAGACGCCTGGACTTCTTCCTGGGCGTCTATCATGGCGCTGACTTCAGTTACTTTTTTTTTTACCGCGTCGTTTTCGGCGCTTTTAGGATCGTTTATCGCTGCAAGAGCTTTCCGCAAATCGACCAGTCGGTCGAGCCATGCCATTCGCGCGAACGTTGTTTCGACAAGGAGACGCGGGTTCGTGCTGTAGCGAAGCGTGCCCTGCAAATCGATGAGCATTTTGCTCACGCGGAGAATGTCTCCGTTGGTCAGGCCTTGCGCGCAACTCTTGTATTTGGTGTAAAGTTCTTCGGTGATGTTGAGTGCATCCGGCGTGAAGGCGTCGAGGCGGGCATAGAGCAAATTGCGGAGGAACTTGCCAAAGCCATCGAGCAGCGGAATAAATTCAATGCCGATTTTCACGGCGTCATCCACCATGCGGAAACAACCCTTGATGTCGTGGTTTTCGATGGACTGGATGAGCGAGAAGAAAAGTTCTACTGGCGGGATTCCGAGGACGGAGCGGACGGATTCCGCGGTCATCTCGTTTCCGGTAAAGGCATACGCTTGGTCAAAGTAGGTGAGTCCGTCACGCATGGAACCGTCGGCTTTTTCGGCAAAGATATCGAGAGCTTCGTCGGTGGCCTTGATGCCTTCCTGTTCGCAAATGTAGCGGAGGCGGCTGCGGATTTGGTCTACGGTCAGGCGCTTGAAGTCAAAGCGCTGCACACGGCTCAAAATCGTCTGCGGAACTTTGTTGACTTCGGTCGTGGCGAAGATGAAAATCACATGGGCGGGTGGTTCTTCGAGCGTCTTGAGGAGCGCGTTGAATGCACCGGTCGAAAGCATGTGGACTTCGTCAATGATGAAAATCTTGTACTTGCCGATGACGGGCGGGTACTGCACACGGTCAATCACATCGCGGATGTTATCGACACTGGTGTTGGAGGCGGCGTCTATTTCGTAGACGTCCATCGGGTTTCCGCCGGCGATGTCCTTGCAGCTATCGCATTCGCCGCACGGGTGCAACGGGTCGTTGCCTTTGCAGTTGAGCGTACGGGCGAGGATTCGGGCGCTGGTGGTCTTGCCCACACCACGGGTGCCGGTAAAGAGGAACGCATGATGGAGACGGCCGCCTTGGATGGCGTTCTCCAGAGTCTTTGCGATATGTTCCTGACCGACCATATCGCTGAATGATTGCGGGCGCCACTTACGCGCCATTGCGATGTATGCCATGACATAAGTATAGTAAAAAAGTGGTTGGTGGTTAGTGATTGGTGGTTAGGATATAGTAGACAGTAGGCAGTGGTTTGTGATTAGTGGTTGGTGGTTAGGGATTTGAAGTCGCTACGCTTTGAGGTATGAACGTGTCATTAACTAATGACCATTGACCAATAACCAAAGCGTTTTTTTTGCAATCCTGTTTACTAGCCACTGTTTACTAACCACTAATTTCGTATCTTTATAAAAAACACGAGGTTATTATGAATTCTGAAATGGCGCTTTTGATTTTATGCTGGCAGACGGCCTGCCTTTCTCATGATCACGAAAATGGAAAACTTTTGCCGGGGGCAACGTCGGCAACGGAAGCGGAAAGCGCTGAACTCGACAAAATTCATGACGAAGTGACTCCCAAAGCGAGTTGGGACGAATTCAACAACCTCTACGGAAGTTTCAAGTCGGCTAGCGACCGCACCAAGGCCTGTGTCAATGCGCTCCAGTCCGAGTCCCGCGATTTTAAAGTCCTGGTGACGAACTGCATGACGCGTATCGCCAAGGCTTCGCGCGAAGACGACAATAAAGAAAACATGTCTCCTGAAGAATACGAATTTATCAAGGGCGTCCGTGACCAGCTTGGACTGAACTAGTCTAAGCTGAGGAGAGGTGTTTGTGGCGGGTTTCGTAAAATTTATTGCTGTAGCTATCCTTGTCGGATGCTCATTTTGTTTGGTGTGCGCCGGTAATCCGTATGACATGTCTGGTCACTTTTGGCCATCTCGGGATACGGCTAAGGAGTCTGATTTTGAGCGTGGTGCTAGGTATTTTCCGCCCCGGTTGCTCTATATACCTTATGAAAAAAAAGTTGTACTTTGTTGTTTGGTGGTAATAATACTTTTTTGCCGTTGGGAGCTTCTTTTGGTACTATTGCCGCTAATGTCTTGATGAAAAAATTGGATTCTACGGATCGTTTAGTGTTTCCGGTATGGTATTGTGGTTTTGTTTATCCTCATGATTCTCTGTATGCTCGCAAATTGTTGGGAAGGATTGAAATGGATTCAATCCCGGCGATTGATGAACTCCCAGTAATCGATGAAAAATATTTTGTTTACAATGCTCCTGAAAATGAGTTCCGCGATGAAAAATCCGAACGCCCGAAAACGATTCCGGCGGGGTTCCATAACCCAACGATTTTGATTGGCTCAGAAGATCGAACGAACGTTAACGAAGCTATGTCTAAAGTCGAAAAAGGTCTTTGCTACGGCTCGATTGCCGCCATGATTTTGTCGGGCGGTAACGTTCCTATTCTTTGTGAACAACACGGAACTCACTAGATCCCGTCGCTATATTTAGGATGACAAATGAAAAAAACGCTCCCATCGGGAGCGTTTCCTGTAATTACTATCCTTCGCTTTGCTCAGGATGGCGAAGTGCAGTGTGTGGCTTTCTTAACCACAAACCACTGCTTACTAATCGCTTATCTCAGCACGATGTCGCCGTTCGCTACGATCTTGTCGCGGAGCTTGTTGTGGGCCTTGTTGACTTCGTCGTCGGTGAGCGTGCGGTCCATGGCCTGGTAGGTGAGGCTGTAGACCATGTTCTTCTTGCCGGCTTCGATCTTGTCGCCTTCGTAGATGCTCTTGAGCGTGATCTTCGCGAGGTTCTTCGGGTTGATTCCCTTGATGCGGGCGAGGATGTCTTCGTGAGTCATCGTCTTGGCAACTTCGATGGAAATGTCGCGAGTAGACGGAACCTGGCGGCTGAATGCCTGGAACACGATCTTCTTGTGGCTTTCGTGTTCCATCTTGTCCATGTCGGCTTCCATCACGTAAGTCTCGTAGCTGATTTCGTTAGCCTTGAGGCAGTTCGGGTGGAGTTCGCCCATCGTGCCAAGCACGGTGCCGTTGCAGACGATTTCGGCCTGCTTACCCGGGTGGAGGAAGAGTTCCTGCTTAGCCGGGGCGCGGAATTCCACGACGAGGCCGAGGCGCTTGAAGAAGTTTTGGACAAAGCCCTTGAATGCGGCAAAGTCAATCTGCTTCGGCTTGTCGTTGAGCGGGTCTGTGTCAAAGTTTCCGGCGATGGTGAGGGCGACGAGGTTAGATTCGTCAAAGCCCGGATCGCGTTCGTCCTTGCGGTCGCGCTTGAACTGGCCCTTGGCAACTTCGAACAAACGTACAGAACCCGGACGGTTCTTTTCGTTTTCGGCAACGGACTTGAGCAAGTTCGGGAGGAGCGATGTCGGAACAGCGCCGAGTTCTTCGCTGAGCGGGTTCAGCAAAAGTGCCGGCTTGCTGCGACGGTCATCGCTTTCGGGGCCGAACAAAGCTTCGGTGCGGGCCTTGCTTGTGAAGCGGAGGCTCAAGCATTCGTGGAGGCCCATGGCAGAAAGTGTCTTGCGAATTTTGCGGTTCAAAACTTCAATCGGCGGGAGTTCGTTCGGCTGCATCGTGAATTTCGGCAAGCTGTACGGGATGTTGTCAAAGCCGATGAGGCGTGCAATTTCTTCGATGAGGTCGACTTCGCGTTCGAGGTCCGGGCGGAAGCTCGGGATCTTGAACGTGAGGGATTCAGCGTCCTTCTTCACGACTTCGAGTGCGATACCCGTGAGGAACTTTTCGATCTGTTCGGCAGAAACTTCCATGCCGATGACCTTGGCGGCGCGTGCGACGCGGAGCGTGACCTGGTTGTTTTCCTTCTTGTGGTCTTCACCGGTGTATTCGACAGAACCCTTGAGGATGCGGCCACCAGCAACTTCTTGGATCATGGCGCAAGCGTACTTGCTGTATTCGTCCTGCGTAGCAAAGTCAATTTCGCGTTCGAAGCGGTAGCTGGAATCCGTAGAGATGCAGAGGCGCTTGGCCTGCTTGCGGATCACGGTCGGATTGAACCAGGCACTTTCGAGGAACACGTTCTTGGTGGCATCGACGATTTCGGATTCGACACCGCCCATCACGCCAGCGACGCAAGCCGGACGGTCGCCATCGCAAATCACGAGGTCGTTTTCGATGAGTTCGTGTGCGGTGTGGTCGATCGTTTCAATCTTTTCGCCCTTCACTGCGCGGCGAACCTTGATCTTGTTGCCGTGGAGCTGGTCCATATCAAAGCTGTGGAGCGGCTGACCGACATCCATCAAAATGAAGTTCGTGATATCGACGACGTTGTTGATGCTGTTCATGCCGACTGCGTGCAAAAGCTTGGCGAGCCATGCCGGGGACTTTTCAACCTTCACGTCCTTGATGACGCGGCCCACGTAGCGGGAGCAGCCGCAACCCGGAACGACTTCGAGGCTCATGGCAGAGCTTGCTTCTTCGGTGTCTTCCTTGAAATTGTAAGCGAGCGGCTTGAGCGGGCGGCCAAACTTGGCGGCAAGTTCGCGTGCGACACCGCGGTGGCTGAGTGCATCCGGACGGTTCGGCGTGACGTTCAATTCGTAGCAAACGTCGTACAAGCCAAGGCTAACGAACGGAGTGCCTGCCGGAATGGAATCGTCGAGAACCATGATGCCGGCGTGGTCGTCAGAAAGACCGATTTCGTCTTCGGCGCAAATCATGCCGAAGCTTTCGACACCGCGAATCTTGGACTTCTTCATCTTGAGCTTGGTGCCATCGGGGAGCGGGAGTTCTGCGCCAATCGGAGCGAGAACGACCGTCTGGCCGGCAGCAACGTTCGGAGCGCCGCAAACCACTTGAATTGTGTTCGTGCCGTCGTTGACCGTGGTGATGTGCAAATGGTCGCTATCCGGGTGTGGGTCGCAGGTGAGAACCTTGGCCACGAGCAACTTGTCGTAGACCTTGCCCGGTTCTTCCATGCCTTCAACTTCGAGACCGATGGAAGTGAGTGCCTTTGCAACATCTTCCGCAGATTCCGGAAGATCAACATGACGTCTGAGCCAATTCAAAGAAACTTTCATTGTATTACCCTTTGTGGCGCGTTTTTTGCGAAGCCTAAATGATTCTGCGCGAAAGCCGTGCCTGCTTAAATTTTCGGCGTAAATGTAGAAAAAACGGGGGCGAAAAGCAGCAGACTCATCTCGTTTAGTGTGTGAAATCAATATCAAGCGTGCTAATGAGGGAATCAATTCTTTGGGTCAGTTGCACAGCACCCGTTTCTGCTAAGTGATCCTTGTCCATTGCCATATCTGCGGTATAATCGTGGTCACCCATCTTGTTTTCGTCCATCAGGATAAAGTTCGGATACTTGTTGCTTAAGTTGGCTAATTCTTGTATAAGTTCAGGAGCTTTGCTTCTTTGGATACCGAATCTTCCGTAGGCTCCTGTTTCTTTGTAGCGAGGGCTTTGTGGAGTGAGTAATCCAATGAATATGATGTTGTTTTTTTGGCATTCTTCAATCATCTGGACGAGGTAATTGAAGTTTTCCCTGTATCTGTCGCTTACATAATCTAACCATGTTGAATCTACTTCGACTACGGGCTCTTTCCAGCCTCCAGTTCCGATGGCATAAAAGCCACGTGTAGGCCGTAAAGCGTTTTGCGTATTCGTGTGACCGGGTGAATTGAATGTTGCCTCGGCAAGTCCCTCTGGAACGCCGTCATGCCAATAATTGTGGTTCTTGTCATAAACGTATCCTGCGTATTCATGTGCGTGGCTGAAAAATGCGGAACTTGCAAAATACCATCTATCGATATCCAGATCTTTTATTACAACCTTAAGCTTTTTCATATGAGGTAAGGCGTATTTTGTCAGGAATAGGTATGCTGTTTGGTGTTCCATTGCTTCGATTGACAGGTTTACTGCGTAGATTGGCTTGCTGAACAACAACGGATTTATGCCGAAGTAGACTCGGGAACAGCCGATAATCATGAGGTTTGCTGTATCCTTGTATTGCCATAAAAATTCCATTTTATAACGCCATTCATGTGCGTAAGGGATACTTCCTGTTGTGGCGTAATACATTCCTGCACTGTCTAAATCAAGTAGGAATTTGGGTTCCTTTGATGTGGTGTCTTGTTTCTTTATCCATAAATTGGGGTGCCAAAGTTCGTTTCCTTCGACAATTTCGGTAATGCTACTGTCTGTCGGGTTTACTAGGACAATTTTGGTGTGGGCTCCATTGATATTGGTGAGTGTTGCGATGATGAGGGATTTCTCGCCGTTTGTAGCCCATTCGGTGTGGTCAAAGGAGTAGCCTGCGGGAGCCTTTATGGACTGAATCAGTTTGCCGTTGCTGTCGGCAATAAAGATTCTTTCGTGAGTGGCGTAGCTTTCTCCAATAAATTTCTTTCCCGGTTCGCCACTAAAGTCAAGGAACGCTGTGCGCTTAGTACCGTCTTGCGCAAGAGAAACATTGCAAGCTTGAGCGGAATCGTACCAGACTCTATTTTCAGCGTCGTCAATTACCATGAAACCGCTTTTTGCTACGCGGGCACGCAGGAGTCTAGCTCCTGAAACGGCGAGCGTATTGTTTTCGCTGATGCCGCCGTGGTATGCGCCGTTGAAGAGTTTCTGTGGCGTACCGAATTTTCCGTTTGTGAATGAAACTTGCCATGTGCTTTGCGAATTCCAGGAATCGTCTTTGTTGTTGCCTGCATCGGTCACATAGACAATTACAGTATCGGTCTCGATTACTCTCCAGCGTGGGATTGCTGCGCTTTCTGTATTCAACTTTATGGGGACGGATTTATCATCTTCGAGACTTTGAACGTAAATCGTTGATTTTCCTGATATGCCTTCGAATCCGGTGCAGTAGGCAATCCATTTTCCATCGGGTGAAATTTCGGGATGATAGGCGTTAATATCCTTTGTGATTTCTTTGACGGAAAGCGTGCTGTTCAGGTAATCAATGAAAGAAATGTTGCCGGAAACATCGTTGCGGAATGCTAGTTTTATGTTGTATGTGCCTGCTAGCGACTTGATTGTTTCTGTTCCGGCTAGAGGCGTAACGACATTCATCTGTGAGATCCCCTCATTTCCCATCCAGAGAGCATTCGGGATATTTCCAAAAGCGAGTCTGAATCCCACATATTCGGCTCTTGTAGCGGAGGTAATCGTGTAGACATCTCCACGGCTGTAGGGGGTGAGTTCATTTACGGAAGACGTATAGCATCCTCCTTTTATGATTCGTTCGCCCGTGTCTCCGCCATCGGGGGCGCCGACGTAGTTGGTAACGATCGTATCGCGGAATGTACCCTTCCAGTCGTTCACCCATTCCATAGCATTCCCGGCCATGTCACAGAAACCGACATTGTCGGCCTCCTTGCTGCATACGGCGTGGAGTTTGTAATCGGAGTTTCCGTTGTTCCAGCTTTTTTTGACATCCCATGCGCGAGTTGCTGCGTAAACCCATTCTGCTTCAGTCGGGAGTCTGAATGCTTTTACATCGACGTGGAACGCGAATCCTTCCAAATTTGTGCAGTGCCCTTCGCTGTCGAATATTGCTTTGCTGTAGGTGTAGGCGGTGTCGTATCCGTCCAGTTTGCTTTTGGCGTTAGCGTACAAGATTGCGTCGTAGTAGGTGATATCGACAATGGGGAGATGGTCGTTATCACATTTTCCAAAAGTTTTGAGTTTGGCTTCTTGTGCTATTTTCGCATATTCACCACAGGTTACTTCGTGGATGCCCATGTAGAAGTCATAGTCCAACTGAACTTTCATGGCAGGTCGTTCGTTCGCCTTGAAGCTATTGTCGTTGGTTCCGATGGTGATGGCTCCGCTTTTTAGCTGAATCATATCTTCTATTTCGTTATCAGAAGATTGCTCGTCTGAATTGTTTGACCCGCTGTCGCTACAAGCACCAAATGCGATAAGATATAATAAAAGCGGAATGGTCAGGAACTTCATTTTTTCCCCTCTTTCTTATTTCAAAACAAGAAAAATGTAAGTTTTTGAGGGCGTGAAAAATTTAAAATACGATTTTTTTTCGCTGCCCAGCTTGAGTCCTTGTGAGGCTTTATTGCCTTTAAATATGTTTTGCGCGGCTGGCAAAGACATCAAAGTCTTCGGGCGTGGTGAGCTTGTCGTTTGCACTGTCGCCTTTCACGATGTAAACGGGCTCGCCAAAGAATTCGAGAATGCTAGCTTCGTCGGTTGGCATAAAGTCGAGCGGTTCTTTTGCAATGCGGGCGTAGAGCTGCTTGAGCAAGTCGATGCGTGCTGCTTGTGGTGTCTGTGCTAGCCAAACTTTGCGGCGGTCAATTGTGCTTTCAACGCGTCCGTCACTTGCAATTTTGATGGTGTCGATGGCTGGCTTTGCGACGAGGCAACTCCCTTTGCTGACGAGCGTTTCGCATACTTCGCGGATGATTTTTTCGCTGATGAACGGGCGTGCCACATCATGAACGAGAACGTATTCTGCGCTACTCGTGAGCGCGTTCACACCGTTTTCTACGGACTGCCAACGCTCGGCTCCGCCAACAACTATCTTAAGTTTGTTTAATTTATTTGAGTAACCAGAACCAATTGATGGTCCGATTCGCCCGAAAATATCTTTCTCGAAATAGTCTTTCCAATCGGCAGGAACCGCAATTACGACCTCCGCGATTTCGTCCATGTTGAGGAATGTCTCGAGGCAATACTGGTAAACCGGTTTATCACCAAGATTCATCAACTGTTTGGGAATGTTTCCGCCCATGCGCTTGCCGAGGCCACCTGCGGGGAGGACTGCTGCGAATTTGCCAACGAATAAAGAGTTTTCCATAAGAAAAAAAATAGAAAGATTTGTGACTCTGGTCACCGTGATTTAAATGTAAGAACTAAAAAGTCTTTAGAAAGTGAGAATGTTTTTAACTTTGGTGCCGGTGTATTTGGGAGAACAATATGGACTTTAACGAGTTGAAGCCCCGCAATAGAACCAAGATGGCTGTGGTTGCCTGCTTGGGAGGCTTTGTCGGAGCGCATAATTTTTTGCTCGCGAACAGTGTTTCGGGAAGCATTAAAATCTATTTGACATTAGTTGCGCTTATCGCGCCACACCGTGTTGCAATCAGCATTGCAATTGTTGATCTTGTGTGGGTGTTGTTTGATCTCTGGCAGATTTGTTTTGTGAAAACCTTGCCAGAGATTCGATTTGAAGGTAGCCGAAAAAAGGCGGCACTCTTTGTATTTGTCTATTGGTCTCTTGCAGCCGTACTTGCATTTTTGTTAGTCCGTAAATACGGAATGCTGTGACTATTTCTTAAAACGGACTGCTGTGCCGTAAGCGATAATCTCTGCGGCACTAGCCATCAAACTGCTTGTTGAATAACGCACGTTCACGATTGCGTCCGCACCAATTGCTGTAGCTTCTTGAATCATGCGCTCGGTTGCCTTTTGGCGAGCTTCGCTCATCATTTCGGAGTAGCCTGCGATTTCGCCTCCGATGATTGTTTTGAGCCCGGCGAAAATATCACGCACGACATTTTTCGAAAAAACGATGCTTCCTTTGACAAGTTGAATTGTTTCAATTTCTTTGCCGCTAATGTAATCCGTGTTGACGATAAGCATATGAACCTCCTGAATTGCTGTAAATATAATTGATTACACGGAAAAATTTAGAACGCGAAGAAAAATCCGCCGTGTGGAGTGATGTTGACTCCTGTAAATACGTAGTTGAGCTGTTTTACCTTTGATGCCTTAGTGAGTTCCTGAGAGTAGCCGCCGATACCAAATGCATTAGTCGTGATGTCGATGCCTGCGAGGAATCCAAATGAACCCCAAATTTGATAACCGGCCATGAATGTTCCGCCGATGGTAGCGTCTGCATAAATGGCAAAAGGATTAACTTTTTTTCCGTCTATAGAAACACTTCCGTAGGCGGCCTTGGCATGGACTTCGCCGATGAAATGAATCGCGATGATTAAATCGTTCGAAATAGGTGCGTAACCCAGGCCCAATTTCATGTTCAAGTTAAGACCATTGAATTTGATTTTTTCTTTCAATGGATCGTCCTTGAGGTCTCCGTTGATATAGCCTGCAGCGAGTCCGAATAACGTAGAAAATCCGCTTTCATCGGTCTTATAGCGCGTCCAACTGAGCGTAATTCCCAAAGAATTCCAATCGTACTTGTTGGAATTGACTTTCCAGGTCTCAGATTCAAATGGAAAATTTAAATTATAGGTTTGCAATGTTTTGTTTGTTCGTAATTTCTTCTTCGGGTCGTTAGATTTTTCTGTCGTTTGTGTTTTGCTTACCGTGTCTTTTGCTGCAACGACTGGGACTTCTTTGGTTGCCTGTCTTTCGGTAACCGCGATTGGTGGGGCCGTTTTTATTGTTTGGATTTTTTTGAGAGAATCCGGTGTGTCTGGCTTTGATGGAACTGTATCTGCGACTGCGGAGGCCTGTGCCGAAGAATCTGGTTTCGGGGCTTCGGGCTTGAACTCAGGAACCTTGGTTGAGTCCTTTGTCGGAAATTTTAATGAAGGCGTTTTGACTTTTTTTGCCTGCTTTTCAGGATCTTCGGCGGGCGCTGGCGTCGGCGTGGGCGCGGGGATTAAAGCTGTTGCCGGGACAATGGCTGCCGGAACAAGAGCTGCCGGAATGGCGGTTTCTTGTTTCGTTGAGTCCTTTTTTTGTGTTGTATCTTTTGTGTCTAAAACAGAAGTTGCAGGCGCCAGGTTGGTTTGAGCCTGGATGGAATCTTTGATTTGATTTTGGATTGAATCCTTGGAAACACTGTCTTTGACGGAAATTTTATCGGTGCTGTTTTGCGCAAACAACACCGAACACATAATACTTGCGATAGCCACAGTTTTGGAGAGCGTGTTAAGCATAAAAACTCCTTGGCTTACAAACTGGTTTTATCATTGCTCCGTCTTTTAATATACCCAAAAGATTTTAGAAAACTTAGAAAAATATTACAAACATGTTCCAAAATGGAAGGCGGGGATGAGTAAATGGCGAAATTTAAATAAAAACGCAGATAATCCTGCTTGAAAAATTTTTTTGAAAAGTGTCTGTATTTGTCACAAGGAAATTGTACATTATATTTTGTATTATGCATATATATAAATGTATGCATAATAGCGCAGGCGCAAGTCTTTGCTTTTGAAATTCAAAAAAGGAGTTCTTATGGCAATCGTATTCGATGACACAAAGTCAATTAACGATTATCTCAAAAAGCCGGAATCTCATCCGGAATCGTTTGCTGCGCTTTACAAGCGTCAAGCTGCTGGTCTGCAGCTTGTTAGCGATGACATGGAACAGGAGCGTAAGGAACAAGAGAAAATGGCGAAGCTTCGTGAAAAGAGCTTTGAACGTAAGCGCAAACTGCTCTACGATAACCTCGATTTGATTTTGCGTCATCGCGATGAAATCCTTGCGACTCCGCGTTATGCAGATATCGACGTGCATTATGCTCTCAAGGGCGGAGGCTGTTATATCGGGCCTTTGCTGACTGCTCGGCAATTTAATATCGCGGGTACTCTCGTTAATATAAATTTCAGTTTGGGCTCGCTCCTCGAACTTTGGGATTCCGACCAGTATAAGGTGAAATGCAAGTGTGGTGGCACGGCGGTCGTCCGCTATTTTTCTGGTTCTCCGCTTTCAGGAAGTTCTGTTGCGACCGCATTTTGCCCCAAATGCAAGGAAGAAATTCACGGCATAAGGAATCGCAGCTTTGGAGACTATTATGGAATTTCTCTGACCAAGTTTTACGAAAATATTGTCGCTTTTGCGAAAAATGTTATAGCTAAGTGGGGGATCGCCGAGGCCGAGTTCGAAAAGAAAAAGGTCGAAGGGCGCGCTTCTCGATGGTCCGGCGTAGGCTACGAGTTTCATGGCGATGGTACCGCATGTAGCTTGGAAACGCTGATCAATGAACTGAGGATGGGGGAGATTTAATTATGACTCTTGACGAAAAAATGCATGAATTGTATTACGAACTGAAGCCGAAGTGTGAAAAGGATGGGCTGAATCTGGCTTGGGAAGTGCACAAGGCTATAAAAAAGTTCCGTAAAGAAAATCCTGATTTGGATGAACAATGGTCTAGGGAGGCTGAAAAAATTACTTGACGGCTTTTTTATAAAAGACTACCTTTTGTGCAGTAAAACAAATGTTCACTACACTACGAGGCGCGGATGGCTCTCTCCCAAGATAAAACGGAACCTGTCGAAAAGTCCCTGGAGTGGGAGCGTTCCCGCTTGGACAGGGAACAACTTGAAGCGGTGGAGACGACCGAGGGCTATGTGCGAGTTGTGGCGGGCGCTGGGTCTGGCAAGACACGGACGCTTACGCATCGCTATTTGTATCTCGTGAAGGAAATGGGAATTTCGCCGGCGAACATTCTTTGTGTGACGTTTACGAATAAGGCTGCGAACGAAATGAAAAAGCGCATCCGCTCGATTCTTGGCGGTGACGATAGCGGCTACATTTCGACGTTCCACGGATTCTGTGTGCGTTTTTTGCGCGAAGAAATTCATGTGTTGAACTACCCGAAAGAGTTCATGATTCTAGATGAGGACGACCAGAAGTCGCTTTTGCGCAAGGCGTATGCGGATTTGGGATTCTCGCTCAAGGATTTGAAGATTAGCAGTGTGCTTGATTTTATCGGCGGGCGCAAGGCGAATGAACTGGATTACGTTTCACTGTTTGCGGAGCTGCCTTCAGAGGGAGTGTCGGACGGTTATAATGGGAATGGTCGCGAACTGCCGAAAGATCATTTGCTGGAGTTGTCGGATGCTGCGGATGACAAGTGGATGGCTGTTTACTACCGCTATCTTTACGAGCAAAAGAAAAATTACGCGCTTGATTTTGATGACTTGATTTTGGTGACTCTTTATATTCTTCAAAGTTTCCTGGAGCAGTTGGATAAGTGGCGCAAACGCATGATGTACGTGATGGTCGATGAATATCAAGACATTGATGGTCAACAGTTCATGCTCGCGGATTTGCTTTCGAGTTATCACAAGAATTTATTTGTGGTGGGTGACCCTGACCAAACGATTTATGGTTGGCGCGGTGCTGATGTCAATCGCATTCTTGAATTTGACAAGACGCATCAAGGCACGAAAACGATTTTGTTGCAGAACAATTATCGTTCGACGCCGAGCATTTTGAAGGTGCCTGATGCGGTTATCAAGAACAATAAGTTTAGAATTGAGAAGGTTTTGCGACCGGTGCGCGTTGGCGGAAAAACGCCCGTGTTTTACCATGCGAAGAACACGCGTGAAGAAGCCAAATGGATTGTGGAGCGTATTCAGAATGCGGTGCAGAGTGCGGGTGGTATGCGTTATAAGGATATCGCGGTGCTTTATCGAATGCATTCTCAGTCGCGCACGGTTGAAGAATCGTTGATGGCGGAGAATATTCCGTACAAAGTTTATAGCGGTGTCGGCTTTTACCAGCGCAAAGAAATTAAGGATGTCATTTGCTATTTGCGCATGCTCGTGTACGCGGATGACTTGTCGTTTTTGCGGACGGTGAATACTCCTAAGCGCCAATTTGGGCCGCGCAAGGTCGCGATTTTGCAGGCCTTTGCGGATGCTCGCGGTGTTGGACTTTACGAAGCATTGCTGGAAATTGTGGCAGAGGCTGGGTTATTGAATAGTGTGGCTGCGGATATTTCGTCGCAGGCGGAAATGTCGTCGGTGGGGAATGAACGCAACAAGATTGATTTTGATTGCAAGGGATTTTTGGCGCGAAGCAATGTCGTTGAATATGTAAAGCTGATTGAAAAATATCGTTCGTGCTATAGGGACATGAGCGTTTCTGAAATTCTGGCGAAGATTTTGCGTGAAACGAAGTACGAAGAAATGCTCCGCTTGGATGGCGACGAAGACCGCTTGGACAATCTCGCGGAACTCAAGCAAGGTATTTTGGAATTTGAAAATTACTATGAAGAAGATGCTTCGCTGGACGAATATCTGCAAAATATTGTGCTCTTTACGAATGTCGATGAAGATGCCGAAGAAAAAGATCGTGTGCAGTTGATGACGATTCACAATGCGAAGGGGCTGGAATTTCCGTACGTTTTTGTGTGCGGCTTGAACGAAGGCTTTTTCCCAGTGAAACGTGTTCAGAACAAAGTGCAATTAGAAGAGGAGCGGCGTTTGGCGTATGTGGCGTTCACGCGTGCTGAGAATGTACTTTGCTTAAGCGATGCTGAAGATGGCGTGGCGGGGGAGAGCGGGACTCGTTATCCGTCGAGGTTCTTGCTCGAAACGGATATGGGAGGTTTGGATATCGCTCGCGGTTTTTCTGAAGATTTGCTTGAGGCCGCGAAAGCGCATATTGCAAATGTCGATCAGGAACGAGATTTTTTGAGTGATTTTGATGAAGACGAAAGTCTTGGCGCTGTAAAGAAAGCGCCTACGGCGGAGTTTGCTGTAGGCGAGCGCGTGATGCATAAGATTTTTGGGGTGGGGACGGTTAGCGCTGTCGATAAAAAGAATTTTTGCTACGAAATAACATTTGACAAGTTCGCCACCCCGCGAAGCATACAATTTGATTTTCCGCTAACGCGGGTTTAACGCCTGCGGCTCAATGGGTTCGTCATTCCCGCGGAGGCGGGAATCCATAATTGTTTAACGCCTGCTTTATCTGCGACGGCTTCTTTCGAAATTATTTTCCGGGCGCTCAATGCGGAGCGGTTTTAGCTGTTTGATGACGCTTTGCAGTTCCTTGGGGAGTGGGCAATCGAAAACCTTGTGTTCTCCCTGCCAATTAAATTCCAAACGGCAGCTGTGCAAAAACAGACGGTTTAAACCAAATTGCTTTTTGACTTCGCGGTTGAGCGCAAAATCGCCGTAACGCGTATCGCCAAGGAGCGGATGCCCGATGCTAGCGAAGTGGGCGCGGATTTGGTGCATGCGTCCTGTTTCGAGTTTGATTTTTACGAGGTCGTAACCTTCGTAATGTTGCTTGACACGGTAATGTGTGATTGCTTTTTGTGCCTTTTCGTCATCTTGACCGACGAGCATTTTGCTGCCCTTGGCATTGTCTGTGCGCAAAAGTGATTCGTTGATGGTTCCGCGGTCTTTTTTGAGATTGCCTTTGACGAGTGCAAAGTAGTACTTGTCCACTTCATGTTCGCGGATAAGGCGCGTAAAGTCACGGAGTGTATCGCCGTGGAGCGCTGCAATAATCATGCCCGAAGTTTCTTGGTCGAGGCGGTGGGCGATTGTCGGCTTAAAGTCGAGACCTTCGTTTTTGCCCCATTCCCAAAGGTATTCTACGAGGCTTTCGCCGGGGCGCGTGCCACTGCCTGGCTGGCTTGCGAGTCCCGAGGGCTTATTAATGATGACGTAATCTTCGTTTTGAATGACGAATTCAAGTTCGTGCGCGCCCCAGTGTGCTTGCTTTTCTGCGGCTGAGGTCGATTTGCCCCATGTCGATTTGTTTTTGGCGAACCCGGTAACCGTCATCCTGGAGGAGCTTTGCTCCGACGGGATCCATGCATCTTGTTTGGTTGCATTATTTTGATTTGAACTGGATGGATCCCCTCCCGCGCTGAGCTTGATCGAGGATGACTGTTTGTCGTTCCCGCTTTCGTCTGTCTCACTTACCGACTTAAAATTCTCATAGATATTCACGACGTCGCCTTCGGCGAGCATCTGGTTTGCTTTTCCCACGACTCCGTTCACGCGGACTTTCTTTTTGCGAATGACAGCGAAAAATACCGAGAGGGATTCTTCGGGGAATGCCTTGCGGAGGAATCTGTCAAGGCGCATGTTGGCAAAGTTGCGGTCGATAGTGCGTGTGATCATAAACTGTACCTGTTACCTAACTTTTTCTTTCTTCGCAAAGTGTGCTAATCTAACTCCGTCAGCGGCGCTTGTGACAATTCCGCCTGCGTATCCGGCGCCTTCTCCGAGGACGAACAATCCTTTGGTATTCACGCTTTCGAGCGTCTCGTTGTTGCGCGGAATGCGGAGTGGCGAGCTGGTGCGCGTTTCGGGGGCGACAATTAGCCCTTCTTCGATGAATCCCGGAATTTTGCGGTCGAAGTTTTGGAAGCCTTCGGCAAGGCTCTTGCAAATCGTCTTGTCCATCCAATCCCACAAATTGCTGGGAACGAGCCCGCAAGGGTAGGTGGTTTTGGGGAGCGCATTGTCTTCGCGTTTGGCGAGGAAACTTTTGATTGTCTGTGCGGGCGCGGCGTAATTTTTTCCGCCGACGTTATAAGCGTCGCTCTCGATTTTGCGTTGTAAGTCAAGACCGCCAAAGAGCGAACCGCTTGAGGGAATGTCGAATCCTTCGGCGCCTGCTGTAATCGGGACGGCGATGGCGCCGTTCGCGAATGCTCCGTTGCGGCGGCTGTAGCTCATGCCGTTTGTCGCGAGCGTTCCCGGTTCGGATGCGCATGGCACAAGGACTCCGCCGGGGCACATGCAAAAACTGTAGGCGCTCGAAGTTTTGTTGAGCGTCGGCGTGGCGAGGAAATATTCTGCGGCTCCGGTGAGCTTTGTATCGACGTTTCCAAGTTGGCGCTTGTTGATGAGCATCTGCGGGTGTTCTACACGAACGCCCATGGCGAACGCTTTGCTTTCGAGCTGGACTCCGCGTGCGTGGAGCAACTGGTAAATATCTCGTGCCGAATGGCCGAATGCCAAAACCAACGCCTCGCACAGCTTCCAATATGATGCGCAGTTCACGCCTAATGTCATTCCCGTCCCGGCTCGGGGGCCGGGATAAACTCCGGCGGGAATCTCCCTTAACTTGATCGCGCAAATTCTTCCTTGCTTGATTTCAATATCTTCCAAGCATGTGTTAAAATGAATCTTCCCGCCGAGCTTCACAATTTCAGCGCGGATTTCTCGCAACATCAAAACAAGTTTATCTGTGCCGATGTGTGGCTTTGCAAATGTCACGACGCTTTCGTCAACGCCGAATTGCACCATGTCCTTGAGGACTGTCTCGCTGAATAAATTGCGGCTACGCGTGTTGAGCTTTCCATCGCTGAATGCGCCTGCGCCACCTTCACCGAATAGCACATTGCTGTGTGCGTTGAACTTGCGGTCTACGAAAAATTTGCGGATGTCGCGGAATCGTTCTTCGACTTGTTTACCTTGTTCGTATATGTCGACGGAAAATCCTTTGCGCAATAGATGCAATGCTGCCCACAAGCCGCTTGGACCTGCGCCAATGATATCGACGTGGCCTGCCATCGGGACCGTGTTTTTGCCCGGTTCGGCGTCGAGGCTGCGCGTTTCGCGGACCGCTTCGATGAGCCCGCGTGCGTTATTCCCCGTGGTACGGATTTTCCGCTTCAAATCAAAGATGACATTATATGACCAACGCAAATCCCCTTTACGTCTGGAGTCTAGCGAAAAACGCTCCACTTCGAGGTTGAAGATTTCTTCGGGGTTTACGCGGAGCGTTTTTGCGAGTGCAAGGCGGACTTCACCCTTTTTTTCGAGGGCTACGGCGAGTTCTCTGTAGCGGTAAGTAAACATGTTCATCGCTAAATTTAGAAATATGGCAAAAAAATATTTTTTTAGACTTGAGATGGTGGTTTACATTTTTTTATAATTGTCTAAAACACAAAAAATGGTATTTGATATATGTTTAAAGTTGGTTTTGATAACGAAGCTTATCTAAAAACTCAATCTGAAAAAATTCAAGAACGTATCTCTAAATTTGGCGGAAAACTTTATCTCGAATTTGGTGGCAAGCTTTTTGACGATCATCACGCAAGCCGTGTTTTGCCTGGTTTTGCTCCGGATTCCAAAATCCGCATGCTCGAAAAAATCAAGGACAAGGCCGAAGTCATTATTGCCATTAACGCAGGCGACATCGAAAAGAACAAGGTTCGTGGCGACTTGGGCATTACCTACGATCAGGACGTTCTCCGCTTGATCGACGCCTTCCGCGGTTACGGCCTTTACGTGAGCAGCGTGGTGTTGACACGTTGGCAGGAACAGCCGAGCGCTGTCGCTTACCAGAAAAAACTTGAATCCCTTGGCCTCAAGGTCTATCGCCATTACCCAATTGCAGGTTATCCGAGCAACATTCCGCTCGTCGTGAGCGATGACGGTTACGGCAAGAATGAATTTGTTGAAACTACTCGCGAACTCGTGGTGGTGACTGCTCCAGGTCCGGGAAGTGGAAAAATGGCCGTGTGCCTTTCTCAGATTTATCACGAAAACAAGCGCGGTGTCAAGGCCGGTTACGCAAAGTTCGAAACGTTCCCGATTTGGAACATTCCGCTTAAGCATCCGGTGAATCTCGCATATGAAGCGGCTACCGCTGACTTAAACGACGTCAATATGATTGACCCGTTCCACTTGGAAGCTTACGGCAAGACGACGATTAACTACAACCGTGACGTCGAAATTTTCCCTGTGCTGAACGCTCTCTTTACGCGCATCCTCGGTGAATCGCCGTACAAGAGCCCGACGGACATGGGCGTGAACATGGCTGGCAACTGCATCATCGATGACGCTGCCGTTTGCGAAGCTGCAAATCAGGAAATCATCCGCCGCTATTACAATACTTTGTGCCAAGTCCGCAAGGGCAATGCCGAAAAAGATCAGGTCTACAAGCTTGAACTTGTGATGGAACAGGCTCACATCAGCGCTAAGGACCGCAAGGTGGCTGTAGCCGCCGTGGCAAAGGCCGAAGAAACAAACGGCCCGGCAGTTGCAATCGAACTGAACGACGGCACGATTATCACCGGCAAGACTTCTTCGTTGCTCGGAGCTTCTTCTGCCGCGCTTCTCGATGCGCTCAAGCATTTGGCAAAGATTCCTGACGAAGTGCGTTTGCTCTCTCCGATGGTGATTGAACCGATTCAGAACCTCAAGACAAAACAGCTCGGCCACAAGAACCCGCGCCTTCACATGGACGAAGTTTTGGTCGCGCTCTCCGTTTGCGCCTTGACTGATTACAATGCCAAGATTGCTCTCGAAAAGCTCCCTGAACTCCGCCACAGCGAAGTCCACTCCAGCGTAATCCTCTCGCAGGTTGACGTTGGTGTGTTCCGCCGCCTCGGTGTGAATCTGACATCGGAACCGAATTATCAGACGAGCAAACTCTACCACGGGTAAATAGTCGGCTAAACCGAATTTTTACAAAGGCTACCGCGAAAACGGTTGCCTTTTTTGTGTATATTAAATCTGCAATTGGTTTATAAAGAGGATAGTTTGATGGCTCAAGAAAAAGTTTACGATGATGTCGAAGTTCACGACATGAACGATATGCATCAAACTAGACGTGGTGTCAAGGTGGACGAGGACGAATCTCCGGTTGTTTGGAAGGCTCTTTCCATTTTACTTGCGATGGCCGCGATTATTTACGACTTGTCGCCCATTGATGCCGTTCCCGATGCTATTCCATTTTTTGGCTGGCTCGATGATGTGGGCTTTACCTTGATGGCGGCCCTCAATGCTTATCAGCATTTTTCGAAAGATCAAACGTCGATTTATGTTCGCTTGGCAAAATACGTCAAGTGGATGATGGTCGCGTTAATCATTCTCGCAGGCATCGTCGTCGGCGGTCTCATAACCGCACTTATCGCGCTTTTAACGCGGTAAGTTTCTTTTATTCCCGCGTGAAAATCCTCCAACTTTTTCCCTCGTTCTGTCTCCTCAGGCACCGTGTCTGGGGGATTTTTTATGGATTCAACATAAATGCCTAGAGGCATGGATGAATTTCTTGACAAAGTTGTTTTTTTTTCGTACATTGAAATAATATTTTCGTGTGTTCATTGGAGGAGTAGATGAAAAAGTATAACGTGCTGTTTTGCGGGCAGTCATCCTCGCGTAGGCGAGGGTCCATACAATTCTTGTCGATTCTTGTATTGCTTTCCGCACTATTTCTCGCTGCATGCGGTGACGACAGAGGCAGCAACGCTGATTCGAACGAACCGGTGTCTAGCAGTTCCGTCAAAAGCTCCAGCAGCAGTGCCGAATCAAGCAGTTCGGTGACTGTGGCGACTTCGTGCAAAACCGAAAAGAAAGACAATTGCGAATACGGTTCGCTGACCGACGACCGCGACGGTCAGACTTACAAGACTGTGAAAATCGGCGAACAGATCTGGATGGCTGAGAACCTCAACTACAAAGAACGAAATAGTTACTGCTATAATGATTCTGCAGAATACTGCGCCAAGTACGGTCGCCTTTACACCTGGGCTGCTGCGATGGATAGTGCTGCCGAATGGAGTAATAATGGTAGGGCCTGTGGCTTCAATATGATGACGTGCTCGCCGAAGTACCCGGTGCGCGGAATATGCCCCGAGGGCTGGCATCTGCCTTCCGATCTGGAATTCAAAACCCTGTTTGAGGCTGTGGGTGGCAAACCCACTGCTGGTATGGACCTTAAGTACACCAAAGGCTGGCATAATGAAGGTTACGGTACCGATGCCTTCGGGTTTTCGGCATTTCCTGCCGGTGACAGGGAAACTTCTGGCAGGCGCGATGCTGATGTGTTTTTCAACAACGAGGGCAACGACACGTACTTCTGGAGTTCTACAGAGTTTTCTGCCACTTGCGCGTGGGGCATGTACTTGAACTACAACAAGGACAACACGTATCTGGACTGCGGACGCAAAAGCTACGGGTTTTCAGTCCGCTGCATAAAAAACTAGAGACTGGATTTGCAAAAACGCAAAAAAGACCACGAATTAATCGTGGTCTTTTTTCTGTGGCTAATCGTCATGCTGAAGCCCGTAAGGGCTTAAGCATCCAGTAAAGTCTTGCTGTTGGACAATAACTGGATCCTTCGACTTCGCTCAGGATGACGCCAAAGGCGTTACTTCACACTTGCTGTCAGCAATTTGGTAATCGCTGCCACATATTCAGCGGGGTTCGGGAGCGGAGAGCCTTCGGCAAGCAAAGCCTGACCGTAGAGGGCCTTCGGCCAATCGCCCAAATCTTCCTTCGCTTCAGCCTTCTTCTTGAGCATTTCGCAAATCGGGTGCGTCGGGTTGATTTCCAAGATGCGCTTGGACTTCGGCAAGTTCTTTTGGCCCATGGCCTTCATCATGCGTTCCATCTGGGCACTCATGGCGTCTTCGCTAGTTACGAGGCAGCACGGGCTGTCCTTGAGGCGGCTAGACACGCGGACTTCCTTGATGTCTGCATCCAAGATCTTCTGCAAGTCTTCGCAGAGGCCTTTGAAAATTCCCTTGTTTGCTTCTTCGGCCTTCTTTTCGTCTTCGGTCTTTTCGAAGTCCACATCACCGCGGGCGATGTCGTGGAACTTCTTGTCGCCGAATTCCAAAAGGCTGTTCATCATGAATTCGTCGATGCCATCGCTCATGAGCAAGACTTCGTAACCCTTGGCCTTGAAGGCTTCGAGCATCGGGTTACTCTTCACGGCGTTCTTGTCGCCAATGAGGTAGTAGATTTCCTTCTGGCCTTCCGGCATGCGCTTTACGTATTCGTCGAGGCTTACGAGGGCGTCGCCTTCGGTCTTCGTGCTTTCGAAGCGGAGCAACTTCTTGAGTTCGTCAAGATGTTCCCAGTTCATGTAGAAGCCTTCCTTCAAGACCATGCCAAGTTCGCGCCACCAGGCGTTGTACTTGTCGGCTTCCTTGTCGGCCATGTTCTGCAAGGTGTCGAGCACCTTCTTGATCACGTGCTTACGGATGTTGGTGATGATCTTGTTGGACTGCAAAATTTCACGGGACACGTTCAATGGCAAGTCTTCGGAATCGACCACGCCGCGCACAAAGCGGAGCCACGGCGGCAAGAGTTCCTTGCAGTCGTCCATGATGAAGACTTTCTTCACGTAGAGCTTGAGGCCGTGCAATGCATCGTTGTGCCAAATGTTGAACGGAGCCTTGGACGGAATGTAGACGAGGCTCCAGAATTCTTGGGCGCCTTCTGCATGGCTGTGGTTCCATGCGGCCGGTTCGTCGGCTTCGTGACCGATGACGTTATAGAATTCCTTGTACTGTTCCGGAGTGATTTCCTTTTCGCTCTGGCGCCAAAGAGCCGTCTTGTCGTTCAAACGCTGCGGTTCCTTGGTTTCGAGTTCACCCTTGTCGTTCTTGGTCGGTTCCGGGTGGAAGTAAATGCCGTAGCTTACAAAGCCGCTGTACTTCTGGACAATGTCCTTGACCTTCCATTCCGAGGTCCAGTCTTCGTCTTCTTCGCCGTCCTTGAGGTAAAGCGTAATCTTTGTACCTACATCGGTGCGCGGAGCTTCGCTAATTTCGAATTCGCCTGTGCCGTCAGAAGACCAGAGGTAACCCTGCGTTTCGCCTGCCTTGAGCGTGAGGACTTCGACCTTCTTTGCGACCATGAACACGGAGTAGAAACCCACACCGAACTGACCAATCAAATCGACGCTGCCCTTGTCGCCTTCCTTGAGGTTCTTGATGAAGTTCTTGGTACCGCTGCGGGCGATGGTGCCGAGGCAGTTGATCAAGTCGTCCTTGTTCATGCCGATACCGTTATCTTCGATAACGAGGCGCTTGCCTTCCTTGTTCACGGAAATGTCAATCTTGAGCTGTGTGCCGACCGGGAGGAGGCTTGCGTCGGAGAGCGAGAGGAAGCGGCGCTTGTCGAGTGCGTCCGCTGCGTTCGAAACGAGTTCGCGGAGGAAAATTTCTTTGTTGCTGTAAAGCGAGTGAATCATTAAGTTCAGCATGTCGCGAACTTCAGTTTGGAATTCCATCTTCTCAGTTGCCATGTATTCGTCCTTTGTTAAAATTTGAAGCACAAAACGTCTTAAAGTTTCAAAATGAAACAAAATGCGCGTTTCCGCTCTGTTTTCGCGGGAATATATGCAAGAACCGTGCCAACACAAGACCGCTCACGCAATCTCGTTTGATAGTAATGATGTCTCGATTCTTAAGATGATATTCTATGAGAAATGTTTCTCCAGATGTCGAATAGTGCTCCTCGGCCGATTT
>CAMUYW010000048.1 GCA_947165045.1 uncultured Fibrobacter sp. | reverse complement strand
CATAACTTGCGAAGTATCAAAGACTTATGTATATTCTTTGTAAGATTATTCCAATTCGCCGGAGAAAATTTTTTCAATGTGGAGTTCACCCATGAAACTGCAATCGGTATCTTTACTTGGGGCCATCACCCTTTCCTGTGCCTTACTTTCCGCATGCGGTAGCAAGGAAGAACAAGCCGCACCTCAAGTCGAGGCAAAACCCGTTGTCGAAGCACCCGCTCCTGTCCAAGAAGCCGCACCCGAAGCAACCCAAGAAGAACCCGCGTTGGTCCCTATTCAATCCCTCACCGAAGAAAAGAGCGCCCCTGTCGAAGAAAAACCGGCACCCGTTTCTAGCGTCGAACAGGAATCCTCCGGTCCGTTCGTCATCCAGGTAAGCATTCAGGCTTCTAGAAAAGCCGCAAACAACGTCGTAAGCAAGCTCTCCGACCAAGGCATCAAGGCTTACGTCGCCGAAGTTGAAAATCCGGGCGAACTCGAAGGCACGTTCTACCGCGTACGCGTCGGATACTTCTCCACAATCGCAAACGCACAGCAATTCGGCAAGGAAGTCCTCGCTCCGCAGGGATATGCCGGCTGGGTGGACAACCGCAAGAACGACCGCATCGGTCAGCCTGGCGCAAGCGAAGACATGTAGTTTTTACAAAAGCAACGAACTGTCAAAGGCCCCGCATTTGCGGAGCCTTTTTCATTTGTTTTTTCCATTACAGCCGCCTTGCCGTAAATTCTATATTTGGGGCATGCCTACTAAAAAGCCAAAAGTATTTGTCGTGCATCTCGGATGCGCCAAGAACCAGGTCGACGCAGAAAACCTCGTCGGCGAAATGCTCCATGCAGGTTTTGTCACTTGCGATTCTGCCGCCAAAGCAGACTACATCCTCGTGAACACTTGCGGATTTATCGAAGCCGCTAAGGAAGAATCCATCAACGCGATTCTCGCACAAGCTAAAGCGAAAAAAGCAAAGCAGAAGCTCATTGTCGCAGGCTGCTTGAGCGGTCGCTACGGTGAAGAACTGATGAAGGAACTGCCCGAAGTGGACTACTGGGTCGGCACCTACAAGCCCGGCGAACTTTTGAAAAAGATGGGCATTGTTGCACCGCAAGGTTGCGAAGCCGAGAACCTCGCCCGCATGAACTTGGGCGGATTCCCGCACCACGCTTATCTGAAAATTGCAGAAGGCTGCAACCGCCGCTGCGCCTACTGCGCCATCCCCTTGATTCGCGGCAAGCAGGACTCGCGTTCCATCGAAGATATCGTTGCCGAAGCAAAGGACCTCGAAGCGCAAGGCGTCAAGGAGATTACTTTGATCGCCCAAGACACGACTTACTTTGGACGTGAAAAGGGCAAAAAAGGCGGCACACTCACACAGCTTTTGCGCGCCATTTTGGACAACACGAGCATTCCGTGGATCCGTATGCTTTATTGGTACCCGATGTTCGTGGACGATGAGCTTTTGGACTTGATGGCAAACGAGCCGCGCCTCGTGAAGTACGTGGACATGCCAATCCAGCATGCAAGCGACAAGATGCTCAAGTACATGAAGCGCAACTACCGCAAGGCAGAACTCGTCGATCTTTTGCACAAGATTCGCGAACGCATTCCAGGCGTAACGCTCCGCAGCACAGTGCTCGTAGGCTTTCCCGGCGAAACGCACGAGGATTTCGAAGAGCTCATGGAACTTTTGCAGGACGTGCAATTTGACCACTTGGGCGGCTTTGTATTCAGCCCCGAAGAAGGCACTCCGGTGATGGAGATGGACTTGCCCGCCGTCGACGAAAGCGACGCCCGTGCAAGGCTCGAAGCGGTCACGGACTACCAGGAAGAACTCGCTGCAGAATACGCCGAGAACATGATTGGTAAAACGGTCAAAATCATCATCGACCAAGTCGCCGAAGAAAGCGAATACCACTTCTACGGCCGCACCGAAGGCAACTCGATGGAAAACGACGATATCGTGAAAGTTGTCGAAGGCGACGGTGATGTCGGCGAATTCCACAACGCAATTGTTGTAGACGCCGAACCGCACGAACTGATTGTGAAAATAGTGGATTAATTTACTATATTACGCGCCACACGCCCGTGTATCACAATGGATAGTGTCCTTCCCTCCGAAGGAAGGTATTCCGGTTCGATTCCGGACATGGGTATTAAAAAAAGAGCCCGCCAAAGCATTGAACTTGGCGGGCTAAACTTTTATGCGCTTAAACTAGCGGTTCCAGGCACTAGTGCCTGCAGCAGCCTTGTTGCGTTCCTTTTCACGCTGACGGCGGCGCTTTTCGGTATCATCCGGGAAGAATTCCGGGAAAGCGTAACCTATTGTAACGCCAAACACAATGCCAGTCTTTTCCATACCGTTCGGCTTGTTCACGACACGAGATGCGTAAGTATCAACAGCTTCGGTTCTGGAGTCCACCGTTTTCTTGAAGCTCGGGTTACTTTCAGGAGCCTTGCCAAGAACCGGTGCATAGTACATACCGAAGGAGAACTGCAAGTAATACCATTCATTGGTAAGGTATGCAATCAAAACGTCAAACTGGTAACCCTTAACAGAAATCAAACTACGAAGGCCAGAGGCATCCGGTTCCATATCGTGGTCGAAATAAACTGTACCATAAGAGGCAGACAAGCCCAAATGAACCGGAATCTTCGGGAAGAAGTAATAGTTGATACCAACCTTATAGCCAGTACCACCTTGAAGCTTATATTCTTCAAATTCGCCATCCTTGACCTTCGGCAATAGACCGAAAGAAGCAAAAGCACCGATATGCCAGCGGGTAATATATTCAATACCGGCACCAAAGCCCATACCCGTTTCGCCCATGAACGGCATACGGGAACCAAGACCAGCTTCGAAAATCAGACGATCTTTGAGCCAGTCACGGCGACGTTCGGAGTTTGCATATTCATCCAAACGCTGTTCTTCTTCAAACTTTTTACGGGTAAGATAGTCCGTACGCTGAGCTGCAGTCATGCCAGCCGTAGAAGTTTCGACATTTTCCTCTTCGTCATCGTCAGCGGCAACTTTTGCAGCAGAAGACGAACTTTCGGCAACAGACATAAAACCGTCATCTGAATCAGCCGGAGCAGAAGCTGCTGGAGCTTCAACAGTCTGTTCAGCAACAGGAGCTGCCTTTTTCTTCATAGCCGCTTTACGCCCTTTTGAGGGAGCAGCCCATACAACCAAACTAGCCAAGCACAACAGCAACAACAATTTTTTCAGCATTAAAAAAGCCTCGGATAAATAACCACGCTTGGAATATAACTTTTTATAGAAGTTTTTTTCATAAACTTCATGTAAAAGTTGTTTTTTCGTATGATTTTACAATTTTGTAAGTTTTTAGGACAACTATTTGACCTTCGTCAACTCGGCCTTGATACTTCCCAGCTTAATTTCGCACTGCATGAGCACCGGAAGACGTTTATCATCATCGGTAAACCAGATAAAAATACGGCCGCTAGATTTGAAAATGCCGTCGCCATCCAGAACAGGTTCAACCTTGACCGTCTTAAACGTGCCAAGATCTGTTTTAATCGTTTCTCGCTTGTGAACAACTACTTTGAGTTCGTAGCGTTTTTCCCCACTAACAGCCGAAAAACGGGAAGTAGCCCCCTCCTTAAGCGGGAGAGTACGCACAAGATAGAACGCAGACATGATACTATGTTCAAGCCCTTCAATAGCAACGGACGTATCAGCAGAGCGCTTTACATAGCGCCTAACCGGGTCCGAGAAAACGGTATCGGACAAGAACGCCTTCTTGGCATTGCGGTCAAAGCGGATTAGCGACTTGTTATGGAACGTTCCTTCATGGAGAGACTTGCGGAACACGTCTGTCATGAGTCCCTTGTTACGAACGAGCGTATAAACGGTATCGTGAACCGGGTAAAATTTATTGACCGTCTTATTGGCAGTCGCAAATGTCAGAAATTCGACTTTGCCATCTTTGCGCGGCTTGACTTCGAGCGTTGCATAACCCGCCGTAATGAATCCCCAGCTGAGCTCATATTCGAGCCGTTCGCCCTTCATCCACGGAGCCTTCATTTCGGGAAGCATCTGCCATTTCGGGAGCTGAGCGCTGGAAGACGAAGCTGCCAATGTACCTGCAATACGGGACTGCGCTACGGACCCAGACTGCACGGAAGACGAGGTTACGGAACTAGAAGAAGAATTTTCTCCAGAGCTTTTTTTTACAGAACCACTCCGTTCACTCCAAGAGTCGTATGACACTTGTCCACTACCATTCGGAGTACCAAAACCGACATTAGCGTTAGGCTGGAGCCCACTTTGGGCAAACGAGACAGATAGGAGAAGCAGCGCTCCCAGCAACAAAGATTTTTTCAGAACACGGTAAATCATAGGCACAAAACGGGCTAGAAATTATAGACTAGGACAATATACAAAAGAACGAGACTAAAAGTGGTTGGCGGCTAGCCGTTAGCGACTAGTAAGCGTAAGAAAGAGATAAAAAACGAAATTCAATAGATGAACGGAAAACGCAGTAGCCTGCGATGCAATGAACAAAACGGATAACAGTGCAAAAAAACGCTGGCGGGAATGCCAGCGTATTCGAACTTAGTAAGCGGACATCAGGTGGATTGCTTCGCATCTTCGATGCTCGCAATGACGTCCAAAGTTCTGCAAACCAAGTTGCTGCAATGCAGCGATTTGAGAATTAGCCTTCGATATCGCCGAGGCTCTTGCGGTAGGCCACGAGCTTCTCGCGAACAGCGGGGTCAGCGATGGCAACGATGTGGGCGGCGAGGTAACCGGCGTTCTTGCCGTTACCGATACCGACGGTGGCCACCGGGATTCCCGGGGGCATCTGCACAATGCTGTGCAGGGCATCGACGCCGTTGAGCGGGCCGCCGGCGCAGGGCAGGCCAATGACCGGAAGAATCGTGTGCCCTGCGAGCACGCCCGGGAGGGCTGCAGCGAGGCCAGCAACACCGATGAGGACCTGGAGGCCTCGCCCGGCGGCTTCACGGGCATACTTTGCCGTGGCGTTCGGAGTGCGGTGAGCAGAGAGAATGTTGAATTCCCACACGATGCCGAACTGGTCGAGCACGGCGGTGATCTTGTCTACAGTTTCCTGGTCGGACTTGCTACCGGCAACGATACCGACCTTTGCGTTTTCTTTTAAGTCCATATTTATGTTTCCTTTCTTCGTCATCCTGAGCGCAGCGAAGGATCCAGGGCAAAACACAACTGGATTCTGCTCCTACGAACCTAACTCTACTAAGGGGCTAAAGCCCCTAGTCTCGTATATCGTCCTGAAGGACTCAGAATGACGTTATTGATAACTTTATTTTGCCAACAACCTGGCAAGGCCCTTCTTACCGATGTCCTTGCGGTAGAACTTGCCTTCGAACTGAACCTTTTCGCAAGCTTCGTAAGCGATGTTCAAGGCTTCCTGGAGCGTTGCACCATGGCCCACCACGCCAAACACGCGGCCACCGTTCGTGACGAGCTTGCCGTCGACCATCTTGGTACCGGCATGGAGCACCTGAGCGCCGTTCTTTTCGGCTTCTTCGATACCCGTAACAACCTTGCCCTTTTCGTAGGAGCCCGGATAACCGGCGCTTGCGAGCACGACGATAGCGGAGCTGCCCTTCGGAGCCTTCGGGGCACCGAGCTTGGCCAGTTCGCCCTTTTCGGCAGCATCGAACAAGGCGAGCACGTCGCCGTCGTAGAGCGGAAGCACAATCTGGCATTCGGGGTCACCGAGGCGGCAGTTGTATTCCACGACCTTCGGGCCCTTGGAGGTCACCATGATGCCCACGTAGAGAACGCCCGTGTAAGGCTTGCCTTCGGCGGCCATGCCCTTGAGGGTCGGTTCGATAATCTTCGCCTTCACTTCGTCGAGGAGAGCGTCTGTCACCACCGGAGCCGGGCTGTAAGCGCCCATGCCGCCAGTGTTGGGGCCCTTGTCGTCGTCAAAAACGCGCTTGTGGTCCTGCGCGGAGCTGAGAATCACGTAGTCCTTGCCGTCGCAAACCACGAAGATGGAGGCTTCTTCGCCGTCCATGAATTCTTCAATCACGACCGTCTTGCCGGATTCGCCAAACACAGCCTTGTCGCCGAGCATTTCTTCGACAGCGTCGTTCGCTTCCTTGTCGGTCATGCAGACGATAGCGCCCTTGCCCGCAGCGAGGCCCGACGCCTTCACCACGATCGGAGCCGGGTGTTCGGCGAGGAACTTCTTGGCGGAGGCGAGATCGGTGAAGGTCTCGAAGGCTGCCGTCGGCACGTTGTACTTCTTCATGATATCCTTGCTGAAGGCCTTGGAGCCTTCGAGCGCGGCAGCAGCCGCAGTCGGGCCGAAAGCGCGCAGCCCGCGACGGCGGAATTCATCCACCACGCCAGCGACCAGCGGAATTTCCGGGCCGATGACCGCGAGGTCGATCTTTTCTGCCACGGCGAGGTCGGCAATGGCCTTGGGGTCAGCAACGTCCACCGGCACGCACTTGCCGAGGTTTGCCATGCCCGGGTTACCCGGAGCGCACACGAGGGTATCGCACAGCGGCGACTTCTTCACAGCGAGGGCAATCGCATGTTCACGACCACCGCTACCAACAACGAGAATATTCATATAGCGTATCCTTTTGCTTTTTTACGGAGGGAAATGTAGAAAAATGCGAAACCCGAATTATTTGATTTCTAGGAAAATCACCATTTTATTCTTCCCATAACTTTATTCTTTTTCCCCTTACATCCAGGCACAAAAATATTTTTCAAATATTGGTAAAACTGCACTTCTGATTTGCGAGCACCAAAATGGGAATTCTTTACGTATTCGAAACGTTCGTCAAGACTTACATCAAAATTTTTCCCCTTCCAATTGAAGGAAAAAACGTTCCACTCCTCTTTTACCGGCTTTTCTTTAAAATCTTTTCTCACTTCATTTTCCAAACTATCCAATATTCTGATTTGTTCTTCAGAAACGAACTTAGAATCTTCACATTCACTAGACCAAATCTTCTTTTGGCCATTTTTCGTTTTTGAATAAATGTAAAATTCACGACCACCATTGACTATAGTTATATCATCATCCAACGAGAACGTTTCATCAAAATTTTTATAATGGTAGTATCGGCGAAGAAAACCGTCTAATACAAAATAATGTTCTGAGTTTTTCTTATAATACGGGTAGGCTACAGTATCTATTTTCTCTTTCAAGCCAAGGAATTCACTAATATTATCTCTCTCTTCAACATTTTCTTCTTCGCACCCCATCAATGCGAAAATAAATAACAAAATTAAGCACTTACGAAAAAACTTTTTTTTCATCATTTGGCTCCTAGATTTAAGCCCAACAACCCACCTTACGGATTACCGCTCTTTGGGCCGTATTCTATTTTACCGTCATGGCGGATGATTACGTAATCACAAAGATTAAGAGGATCCGATTCCGAAAAATTTTCTTCACATCGTTTCATATGAGATGCAAATCCTCGGTGATTCCAAGGAGAAAAACGATCAATAGCAATATTGAAAAAATCTTCCCCTTTCTGAACATCCGCAACCGATACAAGAACATCGCCATTATCACTCAACATAAATACATACAACGGCACGATTCCTTCGCCAAATTGCAGTGTCGCCACATAATTTCCCGACATATTAAGTTTTTTCCAAACACTATCTTTGGAAATTTTTTCGTTCACAACAATAAAATCTTGTTCATAAAAAAGGCTCATTCCTCCATCATTTCTCAAAAGTTTCTTATACTCAAGCCATTTTTCAAATGACGGATTTTTACGAACCGCTATAAGCGTTTTCAGAAAAAGCTTAACACTTTCAACGGGATCAGCATCAAACGACTCCGTCATACTACCAATCTTACATTGTCGAAGAATCAGTTCTCTAAACGGAGTTTTTCCTTTCAAGGACACATAAAAACCATAACATCGATTTAACTCATTATAATGAGAATTCAATTTACTTAACTCATAATGATAAGAGTAGTTCACTGCATTGATTATGAAAAAATCTTCAAATCGTTTAAAACGCGGGTCAAGACGGGCTTCTTGAATATACTGCATTTTTTCTTTGTCATCTAGCGCCTGTTGAAGGCTATCTAGCACATGATAATACGATGCAAACGGAGTCTGATTTTCCCGATAAAGTTTCAGAAACTTTTTCTCCTCAATTTTCTCGGATGTTGCAGGAGACTTCACCGGTTTAGAATACCATCCCACAAATTCTTCTTGAAGTTTTTCCTCGTGCAAAGAAATGACTTTACCTTCCTTTACATGAACTGCATAATATCCATTGGCACATTCAAAAAAAAGAGAATCATTTACAAAATCAGCAACCAAAGGCTCATTCTTTTTTTCAGCAGTTTTATTCAAGATAATTTCTTGCAGAGGAATGCGAACAGAAACTATTTTGAGAGACCCAGACGATTCATAATCAAATGAACGCGCCCACGCACTGATAGTCACACTATCCAAATAGAACATCGAATCACGAATACTCCAAAAAGCCTGATATCCGCCCCCCTCAAGAGGAGTTTTAAACATGAACATAGGTCTACATGAATAACACGGACTATTATCTATTGGGCGAAACGGCCATGCCTCATAATTGCTTTTAATGTAATCATTGAGCGGAAAAGAGTTTATACGGCAAAGACCATTTTCATGAATAATATGATCCGTTCCGCCTTCAAAATGGGCCCGTTCAGGCTCCACAGTAGCCACCGCCATGCAAGTAATCAAAGCAATCAAAAATAACAGTCGTTTCATTCGATTCATTATCACAAATCCATACTTACCTTTTATCGAACTTTAACGGCAAGGTTACGCGAGTTACATCATCCGCCTCATCAAAAGTCCATGCGGAAATTGCGTCACATATTGCTTTGTCAAATTTTTCATTTCCTGTTGATGATGACACTACTTCAATTTCACTAATTTTTCCATCGGGCGCAATAGTAAATTTTACTACAATGTCGTATTGAATTTCTGCATCTGGATGTTCACTGTTTTTTACTTCTTTTAAACGAGGCGCCTGCATTCGGTATTTCTTACGAATACTTGAAAGTTTTGGTTTGTTTTTATCGACAATCTCTTTTACATGCGAAGCTTTTCTTCTTTTAGCAGGCTTCTTTGAAAAGTCAGGATCACTTATTCCATCCCATTTTAAAGGTTTATGTGCAGAGTATGAAAGCTTTGAGTCCGTGATGTGCAACCATTGTTTATTGCAAGAATGCTTAGAACTTTCCCACGATTCAATCTGTTCCTTGCTGTATTTTTTGAGCAGAAGATTCTTATATACCTTATCGCTAAATTCTTCCTCTTTAGCAAGCAACCTTATCTTCGAGAATCCGGCGGCCTTAAGTTTTCCAAAAAACTTCTTGTATTTGTAAATACTTTTATCCTGATACGGGAACGAAACATTTATCTCGTCGCGGTCAACTTTATCAGCGTTTTTCGCTCGTATTTCTTTAAGGATCTTAATTACTGAATCTGGCGATGCTTGAGAAACGCCATAAACTCTAGTCCAAACAGGATATTCGCGAGTTGTATCACTTGTAAAAATACGAGTAGAATTTGCATCAGCATTAATTGAAGACACCCCACCACCAACGTGGCAACTTATAACAAAATAGCCATCTAGAATAAGCAAATTCAGGCCAATCGCGTTCGTCTCGCAAAATTTCTTTTTTTCAATTCCTTTTTCAAGAGATTCAAGTATTTCGTCATAAGAAGGTCCCGAAATCGGAGTCTGCTGCGCATGCAGTATGGCAGTTAAAGATAAAAGCAATGCAAAAACAAACTTCATGGATTTAAAATACAATCTTTTCACGTGCTTTTCGTTTCTGCGAGTCTTCTTTTAAGCAAATTTACATTGATAATTTTGTAATTTGCCTATGTATGCATAACTTAAAACAGAATTTTCTTTTCATTCTCGCGACATTTATAATTGCAGTCGGGATTGCCGCGTGCGATTCCGCTAAAGAAGAGCTTCAAGACTCGCCTGAAAATAAAGCCGCATTCGAAAGCGCTATCAAGAAAATATCTGAACATTTTCCCAAAGACACCCCATGGATAAGAGTCGCGCAATCGCCATATATCCTCACAGGAACGATTCAAGTCGACACAAATGAAATTAAGAAAATCCAAAAGACAAAAGGCGATTATATTGAAATCGATTTTGCAATCGACACTGTTTTAAAAGGCGATGTCCCTTCAAAAGAAATCATCATCAACAAATACATACACGGTGAGAAAAACAAAAAGGTCCACCGCAACGATTCAAATTTATTCTTATTCAATGGTAAAAAATCCATTGTTACTCTAGTCCTTGGTTACTCGAGCAGTTACTATCTTGAATCCATTTTCCCCGAAGCAGACGAAATCAAAATAAAGGAAGAAATTGCAAAACAAAATGAAATTATCGTCAAAAGCGCCCACGATAAAATTTGCCCGACAGTTCAACATTCTTCTAAGGTCAAAAAACTCATCGAAAACATGCTTGTGGGGTCCAAGGCAACAAACGCATACACCGAACTAGAGAAATTAGGCTTTCAAGCAGTCCCCGCCATTATCTGCCAAATGGACGACCGAAGAGAACTCGCAGTTCAAGGGATTTCGTTAGAAAACAAATCCCCACAAGCTTGGGAAGCGATGCGGCATTACAGCCCCGAACTCGTCGTAGATGTACTTGAGGCCATTTTAAATCAGATCACCGGCAAAAGTTTCGGTTCGATTCACAACGGCGGAACAGAAGATGAAAGAGCCAACACCGTCAACGGCTGGCGAATTTACCTGTGGCATTTGTTCAACGATTAATTTATCCAAATATTCAGAGTAAAAACAAAAATGGCCGCCCCGCGAGGGAGCGACCATTTTAATTTCGCTGAGATCCTTCGACTTCGCGCAACGCGCTCCGCTCAGGATGACTCAGTAAATTAGTTACCGCGTTCAAAGCGGATGAAGTTCACGACCTTCAAGCTGGAAAGGCCGAGCTGCTTTGCAACGACTTCCTGGAGGTAGTCCTTGACAGAAAGCTTCTTCGGGTTCTTTTCAGTCATGAAGAATTCCTGATCTTCGAGAACGATTTCCTTGAGAACCTTAGCCACGCGGCCATCGATCTGGCGCTGCATGAATTCAGGCTTGGTCTGCTTGCCAGAAGCTTCGATCTGAGCCTTGGCAATTTCCTTTTCCTTTTCGATCGTTTCAGCCGGAACAGCAGCATCGTTCAAAGCAACCGGAGCGAAAGCAGCGGCCTGCATAGCGATGTCCTTAGCAGCCTGCTTGAGAGCAGCTTCGTCGGCAGAACCTTCGAATGCGAGTTCAGTGATAACACCGATCTTGCCCTTCATGTGGCTGTAGACACCGAACACAGAGTTCGGGACCTTCTTGATTTCTGCAAACTTGCGGAAGTCAATGTTTTCCTGAATTTTGACGAGCACGTCCTGGAGGCGGTCGTTGATCTTGACGCCGTCAACAACAGCGTTCTTGAGATCTTCGACGGAAGCGATTGCCTGCGTTTCGACAGCCTTGGTAGCCAAAGCAGCGAGAGCAACGAAGTCGTCGTTGTTAGAAACCGGTTCGGTTTCGCAGGTGAGTTCGAAAGCAGCAGCCTTGTCTGCGGTTTCGATAAGGTAAACGCGGCCTTCCTTAGCAGCCTTGTCTGCGCGCTTTGCAGCAACAGCAGCACCCTGCTTGCGGAGGAGTTCCAAAGCCTTTTCCATATCGCCGTCAGTTTCGGTGAGTGCCTTCTTGCACTGCATCATGCCGACGCCAGTCTTCTGGCGGAGTTCGTTAACGAGGGAAGCGGTAATCTGCATATTACTTGTCCTCGCCGTTGTCGAACTTCTTCACTTCTTCCTTGGATTCCTTCTTTTCGGAAGCGACGCGCGGCTTGACGTTAGCAGCGATGTAGTCCACAATGAGCTTGAGGGACTTCACAGCGTCATCGTTTGCCGGAATCGGGTAGTCCACGAGGGTCGGATCGACGTTCGTGTCGCAGATGCCGATGATAGGAATGTGGAGACGGCGAGCTTCAGCAACAGCGATCTTTTCGTGAGCGAGGTCGGTCACGACGAGAAGGCCCGGGAGGTTCACCATTTCACGGATACCACCGAACACGTCGAGGAGCTTGGCGCGTTCACGATTCTTGTCGAGGACTTCCTTCTTGGAGAGAGCCTGGAAGGTGCCGTCCTGTTCCATGGTGTCGATCTTGTCGATCTTCTTGATGGACTTGCGGACAGTCTGGAAGTTCGTGAGCATACCGCCCAACCAACGGTTGGTGACGGAGAACTGGTTGCAAACAGCAGCAGCGTCGAGCACGCACTGACGTGCAGTCGGCTTCGTGCCAACGAAGAGCACGGTCTTGCCAGATTCAGAAATCTTGGCAGCGGCCTTGGCAGCTTCTTCAAGGAGTTCACGAGTCTTGGAGAGGTTGAGAACGTAGATGCCGTTCTTTTCTGCCAAGATGTAGGGTTTCATTTTCGGGTTCCAGCGCTGAGTCTGGTGACCAAAGTGGGAGCCTGCAGCAAGCAGATCTTCGACGGAAGGCAAATTAGCCATAGTATATTTTCCTTTTCGGTTGTTACTACCCGGACTGCAATTAAGCCACAAAGCGAAGTTCAACATTAGTTGTGCTCCGCCACCGAAGCGACTCTTGCAAGCCGGTGATTGTTTATATCCAGGCGATATTGCTTGGACGGGCGTAAATTTAGAAAAAACGATCGATAGGTTCAAGACGCAGAGATGCGAAAACCATGCCAAAAAAGGGGCAATTTTACTTTTTCAAGAATTCCAGAATTTTCGAGCGGTAATCCGGGGCTTCATCGTAAGCGGCATGGCCGTAGTTTTCGTAAACGTACAATTCTGTCGGTATGCCGTTTTGCTTTAGCACTTCGGCAATTTCACGGGAAGCAATTACGCCCAAGACCTGGTCAAGTTCGGCACCCAAAATAAGCGTTGGGCACTTGAGTTTCGAAAGGCCTTCGTACGCTTCGAACGCGAGGCATGCACGAGCCAAAACGCAAAAACGTTTCATGTCTTGTTCTGTTGCATTCGTGTTCATGCGCATCAAGCTTTTTTTATACTTGCGAATGGTTTCGGCAGAAAATACTTTATCTATAAAATTCGAACAAAGCGATTCGATGTCACCCGCATCGGCAAGGCGTTTCCATTCAGTCATCACCGCGCGAGACATTTCGTTCAAGCGAGACGCACTGCAACCGAGCACCAAGCGTTCAACTTTTTGCGGGAACTGTTCCGCAATGAGTTGCGCAATCATGCCTCCTTGCGAAATACCGATCATGCATGCGCGTTCAATGCCCAACGCATCCATCGCTTCGGCGGTATCTGCAGCCATTTCTTCCATCAGGTACGATTCGCCAAAATTCTTCTTGCGGTCGAACAAGTAAACCGTAAAATCATCTGCAAATATTTTATACGAATCCACCACCATCGAGGCAATGCCCATCGTGCTTTTGAGGCTCATTCCCGGAAGCAAGACGAGCGGGCGCGCGCCCGTGCCAAACTTGATGTAATCCATTTCAAAACGGTCAGTTTTTACGGTCTGTATAGAATGTTCAATCATATTGCAAAGATACTAAACTTTCAACGATTTCAAATAAGCCTTTTGTTCGTCGGTAATGCGATAACTTTCAATCGCCTTTTGAATCGTCTTGTTATGCGTCCATGTGTCGAGAACGCGTTTTTCAACAAACGGAATTGTTGCCTCGTACTGCTTAGCAAGTGCAGTTGCAAAGAACCACGCAACCATCATGTTGAGGTAATATTCCTCGCTGCGAATTTTCGAAACCCATTTCAAATATTTCATGTCAAAGTCGCCATCCAAAAAGAACGACATCAACGTTTCGATTCCAAAGCGCACGGTATAGACTTTTTCAATCGGGGCTTTAATCCAGCGCTGAACATCTTTCAAAAGTTTCTCGCGGTTTGTCACCTTTGCAAAAACTTTCGGTCGCATCTGGTCACAAGTGGCCCAATTATCCACGAACGGCAAAAATGCATCAACATGCGAAACACAATCATCGTAATCTTTAATCAAAGACAAAATAAACGCATGTATTTGATTTTCATCGTAATATTTATGCGGAAGCGTTGACAAAAATTTTTCCACATCCGGATGAGTCGAATACGTTTTCGCGATCGCACGCAAGTCCGGAGTTCGCACGCCAATGACCGAATTCGGGTCCGTCGTCGGGATCAGCTTGCTATGAAAGGCCTTAAACTTCAAGTCCTGCTTTGCAAAAAGAGCTTTTTGAATTTCGTTAACAATTGCCATTTAAATAATTTACAAAAACTTTTTCTAAATTTGCGCGCATGGCAGAGAAAAAGAAAATACTCGTAATGGTCGCAAGTCCAAAGAATGAACGTAGTGGCACCCTCATCCCGACGAAGGCTTTTGTCGAAGGGTTGGAGCAGAACGGCGACTACGAGACCGAGTACATTTTCATCGACAGGATGCACATCAAACCCTGCCGCGGTTGCCTTAGTTGCTGGGGCCGCGAAGACGGTTCCTGCTTTATTAAGGACGACGACGTTCCGATGATTCGCGAAAAGCTGACCAATTCGGACATTGTCATTTGGAGTTTCCCGCTGTTCTTGTTCAGCATCCCAGGGCAGATGAAGGTCCTGATGGACCGCATCGTGGGCATGGTTCACCCATACATGGGCCAAAAGCTCAAGGACGGTGCGAACGCTATGAACTCGCACTTGCACGGGCTGCAATTCCAAAAAGAAGGGCAAAAGATTATTCTGCTTTCGAGCTGCGCTTGGATGGACTTAGACGTTGTCTATGAACCGATCCGCAAGCAGTTCGACATTATTCTCGGCCATGAAGGTTACACGCTAATCGCTTGTCCGCAAATGCGCGCACTCGACCATCGTGGCGGGCCACGTCGTTTGAACATGCTCCGCGACAAGTATCGTAAGGGCGGTGCGGAACTCGCAAAGACCGGGAAGCTCTCGCAAGAAGCAATCGACCTGATGCAAAAGCCGATTTTCAGCGATGACGCTTACGAAACGCTCGTCGTGGAATTCGTGACACACATGTTCGATCGTGACGATAATTTCTAACGCCTCGGCGAATTACTTGCAAACAAAGGTTAGGATGCTCGGCTTTGCCGGGCATTTTTTTGTATAAAGAAAAACCTGACCAAAGCCAGGGGCGCGTAAATAGCAAAATGCCCCGCCGAAGCGAGGCATTTTGTTGTAAAAGCAAATTCGCAGATTAGCGCTTGCTGAACTGGAAGTGCTTACGAGCCTTCTTGCGGCCGAACTTCTTACGTTCAACGGCACGAGAGTCGCGAGTCATGAGGCCTTCCTTCTTGAGGGCGGGCTTCACTTCGGCGTCGTTAGCAACCAGTGCGCGGGCAATGCCAAGACGGACAGCGCCCATCTGGCCAGCGATGCCACCGCCACGAGCGGTAACTTCGACGTCCCATTCTTCAGCGTTGCCGAGGATGGCGAACGGAAGATTTGCAATCATATTCTGCACTTCAGAATGGAAGTAATCCTTGAAATCACGACCATTGATTGTGCGCTTGCCGGTACCCGGCTTCAGGATCACGGCGGCGATGGCGTTCTTGCGACGACCAGTGCCGCGGTAGATCTTCTTATTCTTTGCTGTAGCCATAGTTTTCTCCGTTCTAAATTAAAGTTCTACGACTTCGGGTTTCTGGGCAGCGAACGGATGTTCGGCACCTGCAAAAATCTTGAGCTTCTTGATCATCTTGTGGCCAAGAGCGCTGTGCGGGAGCATGCCCCAAATAGCTGCTTCGAGCGGAGCAGTCGGGTGCTTTGCCAAAAGGTCGGCAAAGTTAATCCAACGTTCACCGGCAATGTGACCGGTGTGGTGGAAATACTGCTTCTGGAGAGCCTTGTTGCCGGAAACAGCAACCTTTTCAGCGTTGATAACAACCACGAAGTCGCCAGTATCGACGTTCGGGGAATAGATGGCCTTATGCTTGCCCATGAGGAGACGAGCAACTTCACTTGCAACGCGTCCCATCGGCTTGTCAGCTGCGTCCACAAGCTTCCACTTGCGGGAGACAGTCTTCGGGTTTACCGTAATGGTCTTCATGTAAATCCTCTAGTGAGTGAAATTCCGAGGCACAGGCGCCCCGAGAAAAGCAAGGTAAATATAGATGGTTTTACCGTTCGATTCAAGGGTAAAAAAGTTGTTTTTTACAAAAAAGCGCTATTTTCAGGCTCTTATCACTCTATCAATTATATCAATTATATTAATTATCACAACTAATTTAGATCTTTTTGAACCGTCACTGGATCCTATCGGGGCAAAGCCCCTCCAGGATGACGTAAAGATTACTGTTTTCCGCTTTTTCGCATAGACGCAAGGGCTTTCGACCGGCGGCGGGCGGTTTCTTGGAGGTTCACCGCCACATCAAATTCATCGACAATTTCGCGGCCAAGGATTTCCTCGAGCACATCTTCGAGACTCACAATGCCCGCAATCGCACCGAATTCGTCAACCACGCCCACCATGTGGCCACGCTGTTTGAGGAAACGCAGCAACAACTTATCGGTCATGAGGCTATCCGGCACCAACTGCATCGGGCGCATAAGCTGGCGCAATTTCACATCGCGCTTACCTTCGGCAAGAAGATTGTACGCATCTCGGCGAAGCACAATCCCAATCCACTGATCCTTCTTTTCATTGTAAAGCGGAACTCGCGAGAACGGCCAATTGCCGCGTTCGTCCAACGTCTCACCAATCGTGCTATCAGCAGGGAGCGTAAAAACAACCTGACGCGGCGTCATCACGCGGCGCACCGGGAGCGACTTGAGCGAAAGAATATTCTTGATGACAAGAGCCTGCTGACGGTCAATCACATCTTCACGCAGACCAAGACTCACGAGACTATTGATGTCCTCAATGCTCACATCCTTCTTTTCTTTATCTTCGCGAGTCCAATGTTTGGTAAGCGTCAGGCACAGCCAAATAAGGCCCGTCCAACTCAAGACCTTCGTGATGTAATAGAACGGCACAGCCACTAGCGGCGCACAAATTTTTGCCTGCTTCACGCCAAGCGTTTTCGGAGTGATTTCGCCGAAAAGCAAAATGAGAATTGTAAGCACCACAGGGAGGAGCATCGCCTGCGAAGGAGTCAATCGCTTCACCGCGAGAGCCGTCGCCAAGGAAGCTCCCACCGTATTCGCAACCGTATTCACCACAAGCACCGACGCAATGTAACGATCGATATTATCCTTCACATGTTTCAGATAGCGCGCGGTAAATTTCTTTTGACGCTCCAACGATTCCACCGTCGAAGGCGGAACACTGTAAAACGATGCCTCGGTCACAGAGCAAAACGCCGAAGCAGCAAGACAACAAAAAACAGTTAAAGCAATTTCAAACATACTTTCGCGCCTCCGGCGCATCTTCATTTTTCATTTACAAACATCGGTTCGACGGCCCAGAATTGCGTGCGTTCCATATCGCGGATAAAATCGCCCAAAGCCTTCGTATCTGCAAATGGGACGACAAACGAATCTTCGGTATTCAACTGAACAAGTTCAACATCCGTCGATTTCGGAATGTCAGCCAGCTTGCGCACCTCATCAAGCGCATCGTCAAAGCCGCCCAAGCCTTGCACAAGACCAGCCTCTTTTGCCTTCCAGCCCACCATCACGCGACCGCCTCCGTACATAGAATCCACCACGGCCTGATCAATTCCAGTCGCCTGCGAAACCACGCCCGTAAAGCGGTTGTAGAAATCATCCATGTATTCCTGCAACGCCGCTTTTTCGACATCCGTCCACGGACGAGCAAACGAACGCGCATCAGAATAATCATTCGTCTTAACGGGTTCGTTACGCAGCCCAAGCTTACTCATCAAACCGGAAGCATCAACCTTTCCGCCATAAATTCCAATGCTACCCACAATTGCAAATGGTTCTGCAATTATTTTATCTGCACCACACGCAATGTAGTAGGCACCCGACGTTCCAATATTTCCGATACTTGCCACCACAGGAATTTTAAAGCGATTTAAGTTCTTGAGCGCGCCCCAGATTTTATCGGATGCAATCGCATTGCCACCTGGCGAAGAAATCCGCACAAGAAGCGCCTTCACGCCCATGCCAGGGAGCCTGCGCAAACTTTCGAGCACAGCCGTTTCCATCTTAGAATCAATCGTTCCATTGATATTCAAGAGCGCCACTTTTGTTCGATGGTTCCAACTTTCATCAAAAATTTTCTTATTCGAAGGCGACCACGTTCTGAATCCTGCATAAGGAACATCAATTCCAAAGAATGTCTTTAAAGCATAGCTCGGTACCTGATCTATATAAAGCATCGTATCTGCAAGGCCAGCCTTTTTCGCTCCAGTTGCAGTAATCACAGGCTTCTGCGCAAGCTCATCCAGCTTTTCGGTATTGACCGGAACAGTCCCCGTCTTTAAGCGCGTGGCCAAACGCATACGAACAAGTTCCCAAATATCTTTATAAAGTGTCTCCACGTTTTCGCGAGCATTTACCGACATCGAATCAGCCGTATAAGGCTCCACCGCCGACTTGTAGGCCCCATGGCGCAAGAACTCAACCTTGACACCTAGTTTATCCAAAAGTCCCTTGTAGAACGTAATTCCGCCACCAAGTCCAAGCCACGTAAAATGCGCCGACGGCTCCACCACAATGCGGTCCACATTTGCAGCGGCCATAAGCACAGACGGGCGAACATCATCCATGTAAGCAATCACGAGACCGCCACGAGCCTTGAGCTTTTTCACATAGCGATTAATTTCTTCCGAAATTGCCAAGTTACCATTGTATCCCGAAAAGTCAAGCACAACAAGACCAGCCGCCGGATCGCGAAGCAAATGTTCGAACAAATTCCGAACCTTCATGAGCCCAATGGACGTCGGTTCAAAGAAAAGGAACTTCTTTTCTACTTCGGAAACTTCCATATTGAGCGGCACACGGACAATCTGCGCTGAATGCGAAGATTGCGGATTACGTGCAGCATGGAATCCTATACTTCCACCCTTCGGCAAAAAGTCGTCCAAGATTTTGAGAGAAGCATCAACATACCCGCCAAACGATGCGGAGAGTGTAAGCGAAAACTCATCGTCATCCCCGTACAACGGCATCTTAAAGCCGAAACGATATCCATAAAGGGCGAGTTCCAAAAGCAATCGATGTTCTTTCCAATTTTCAACATCATAACTTGCACTTAAGAAACTTCCCAAACGAAGAGTCGCACCCGCATTGTGGACACGCTCCATAGAAGCAGGTCCAAAATAAAGCAAGTTATCGCAAGAATAGCCAAGAGAAATAAAACGGAACGGGCGAATCAAAATGCCCGGAGAATAAGTCCACTCCGTTCCCTTGAAATCAGCGCTGCGAAACGCCATAAAACGACTACCCAAGAACACGCTACGGTCAAAAAGCGGGAAACTATGCGTCAAGTTCCAGCGCGATTCGTCCAAGCCCTTATCGTTAAAACGGTACTCGAAACCCGCTCCAACGCGGTCCAAATTACCACCGACCCGAAGCTCGGTAATTCCGTCATCAAACTGGTACGAGACTAACGCACCCTTGGAATCAAGCGAAGAAAGCCCTGCCGGGTTTCCGAAGACACCATGCCCCCCATCAAGCGAGACAAAACCAGATTCGCCCGGAAGGTAGGCATAAGATAGCGCAGAAAGCGCAAAAAACGTAGCAATTACTTTTCTCATCATTGATATAATAGAAAAACAACGCAATCGTTTTCTGCTGTAGAGCGAATGAATTCTAAAGTTCGCTACTCTGCTTTGCCTTTACCGATGCTTGTCACTTCAAAACCAATCTTTCTCAGTGCATCGGCATCCAAAATATTGCGGCCATCAAACACAAATGCGGGCTTTGCCATCGAGCTGTAGATGCGCTTCCAGTCAAGTTCCGCAAAGCACTTCCATTCAGTGCAAACCACGACGGCGTGAGCGCCTTCGGCTGCCTTGTACGGATCTTCTTCAAACGTCACTTGTTCAATCACGTCCTTGAGGTCGCGTTTTGCATCAGGAATCGCCTTCGGGTCAGTCACAACAGGCAACGCATGTTCGGCGAGCAAATCGCGCACAACAAGGTTTGCCGGGCTTTCGCGAGTATCACCGGTATTCGCCTTGAACGCAAAACCGAACACGGCAATTTTCTTGCCAGCAATGGTATTGAACATCGTTTCGAGCATGCGGTCCACCACGCGGTGCGTCTGCCACTCGTTAATTTTCACAACGCTTTCCCAATAAGCAGCCACTTCCGGCAGTCCGTAGTAACCGCAAAGGTAAACGAGATTCAAGATATCCTTCTTGAAGCAACTTCCACCAAAACCGATGGATGCCTTGAGGAACTTGGGACCAATGCGGCGATCCTTACCCATCACATATGCAACTTCATCGACATCGGCACCGGTGCGTTCGCAGAGTGCGCTAATGGAGTTGATGGAACTAATGCGCTGTGCAAGGAATGCGTTCGCGGTGAGCTTCGTAAGTTCGGAACTCCAGAGGTTCGTCGTCAAAATGCGGTCACGCGGAACCCAGTGGGCGTAAACGTCAACAAGCTTTTGGCAAGCAGCAAGTCCTGACTCGGTCTGGTGAGAGCCGATGAGCACGCGGTCCGGTTCAAACAAATCGTTAATGGCTGTACCTTCGGCCAAGAATTCCGGATTCGAGAGCACTTCAAAATGCAGGCCCTTGTCGTTCGAATTCAAGATGCGTTCCATAGCGGCGGCGGTGCGCACTGGGAGTGTTGACTTTTCGACGATGATCTTGCCTTCGTCCGCAATTTCCAAAATGTTGCGAGCGGTCTTTTCCCAGTACTGCAAGTCAGAAGCCTTGCCGGCGCCATGTCCAAACGTTTTCGTCGGAGTGTTCACGGACACAAAAATAATGTCTGCTTCCTTGATAGCAGCCGGGATATCCGTGCTAAAGAAGAGGTTGCGGCCACGAGCGCGTTTCACAACATCATCCAAGCCGGGTTCAAAAATCGGTAGGTTTTCGCTATTCCAAGCGTCAATACGCGATTGGTTGATATCGACTACGGTCACCTTAACATCGGGGCACTTGTCGGCGATAACGGTCATGGTGGGACCACCGACGTAGCCAGCACCAATGCAAACGATTTTAGTTTCGAAACTCATGATATTATAAAATAGCAATAATGAAGAGAATAGTTAATTAGACTTTTTCTTTCTCGGTCTGCGAACAATAAAGAGACAGGCGCCAATCAGCACCAAAGTCACCGAGATGACTTTTCCCATCGGGAAAGCTTCATAAAACACCAGTGCTCCAGCAAGCGTCGGAACAGCAGCACCAACAGCCGCACTAAATGGGATTATGAACAATGCACGTCCACGGGAAAAAGACACTTGCGAGTACAAAAACGCAATGCCATAGGTTACCACATAGCCAAGCGTTCTGAAGTCCATAAGCAAGTTCGCTACCGAAGATAATTCAATGTGATCGAGGTCAAAATCCATAGCAAGGCTCTTGTAAAAAGCCGCCGAAAGTCCAAACCCCACGCCCATGATAAGCGAATCCACCATTTCACGGTCTTTCACCCAAAGGTGTGCTATAAGGGTAGAAAAGCAAAGCCCACCGGCATACATCCAGAGCGTTCCTATATTCTGCACTGCAGTCGATTCACCAAGATTTTCTACAGAATACAAAAGCCCAGCCACCACAAAACAAATCGCTATCACGATGCGCTTGGTCAAGACTTCTTTCAAAATGCAAAAACCCATCAGCGCCGTAAGCACAGGATTCAAGACCATCATGGGTTGCACCTGACTCAAGTCATAACGCGCCATGGCAATGTAATAGCCAAGCGTCGCTAAGCCGGAACATGCAATTCCAAACCACCAATACTTATTTGTAATAACGCCCTTGAAAAATTCCCAAGGTTGAGACGTTCCACCCGTACGTTTGCCAACAGTCGACACCCCAGACTTTTCCAAGATGTTACCGCAAGCAAACAAAAACGCAGGACCAATTGTAAGGAGAAGAAATAACATTTTTCCAACAATAAACGAGAGAAATCAAACAACCACAGCCGAATTTCGAACTAAATGCCGCCGTAGATTTCTTTATAAATCCAGTAATTTCCCATGACACGTTTCACGTAGTCGCGGGTTTCCCAATAACTGATCTCTTCGACGCGCAAATCCCACGGAAGGCCTTCGCTTTCGGACTGCCAACGTTTCGTCGGTTTCGGACCAGCATTGTAGTTGCAGAGCACATACATGTAATCATTTTTGTATTCATCCTTGAGATCAACCAAGTAGCGGATTCCCAAGCGAATATTCATGTAGGCATTATACAAGCGTTTCGGATTGAAGTTTGAAATTTCTTCCTTGTCTGCAAGCATCTTACCCGTCGCAGGCATAATCTGCAAAAGGCCGCAAGCACCAGCTGGAGATGTAATTTGGAAATCGAAAATTGATTCCTGTCGCATCACGCTATACACAAAGAACGGATCAATACTAGTGCCCGAATAGTAAACCACAGGATCGGCATATGGCACCGGGAAGAGATAATGCAACACATCAATCGGAGGCGTCATAAACAGTCGTCTGTCCATCTTAGCCTGGAACTGACGAGCGAGTCTGTAACCGGCAGCGGTTTCGCCCATTTCATAGAACAGCTTTCCGTATTCATACAAGAAATCCATTCTCTTGAAATTTTTCTTCTTGACTTCTTCGTACAATCTAAACGCTTCTTCTTCGAAGCCGTACAGGAACAACTTCTTGATTTTTTCAAAGCGTTCCTTGCTGTACGAAGCATCAGATTTTCCAAGCTTGTTTACAGAGCGAATCCAGTCCAACGTTGCCGAATGGGACATCGGCACACCATGCGCATACGGAATTTTACTTTCCGGCATCAAGCGATTTTCCAAAAGTTTAGTGCGGCTGCGATGCGCATAATACGAAAGCGGGAAATCCTTGATACAGTCGAGATACGCCGCACGGGCAAGAGAATCCTCGCCCATTTTCATGTACGAATCACCCAGGAACATTCTCGAAGCGCTACCGCTCCATAAAAACGGATCCCTCGTTGCATCGCGGAAATAAGCGGCCGCCTCGACCCACATGCCACGCTTAAAGTAGCAGTAGCCTATGCGGAATCTTGCCCACTGACGTTTCATATTGCTTTTGAAGCGTTTATGGATGAGTTTTTTGTAACACTCAATGGCTTTGTCGTACATCAGCTTCTGTTCAAACTCAAAACCGCGCAACCAAAGATTGTTGGCATTTTCGTTGCTGAACTGACTTACATCTTGCAAAAGCGAATCATATGTGTGGATTTCCTCGTCAAAAAGCCCAACGGCCTCCTTGCGATAAAGCTTGAGAATGGCCTGAATCCAAGACGGACGAGCTTCAACATTTTCAATCAAGTAACGATACTGTTCAATAGCATCCGCATTGCGGTTCAACGACCGGAGCGCAGCGGCACGCTTTTCCCAAAGAACAATGCGCGTATTCAAATCAAGCGTGCTCTTTTTTAAGCGGGCTTGCATAGGATCATCAGACGGCGGCACCACAGAAGATGGATTTTTTTGAGCCTGTTGTGCATCCATAATTTGAATGGAATCCAACAAATCCAGGCAATTTTTCATTTCATCCTTAGTGCATGCCATTTTCGCATAAGCCACCTTTTCGGCGAGCGATTCCGGAGTTGCAAGGACTTCGCGCAACCTACGGATAGATGCATAAGCAGAATCTTTATACGATGTACGACTCGTCAAGAGTTTCATGTACATGCGCTTAGCCTGTTTAAGCTGGTATGAATCTTCCAAATAGCGAGCGTAACGATACTTCAACGGATCAACATCATCACCATCAGGATTTCCGTTGAGATAAACCATTAGCGAGTCCGCACGAGCCACGTCATTCAGAGAAAAATCCGCCATCGTAGCTTCGATCCTCATGCGGTCCGCAGACTCGCGCCAGGCCTTATCATTTTCCAGGCTCTTTTCGAGGCGGAGCGTCTCTCGCATCTTGGCATACTTTTCCTGCTTAAAATTGGCCTTCGCCATGCGAAGCACAACACTACCCAACAATTCCGGTTCACGTTTGCGCAATGAATTGTAAGCTGCGTAAGCACTATCCCACTGGCCACTGTAATAATAATAAGCAGCGCGGGCAAAATCACGATGATTCTGCGAAACAGAAATATCATTCATTGTCTTTTTTGCACGAGCAGCTCGGATAACAGCATCCTGGAACTGATCCGGAGCAACCATTTCCTGATCTGAAAATGGAGACTTATACAAAGAATACACCGAGCCATCCACCTGAGCATACAAGGCGGCCGAGCAAACAAACAACAAGGAATAAAATAATTTCATCGCCAAACCAACTATTTTTATTTTTCGACCTGTCCCACAAATCCAGATATACCAAGTTCCATGATCGTCTGTGCATATTTCTTATGCAAGAATTCGTTCACGCTCTCGGCATCATCCATTTGTAACACAGTCAACGCAGCATCACGAACATCTTCAAAGTTGATAGAACGGATAATTTTCTTCG
>CAMUYW010000047.1 GCA_947165045.1 uncultured Fibrobacter sp. | reverse complement strand
AAGCTCGGCGTGAACGGTGGCGTTGGCTACGCTTACGAATTTGCCGGTCCGGTCATCGAAGAAATGGGCATGGAAGGCCGTATGACGGTCTGCAACATGGCTATCGAAGGTGGCGCCCGCGTCGGTTACTGCAACCCCGACGAAAAGACTTTTGAATACCTCAAGGGCCGTCCGTACGCCCCGAAGGCCGACAAGTGGGACGAAGCCGTTGCTTACTGGAAGTCTGTGGCTACCGACGCCGACGCTCAGTTTGACGACGAAGTCGAAATCAACTGCGACAACCTCGAACCGATGGTCACCTGGGGTATCACTCCGGCTCAGGCCATCCCGCTCAACGGCAACATGCCGAAGATCGACGAATTCGAAGGCAGCGAAAAGAAGGTCATCTCCGAAGCCTACGAATACATGGGCTGGGAAGAAGGTTCCAAGATGATTGGCCGCCCGATCGACATCGCATTCGTGGGTAGCTGCACCAACGGCCGCCTCAGCGACTTGCAGGCCGCCGCCGAAATCATCAAGGGCCACAAGGTCGCCCCGACCGTCAAGATGTGGGTCGTTCCTGGTTCCATGAAGATCAAGGTGGAAGCCGAACAGCTCGGTCTCGACAAGATCTTTAAGGAAGCCGGTGCCGAATGGCGCGAAGCAGGCTGCTCGCTCTGCCTCGCCATGAACCCGGACAAGCTCAAGGGCCGCCAGGTGAGCGCAAGCTCCAGCAACCGTAACTTCAAGGGCCGTCAGGGCAGCCCGTCGGGCCGCACCATTTTGATGAGCCCCGCCATGGTGGCTGCTGCCGCCATCGAAGGCTGTGTCACCGACGTCCGCAAGTACATCAAGTAACGCAAGGAGATTTATAAAATGAATTCTATCGACATTGTTAAAGGTTCCGGCGTTCCTGTTCGCGGAAACGATATCGACACTGACCGTATCATCCCGGCTCGCTTCCTCAAGTGCGTGACCTTCGAAGGCCTCGGCGACAACGCCTTTGCCGACGATATCGCCGGTCTCGCCGCTCAGGGCAAGGTTCACCCGTTCCGTGATCCGGCCTACAAGAACGGCTCCATCCTCGTTTCTAACCAGAACTTCGGTTGCGGCTCCAGCCGTGAACACGCTCCGCAGGCTCTCAAGCGCTGGGGCATCCGCGCCATCATCGCCGAAAGCTACTCCGAAATCTTCTTCGGTAACTGCGTCGCCATTGGCGTGCCCTGCTACAAGGTAGACCACGCTACGGCCGACAAGATCCTCGCCTGGATCGAAGCCAACCCGAGTGCAGAACTTGTCACGAGCACCGAAAGCCGTACGCTCAAGATGGGTGACGAAACCATCCAGCTTACGCTCGCCGACGGCCCCCGCGGTCAGTTCCTCGACGGTTCCTGGCACGCCCGTTCCGCCCTCATGGCCAACGCCGACAAGGTGCAGGAACTTGCCAAGAAGCTCCCGTATATGCAGTTCTTGAAGTAATTGAAAAACACGTCATTGCGAGCCTCGCAGAGGCGAAGCAATCCATTTCTGATTGTCATTCCGGCCTCCGAGCCGGAATCTCCTTTACAAAAGCGCCCGGTTCAAAACCGGGCGTTTTTGTATATTCTTTTCAATGACAAACGATATTAGAAAAAGATTTTTGTTTACCATTGCTAGCATAATTGTTTTCTTTGAAACAATTATTATCGATTTGATTTATATGGGCGATAAAAGGGTGATATTTTTTCTGTTTATCTGTATCGTTCCCTTTTCCTGGCTTATGTTTGCAATTCTGAAATCAAAATCAATAAAAGACAATCCTCTTATAATAACAAAGCCCTTTAGTTTTCGTGGAATAGACAAGCCTGAAGAAGACTCTCTTTTTTGGAGTATTATTATATTCCAAATAGCGCTATTCTTTCATTGTATAATCAGCATCGCAAAACTCGACATTGATACCAAAATACTTTCTATAAGCGTTTTATTAAGTTGGTTTACAATTGGAGCATTTATTCTTTTATGCATAAAATCATTTAGGCGATGGAAAAGGTCAAAAAACCTGCAAGACCTACTTTTCGACTGGCCTTTTAAAAACAAATCGTTGCCGAACAACTTGAAATAAAATGTCCCAAAGGGATGTGTCCATCCGCATGGTCATCGATGTGTGAATTCGTCGAAGCCCTCGCCAAGGGCGAAGGCAATTTTTACGACGGCTGGATAAAGAATCCCATGAGCGCCATGATCAGTTGCAACGACGGATTTAGACCATTCAGCTTTTATATTGAAGTGATTGAATAATCACCAAAACAAATTCTTGTAACTCGTTCCGAGGGCGTTTGCGAGCCTGTGTGCCATCTTGCGGCCAATAGGTTCCCTACCCCGCTCCATCGCAGAAATTTGCTGTTTGGTAATCCCTACCTTATCGGCAAGTTGCTGCTGCGTGTACCCGAAGGTCGTGCGGAGCAACTTCAAACTCTCAGCAGGCGTAGTTTTCGACTCAATTTCCTTGAACCAATCAGATTTCATAATCTCGACAGGTTCTTCATCCGCATCGACCACCTCTACATCCGGAAATGCAGACTGAAAGTAGAGTACAACATAATCAGGAATATTCTTTCCTTCAAAAGTGAACATCGCTCCTTTGGCATCCTTACTAGTAAGGCGCATTTTCACGGCTTCCAACATAAGTTACCTCCACTTCAATTCCTTCTATTGTTTCAATCCAACAAGCCTTTTCGCTCGAGTATTATGCAAAGTCATTTCATTTGCCAAATCTTTAGCTTTGGCAATAACCGTTGAGAAAATTTCCTTAGACTTCATATAGCCTCCATTGATGTGGTCGCATTTTACGACCGGTTGATTTTTAGAGGCGTTTTTTTTTTCGAATTATCCAATCGTTTTCCTGATGCCAGGAAAATGATAATTGGCATAAATAAAAAAACGCATCTCGCCTTTGATAAGACGAGATGCGTCGGGGATGCAGTAATTGTACCTATATTTTAAAAAGTTGGCAAGGGGCATTCAAAAATTTTACATAAGCACTATCGCGCCCCTACCCCTTGTAACTCCAGCAGCAATCATTGTGGTATACCATCTGGCGGGTCATGCCACCGTCGATGCAAATGTTTTCGCCGGTGATAAAGCCGGCTTTTTCACTTGCTAGATAAAGCACCATATTCGCGATGTCGAGCGGATTCCCGACGCGGCCAGCAGGCTGTTGCGAAGCATCGGGGCCTTCGTAGGTTTTGAAATCGGTATCAATCCAACCCGGAGAAATGGAATTGACGCGCACACGCCCGGCAAAACTCACCGCCAGCGCATGCGTTAAAGCAGCAATCCCGCCCTTGGCCGCAGTATAGCTTTCGGTCTGCGGTTGACTCATACGGTCGCGGCTAGAAGAGATGTTCACGATGGAGGCTCCTTTCGCAAAATGTGGCGCAAAGAGTTTTGCGAGATAAAACGGAGCAGTCACGCCCACGGCAAGTGCATAGTTGAATTCCTCATAAGTGCATTCGTCGATGCCCTTCATCAGCGGAAGAGCATTATTCACTAGCACATCCACGTGTCCGTATTTTTCGATGACAAACTTCGCGAATGTTTCCAGGACGCTCTTCTTCGAGATGTCCCCCACAAAGCAGGGATTCTCGCGGATATCGATATAGGCGACCTCTGCGCCTTCCTTCTCGAATTCACTCACGATAGACGCCCCGATTCCATGGGCCCCGCCAGTCACAACAACCACTTTATTTTCGAACGATTTCATAAGTATAAATATACAACAATCTCTAAACAAGCTTTCAAAAAGTATCTTTCAAAAAAAAACTAATATTATGGGTATAGGAGAAAATTTAAATGATCGAACAGTACCCATACTTTGAAAAAATGTATCAAGTATCGACGTTGAACGCCCTTCTTCTCGGGTACACACGAAAGGTTGTGTCGGTACAGGAATTGCTAGAAAACGGCGATACGGGTCTGGGGACCTTTGAAAACGTTGATGGCGAAATGATCTTGGTGGACGGTCATTGTTATAGAGCGGCCGACAACGGAACCGTAACAGAAATGCCTCTGGAAAAAGGTGTTCCGTTTGCATCCGTTTCTTTTTTGAAGGGCAACAGAAAGTTTAAGCTTGACCCTGTCGAAAATATTGACGCCCTCAAATCTCTTTTGAATCTTAAAATCGAAGAGGGCTTTGGGCTCAACAGCATGCACATGGTGCGAATTGACGGTTTCTTTGAAATGGTAGATGCCCGCTCTGAAAACGGTTTGAAAAGCCAGCATGTGGAACTGAAGGATATTCTTAATTTAAATCAAAAATCCTTTACTTTTACAAATGTACCGGGCACTTTAGTTTGCTTATATTACCCCGATTACATGGCTGGGATCAATGCGGCTGGTTGGCATTTCCATTTTGTTTCCGAAGACAGAAGCAAAGGCGGCCATGTTTTTAATGCAGTCTTGAAAAAAGGGACTGCTATTTTAGACAAAATATCTAAAATAGAAATGCAGCTTCCTTGGGAAGCATCCTTCGACACCTACGCATTGACTTCGGTATCTCAAAAAGATGTCAAGAAAGTGGAACAAGAAAAGTAGCCTCATGAAGAAAATATTAATTACCCTTTTAATAACTATCCTATTTATTTCTTGTTCTTCAGAAACGGAATCTTCCAAAACAATGATTACGCAAAGTATCGACAATATATTAGTAGAAAAAGCGAACCGGAAAATGCATCTTCGCCATGGAGATAAAATTGTCAAAACATACAAAATATCTCTCGGCAAAAATCCTGTGGGCGCTAAGGTCAAATCCGGTGATAACAAGACTCCAGAAGGCAAGTATTTCATTGCAAAGCACAACCCCAAAAGTGCCTTTTATTTATCGCTCAAGATATCGTACCCTAACGAAGAACAAATAAAAGCGGCCAAAGATGCAGGCTTCGATCCCGGGGGCGACATCATGATCCACGGCTATCCGAACAAGATTCCTGCGTTTCTTTTCAAATTCTGGCACAAGTGGAAGGATTGGACAGCCGGCTGCATCGCCGTCACCAACGACGAAATCAAAGAAATTTACGATGCAGTCAAAGACGGAACACCCATAACCATCGTTCCAAAATCATCAAACAACCACAGACGTCCCAACGAAAATCAACACATCTGCGATGTCATGCAGAACATCATCAACCAGCTGAAAGAAAAGAACATCCCTTTAGCAGAATGCAGAATGAGAGATTATCATTTTCACGAGTTCTATTTTCGTGTAAACGCAAATCCTGAAGTTATAAAATTACTAAAATTTGAAGGGGCGCATGTAGTTAAAAACTCTGTTATCTGCGACTGCCATTGGAGCGAAATGGAATTCAAGGAGGACAACAACGATGATTAGATTTTCTCACATAATCCTTGCTCTCGGCCTTTTGATGATTCCCGCACAAACGTTCGCCATGAATATCTGGGCATTCCCTTTTGGCGTTGCGGTTGGAGGCGGCTCGGGCATGTTTTCTGCCGGAATCGACTGGATGTTTCCCGCCGCGCACACTCTAATCTACAGATCATCCAAGGACTATCAGAACCACAAGATGCCGACAAACGAGTTTTGGTGGACACTCCGGAGCCGGTACATTTACGATTACGATGAGCATCAAGCGGGTGTTTTCTTTCAGCCGAACGTACACTACTTATTGAAGGTCCTCATACTCGATTTGGCCTTGGGGCCAGAGATAGGATGGAAAACCCAGACTGGTTTTGACTACGGAGCGTCGGCCCGAACAGGATTAATGGGTTGCGCCCAGGTTGAATTCGGACATTTATTCAATTCAAAAAAAACATACGTCAACTTCTTATTCAATTTGCCGTTCGGCCCCATGCTTGGCTGGAAACTGATAGAGAAAAAAGGTCAAAACTAAGCTAAATCAGGTCGAGTCAACATGAAAAAGATTTTGACAATATTGGCCGCAACCATAGCATTTTCCTGTAGCGACAACGAGGACATCGACGCTAAAGCCATAGAAAAAATCCAAACGTTCTACAGCAAGCATATCTTCGGAAACGAGTTCGCGAACGATTCCGTCATAGCGCAATATTGCACAAAATCATTAGCCCAAAAACTGCGAGACGATTACGACAACGAATTCAGCGACGGAGGCGGCTACGCCGTTTGGGAATTCCGCAGCAACGCCCAAGATGGCGAAGACATTCAGAAAATCGAAAAGATAGAACCTATAGGAGAACACAAATACCTCGTCCATTACAACGACATGGGCAACAAGGGTTCGCACACGATTACCGTCATTATCCAGGGCGATGCAATTCTCTTTGACAAACTAGATTGATTATCCACGATATTTCGATTTGTACCCGTGATTTTCCGTGGGGCGCAGATCACGCGCCACCGCGATCTCAAAACTTTATCGTCACATCCACGCGACGTGCCGCCGGATTAGCGGCAATATAAATCATGCTACCAGCGGAAACGCCTACAAATCCGACCAGAGTCGCAATCCCTACATGTTTCCAATTATAGGGTTTATCCAAAGCATAGCTGATTGGAATTTCAACAAGCATCGACACGACAGCAACAACCTCTGCAGCATACAGTCCAGCAAAAAGGCCCCACGCCGGATCCGTTTTCTCATCTTGATACATGTGAACCGACTTGATTTGATTAATTTCACCACCTAATTGAGCCTTCAAATCAGCCTTTTTTAGTGGCACCCATTTGTCCTTTGGCACTCCGCTTGGATTTACAGAAGCAGACAAACAATCGCTAGTCGAGCCCCCTCTGCAAACATTTTCTCGTTCACCCTTAATCTCTGTTACTACAACAGGTTTTCCTTCACTATCCAAGAATTCCACCTTACAAAACGGACTTGAATCCGCACCAGACCAACACCAATAAAAATCAAGAACAGTCTCTATAGGAACATTTATGGCACGTTCTTCATTAAGTAAAGGAGCGTCCCATCTAAACGAGCGATTAAAATCAAGGAATGCTTCTTGCGAAGACTGAAACACATGTCTTTTAACTTTACGCCCATCTACCATTGATTCATTTTCAGACAAGGAATCTTGGGCTGCATTTTTTTCGGCATAAGAGGCATTGACGCACAACAACAAAAAACTAATCAAGACCGCAAAAGATGGAGGCTACGATCCCGGTGGCGACATCATGATTCACGGCTACCCCAATAAAATCCCGGCATTTTTATTCCGCTTCTGGCACAAAAGGAAAGACTGGACTGCAGGTTGCATCGCCGTTACCAACGACGAAATCGAAGAAATATACGACATCGTAAAAGACGGAACTCCTATAACAATTCTTCCCCCAAAAACAGAACTAAGGGAAAACCAAATTAAGCCAATTTGTTTAAACGATTTTAAAAACGGAATGGAACGTCTTGATGTAAGAGACTTCCACAAGAAAAAGATTTGGCACGGTTTTGAATATTTCAAAACAGATCGAAAAAAAGGCGTTAAGGTTTCCATAATTTTAGGCTATAACGAAGGCTACGATAATTTCCATATTGATTCTTTTGGTGTTTCTCTCTATTTTAAATCTAAAGAAAGCGCTCGATGTCCATTGTTGAACAAATACCATATCGTCGGCGGAAACACAGTGTCAACTCTTACGCATTCTTTTATGAAAGAATTGGAGGGGTGTGAGCTAAGAATTTCACAGTCAGAGCACATTGACTTTCTGGTAAACAAGATTCAATGTATATTGAACGAGAAAATTTGGTCATACATTGACCAATACTCCAACATTGGAGAAGTCGCTAAAGAAATAGCATCGAAAAAATTGAATGAATTACCATTCGACTTTGCATATGCGGGTCCGCAAGCAGCGGCGATGCTTTTCTTGAAGCAAACAAACAATCCTCTTTACGAAGATAAATTAATCGAAACCGTAAACCATTTAAAGCAATATGTCATTGGCGATGTTGCAGAACACGGGTCTCTCGCCGAAAGTTCCGTCAGAGTATTGAAAATGGTCGAAGAGCAACTGCACGACGATTTAGAAAAAGTTGGCTACGAGTTTTACAAGGGATAAAAATTGCAATTATTTAACGGATAATCATACACTTCTGTGAAATTATAATATATTTGAGGATATACTATAAAGTGTATGGAGACTAGAATGGTACAGCTTAAAAATCCTTCGGCACAAATCGAAGAACAAATGAGAAAGGCGGGGTTGAAAATAGCACTTATCATGGCATTTTTGATGAGTTTTGGACTTTCTCTCACCGGTCAGCTGATGGCAGAACACCCTCCCGAGATGCCAATAATAGCCGCCGTGATTGGATTTGCGGAATGTTTCATTTTAAGCTTTATGATTAGTTTTGCTATTGGCTTTTTCGTGCCCATTCCAAAAGTAAACGCAGCACTCGCCCGCGAATTTCATTTGAAGCCCCATACGCTCAAAACGCATTTCATTGAATCGCTAGCATCGAACTTGATTTACACGCCATTCATTACAACGGCAATGGTCTGCTTTGTGTATATCACCATGATACCCGATGGCCACAAGCCCCCGTTTTTGCCAATGTTCATTCAATCGTTAATCGTTTGCCTTATTGTAGCTCAGGCACTGATTATGTTATTCACACCTATCATCATGAAGTTGGTGTTACCCAAAGCGCCTCAGCAACCACCTCAGAAATAACAAGAGCTTTGCATATGCGAAAACGCACGGATCAAGCCGTGCGCTTTTTTGTTGACAAAAACATTCATCACCCGTATCGTTCATTCACAACGTCCCAATTGACTATACCCCACAATGCTTTGAGATAATCCGGACGGCGGTTACGGTAATCAATGTAATAGGCATGTTCCCACACATCAAACGTGAGAAGTGGTTTAAGGTCCTTCGTGATCGGGTTCTGTGCATTGCCCTCTTGCGTAATCACAAGTTTGCCGTTATCGGTTGCAGAAAGCCAAACCCAGCCAGAACCAAAGAGACCAGCACCTTTCGCCTGAAATTCTTCTTGGAAATTTTCAAAAGATCCAAAATCTCGGGCGATAATATCTGCGATATAGCCTGTCGGAGCATTCCCCATTACAGGAGCCTTGAACTGCAGAAAATACATTGCATGATTCAATATTTGCCCAGCGTTATTGAACACGCCCCCATCAGATGTTTTCACAATTTCTTCAAGAGATTTGCCTTCAAAAGCGCTACCCGGAATAGCAGCATTAAGATTGTTCACGTATGTCTGTAAATGTTTGCCGTAATGAACCAACATCGTTTCTTGACTAAGCGCGGGTGCGAGGTCCGCCATCCCATACGGAAGGGCGGGCATATCAAATTTTCCATTATTAGGCTGAAACATGGAAGTTCCTCCTTTTTTGATAGGTTTTTATCATTGCTCCAGAAATAAATATATACTTTCATGCGCAATAGGGCATCAAAATTTTTTTGGAGAGTATTCCATATTAAAAAAGCCTCGCCGAAGCGAGGCAATTTTTACGAACTTTATGGATTCCCGCCTGCGCGGGAATGACAATATCAGCAGACGATGGTCTAAATTATTCTTCGCCTTCGTCTTCGCTTTCGGCGGCGGTAGCAGCAGCGACATTGCCAAGCAATACGCTTACGTCAACCGATTGCAAATCAGCGAGGCTCTTCACGCCTGTCTTCTTATCTTCTTCGACCTTGCCGAAGGTAGAAACGATGACGTTTGCAGAGCTTGCTTCAAAGCGGCGAGTCTTGTTCGCTATGCTGTTGGAACCCTTGGTGGCCGGGAAGAACTTGGCTTCGAGTCTTGCCATATCCTGAGAATTCTTGACCGACTGGAGAGCTTCGCAAGCGATTGCCCAAGTCTGCTTGTTCATGTCAATTCCATTATTGACAAGTTCAAGAACCATGGAATTACCCTTGAAGGACTTTGCAGTCGTGTTATCGTAATGTTCCCTCCCCTGCTTGACATAGTTGCCTTTCTGCATAAACAACATGATGACTAGGCCAAAGACGAGAGCTGTAAGTGCAATAGAAATATTCTTTAAATTCATGACAATCTCCCCCTTATTCGAAATGATATTCACCCGGTTTTTCAATCTTGAGCGTATTGGCGAGATTGTACTGGACCAAAGCGCTATAATCAATGTTCTTGAGTTTGCCCTTGGCAAAGCTGAACTTCACAACGCAGCCCTTACCGCAAGCGACTTCCTTGTTGCCCTTTTCGTTCTTGACAAGGATCGAACCTTCGGCAAGACCGGCCTTTTCAAAAATGCCGTTCTGAACAGCATCATTGATACCAGCACCTGTATAAAGATGAGAAATCTGTTTAAAGCGAGCATCCTTGTCGCCTTCAATCGAAGCTAGGTTCGCCTTGAATGCAGCCTCGGTCTTTGCACCGGAGAGCATGGAATAAACAAGTTTCCAAGCCATGCTGTACTGGTCGACAGAGCGCCACTGTTCCACGAGAACCTGCGTATTCTTTTCCAGATAAGCCGATTCCTGTTCATTTACGGTTTTCTTAACCTGTTCCTCATAGCCACCCTGAAGCGTCTTCAGGACAACCACAAGAGCAACGAGGATGACAACGTCAACCACGGCTAGAATCTTTAATTTCTTATTATCCATAGTATTCCTTTTAAAAAAGAGGAGTTTTCGAAAGTAATCTAAACTTTAATTTAAAAAAAACAAGCAAATTTAAAGTAAAAAACAAGGATATCCAAGCCTATTTTTTATATTCTTCATGTATGAGCGAAGATATTTCCAAATTACCGTCCCAGATTATCTTTGACAACCTCAAAGAACTGATGCGCGCCAAGAACACCGCGCACGAATCGATATTCAAGTTCCACTGGAAAAAGATGTGGCCGTTTAGCCTCATTTGGCCGCAAGTAGATTTTGTCCGCATCGTCAGGCTCATGGGAGAACTACGAAACAACGTTGCTTCGCAAAAGAAACTAGTCAAAGAAGCAAAATCCAAGGCAAAGCCTTACGAAAAAACATTTCTTGATACCGTGCCTGCATACTTGGATAGCTTTGACACCTCTTGCAAGTACCTCGCCGACGTAGCCCAATGGAAGCAGGACTTGCTCGAAAAGAAGGTCCGCCACGAAGTCAAGATGATGCGCGATGTTTCGGAATACAATCAAATTCTTAAAGCTTATGAAAAAGCTCAAAACGATTTAGTTCAGGCGGGAGCATTCGTCCGTGCCGGTTGGATCGAAGTCGTCAAAGGCCTTGCCGACGAAACCGAAGGTAAAACAAACAAAGGCGAAGAATGCCAGCAGTAAGCGTAATCATTCCGATGTACAACACCGAGGCATTCATCAAGGATTGCCTCGACAGTCTTGTTGCGCAGACTTTTTCGGATTTTGAAGCTATTATCATTGACGATGGTTCTACAGACGAAAGCGCAAGAATCGCCGCCAGTTACGCCTCTGCGGACGCGCGTTTTAAATTGATTGGACAACCGAACAAAGGCCCGTCCGAAGCCCGCAACACGGGGCTCAAGATTATGCGAGGCGATTACGTGACGTTTGTCGATAGCGATGATTGCGTTGCACCGAACTATCTGGAGACCTTATTTTTCATAGCGCAATTACACCAGGTCGATGTAGTTTGTTGTTCTGTGCAAAATATTGATGCAGCGTACAAAATAGACGGGAGCACGCCTAACACGGCTATTTCAAAAATGCTTACCGCCGAAGAAGCCGCAAGAATTTCGCTTTATCAGGATTCATTGCCAGATTATTCCGCATGGAATAAGCTGTACAAAGCAAATCTATGGAACGGCAAGCAATTTCCGGCAGGAACGATTTACGAAGACCTCGCGGTAATTCCAGGGATTCTGCTTGAAGCGAACAAAGTAGCAACAACAAAATCGAAGCTTTATTTTTACCGCAAGCGTTCTGGCAGCGAACTAGCCACGCAAATCGAACGTCAAAAAATTGTGCAGATTCTAGACATTGCGGAAAATATTTTTGAAAAGATGAAACCTGTGTCGAAGCCACTTTACAAAGCGGTCCGCAGCATGCTCGTAAGCGCCGGGTTCAGCGTTTTGATGCGTTCTAGCGAAAGCGAAGAGACCGCAGAATTTCGCAATAGAGCACTCGCGCACATCCGCAAATATCGTTTCAGCACATTCTTTGATTTAAAAATTCGCTTGAGGAATCGCATCGCGATTATGCTTTCGTACCTCCCCCGTTCACTTTTTTTAAAGTTGTTGAAGAAAGGCATTAAGTGATTCCATTGACACCCAAAGAAGCCGTTATCCGCATTGCGCGACGCGTTCTTGGAGAAGAACGCGTTCACGATCATTTGATCAAGCGCGGGATAAAGTTAAGGCATTTGGAAGATGGGTACACGGGAGACCGCGAAAATTGCGATGGGAACCGCGCCGAGAATCGTAACAGTAACCGCGCCTATCGCCAGACATTAATTTTTATGGTCGATGGCAAATGGATGCATGGCGGGCTCACCGACCGACTCCGCGGAATGGCCAGTGCGTACAAATTCTCAACAGAGCACAACCTCGACTTCAAAATTTTTCATACTTCGCCATTTTTATTGCAAGACATTTTAGAGCCGAACAAAGTTGATTGGCGTATTGATGAAAAGCAAATCAGCAAAAATTGTTCCGTTGCAAAGCCAGTTTTGCTTTACCGCGAAGACTTCAATAACGATTCCGCATTGGAACGGCAGCTCGACAAAACACATGAGCAATTCCATCTGTATTCGTGCGTAGATACACTTGATGGCAAATTTGCGGAATATTTTAACGAATTGTTTAAGCCATCGGCGCTACTTGCGCAAGAAATTGAGCATTACAGCAAATTGCTGGGTGAAAACTACACGGCCATTTCGTTCCGCTTTCAGAACAAGCTCGGGGATTTTAAGGAATTTACGTTCAAGGAATTGCCGGAGAAAGGCAAGCGCAATTTGATGAAGGCAGCGCTAAGAATGCTGAAAGATTCCGGCTCGGGGGCCGGAATGACGAATCAAGACAACAACAAGTCAGGGATGACGATGCTGGGCAACAATGCGTCCGCGAAAATTCTTGTGACAGCGGACAGTCCGTCATTCCTTGCCGAAGCAGCAAATTTTCCGAACGTTGTGATAGTCCAAGGAAAAAGCATCCACATCGACTTCAACAGTTCAAAGAAAGCCGTGGACTACTTGAAAGCCTTTACGGAATTTTTCTTGATTTCAAAAGCGAAATCGGCAAAACTCTACCGCAATCGCAAATACAAGACGTACCCTTCGAACTTCCCAAAATACGCAGCAAGCCTCGGAAACGTCCCGTACGAAAGTATAGAAGACTAAAGCGACATACAATTACAGAATTCTTCGACCATTCGGTCTCAGAATAGCAAAAAAAATCCAGTTCAGTTTTGCACTAAACTGGATTTTATTTTTCAAAAAGGTAGTGACGTTTATTACTTCACAAGAATGCGGCTAGAAAGCTTTTGCGTGCCCACACGAACACGAAGAATGTAGACCCCCATCTTAGGCAGATTCATCGAAATTTCGTTCGTTCCTAAAACAGCCCTAGCAGAAGATGTAGCAACAACCTTGCCCTTCACATCCAAAAGTTCCACGCGGGCTTTACTGCCAACAAGACTTTCGTGGGCATCAAACGAGACTTGCAACTTGTTGCCAAGTTTTGCAGAGCGCAGGCCCTTAACAAGTTCTCTCTTCGCTGCGACAACAGAACCGTTCTTAGCAACGCGAACTGTAGCCGTCTTCGAGTTCGACTTGAGCAATACCGGCAAAGGCTTAGCGTTCTGTAATTCTGTCGTTTCGCCGTCCACAGTAACATACACGTGGTAACCCAGCGAAATAACATCTTCAATACCGTCAAATGTCAAATAGCCCTTACGTTCGTTAGAAGCCGACAAAGCAACAGTCCATTCCATGTCTTCACTCGGAGCCTTCAAGGATTTTGCAAGAGAGCGTTTTCCATCGACAATCGAAAGATTTACGCGGTCACCCATGCCTGCTGGCGGTTCAACAACAACAAACGGTTGGTCACTTGCACCCAGCAAATTCCAAGAATCGCGCCTGCCATTATCATCCGTAAGCACAAGTTGCATCGTCCAATTATTATTAGAAGATGCCTTAGCCAATTTCGCCATAGCCTTATCACCAACAATTTGGTCATAAGCTTCATACACAAACACAGGTTCAGCAGAAACAACCCATTTCATCGGCTTGGACACATGAGCCCAAACAGCTTCATAAGGCCTAATGGTATCTACAGATACATAACCATGTGTTTTCGCATCATAGCGAACAAAGTAAATATCCGATTGCTCGTTAGCATTCTTGCGAGCCGATTCGTTCTTGCTATACAAATCCACGTACCAGCCATGCGGATTTGCCACAAGGTTCCAGCCCGTTCTTACACATTCAAGATTCCATTCAATATCTTTGCCTTCATCTTTATAGTTCTTACGCAAAACGAGGGGCTTATCATTCCGAGAAGAATACCAAACACCACGAGAAGCCTCTATTGTGTCACCACGACGGATTTGCTTATACTGCCAGAATTCACCAACACCACCTTCATCCCACCAATAGAACTTCGATTCGTCCCATGAGAGTTTAGCAGTATCCACAGCAGCAACAGAAAGCATCTGCCATGTTTCAGGTTCAAATGAAACAAACGGAGATGCAACCGTAAAGAATACTACAGTGTCAGAAGTTTCTACACCATCCGAGAAAGAAAGGACAGCCTTGTAATCGCCCGGATTTACGACACGGATTTTAACTGAATTAGCATACGCCGAAACAACAGAATCAGCGGACAACTTATAGACAACGGTATCCGCATCTACATCGATAACCTTCAAGTCTACAGTCACGCCACGAGTCACTTCGAATTTACTCGACGAGAAATCGAATTGCAGCGTATTACCACTCATTTTCAGATTGTTATCAACAATTTTGATAGGAGTCTTGTTTTCTTTGCCAAAATAAGCAGTCAAAACAACTTCGTCCAAATCTTTCGGCAATTTATCGCCTTCATGGAGCACTGCTACGACCTTTCCATTTTTCGTTACCACCAAAGAATCCAGCACATAGCTTGAATCAGGAACGGCATGAACAGTCCACTTGTCGCTATCGATTTCGCTAGGCAACATCACTTGCCCATTTTCATCAATCGTGTGGACATTCTTATCGCTACCTGAAGTTTCAACAACCTGGATATAGCCATTCTTTGCTTCGACCGTAACACTAGCTAATTTTCCTGCACAACCTTCTACATCATCCGTCCAGTGTGCATACAAATTAATTTTTGTTGTATTATCCAGCTTTGAATAAGCGGCATAAATTTCTTCAGCAAGAGCGTCGTTCATTTCGGTGTAAACCGTACCATTGGGGGTAACACTCCAACCAGCAATGCAACGATCGGTCGTATAAGCCATCGTCGGGAAAGTCGTAATTGTTTGATCAGAAACCTTTACATTATCAAGTTCTTTTGTCCAATCTTCGCCGTGGAAAAGCTGATCCTCCGAAGAAGCATCAAACACTAAATTAAATTCCATTAACTTTTCAAGAGCAAAAACGACATAATCACCATCAACATTTTTAACAGTTCCATTTTCGATAGCAGTTTTCAAATCACTAGTATTTTTCCACACGATAGATTCACCATTTTCAAGTTTCCATCCAGAACCATCTTCATAATGTACCGTGAAGTTGAGCCCGCCATCTACAGCAGGGACTAGCAATTCCTTGACCACATCATGTGTATATTTCTTACTATCAAGGGTCTGTTCAAGAGTGAGTTTACCCTTATTCGCATCATCCGACTTTACAGAATGAGTCGAGACAACACCCGTTTTCCACACAGCAAACAAGACTGGATAAACGTTCTTTGTCGGGTCAAAGTTCACACCAAACTGATTTGCATTATCGTAAGATTCAAAGGTTTCGACAAAATTTTTATCAAATACAGTCATCGCCTTATCGGCGGTCGCATCCTTATCAAAGCTCCAGCCAGCAAGAGTTGCATTGGTGCGGTAAATATTTGTCGGAAGTTTATCGCCATAGGCAACTGCAGTCCACAGGGACTTTTCAAAACCATCACCAAAGAAAACGTCATCTGCATTCACATCAAGCGCATAGGTCGAATTCAACAAATCCATAATAATCGGAGCCTTGATATCCAAATCAGTATTCAACAAAGCTCCCGTCAGAGTTATCCATTCATCCGTGCTGCCATGTTTTCTGTATGTATAAGATTTATCAGGATCCATGACATAACCGGCATTGTCATTTATTTTAAATGAAATTCCGGTAAACGAGATATCGCTATTTGCTGCCGGGATTTTCAAGCCATTTGCACCCACTTCATATATGCGCTCTGGAGTTTCATTAGAACCTCCCAGAGCAAATTTTTTCGTAAGTGTCAGTGTACCCTTGTCGCTATCAGCAGAATGAATAGTGAATCCATCTTGAGTGCAAGTTTCCCAGTAAGCATACATCGTTGTCGGAGCGGTTACATTAAGAGCCGCGTATTTTTGCATGAATTCTTCAGTAAATGATGTATACACACCATTCGATTTATCGTCCTTAGCAAAGGTGTAACCTTGCAAGCATTTGCCGTCACGGTAAATGGCCATCGGGAACGCGTCATCCTTTTTGCTAACTGTATAAGACAGTTTGACAGTCCAATTGCCATCAGCATCTGCTGCAAAATTGTCATTCTTCAAAATATCCTTCCAGGATTCGCCAAAGAAGGCCTTATCGCTACCAGCATTTTCATTAAATACAAGTTCGTAAGTAGCTTTTGAAACGTCTATCGAGAATATGTAATCTCGATTACCACCACTAATCCATTCCACACGCCAAGCATCGCTTTTAGGCAATACATTTTGGAAAGTTATCTGCGGAGGAGTCTGATACGCAAGCGAATAATCTGAAGTAAATTCATAACCCAAATCAGGCACACTGCGTTCCGTATCGATATAAAAGTCATAGCTTCCCGCAGCAAGTGAAATACCAAAGTTTTCGACTTTATGACGTAAATAAGCATCGCCAAACTTCTGGTACAACACAAAAATGGAATTAGATACGTCATATTGCACACTGATTCTCTCTGCAGGATTCGAAGAGCAGTTTGTCGACCACATGGCAAACAACGTTGTAGGTTTTGTTTCATCGACACTAAAATTACTTACGTTTGCCTTGTTGATTTTTTTATATACAGGATCGGTTGCTGCCCTTGTAGCTTCAGGCTTTAGCGACCATCCAGCAAAGCATTTATCCGTACGATAAGGCATCCAAAGAACTTTTTCATCCGTAGCCGAAGCAAGTTCGACCATCTGAGATGTTTTTGCGTCTACAGGCAAATACGTGTTCGCAGAATCTTCCGCTGTTTTTTTCAAAGACAAATCATAAGCGACATAGACCGGATCTATGGAGGTTTTCTCAAACATTACTTTTACAACTGGAGTTGTCATCTTGACTGGCTGGAATTTAAACGTACCACTTGAATAGCCCCAATTTTGACCAAACGGATAAGCCCAATCACTTGAAAATGAAACGTAAGTCATCGCATAGCCTTGATCAGGCACAAGGGTGAGCTCAAAGGTCAGGGTATCGTTCACGCTCGGAACAAACATGCGATGGTAATAATCACCCTCAGCACTTTTATAAATCTCCGATGTCTGTTTAAAATCCTTACCGCCAACAGTCTGCGATAAAACGACACTTCCATGATAATCGTCGTCACCATACAGTTCATTGCCATTTTCATCTACGGCAACAACTTTTATTGCACGCTTCGAGACAGTGCTTATCGTCTGATTATACGCCGCATACATTGTAACATCAGTACCACCGAGCTTCGATGCATCCAAATAATCATAAGAATCTGTACTCGTAGCATCATATTTCCACAGGAGTCTACGGAATGTTGAGGATTCATAAATATAAGCTTTCGGGAAATAGCTATCATCATCAATAGATGAAGAGTTCTTACTAGCCTTCATTTCCATGGTATTTTCCCAATTATTCGTTGTCCAAGCATTGCCAAAGACAACATAAGTATCATTATCTAAAGTGCTAAAATCAAATGTGACATTGTAAAGAACAATTGGAGCAGGAGTTGAACTATTTGGATTTAAGGTCGGCATGCCATACGCATCACCAGTACCATTTAAGACAAATGGTTTTGTCGGGTTTCCACTATTTAAAACAGTAACAAAATCATCCGTTTTCATTTCAGCGGCAGTAATAACACCATTGTAAAAACTTACTGTGGCGGATTTTTTCACCGGTTTAGTTCCGTTTACCAGTGTTCCATCCGCAGCCAAATCGCTTACTGCATTGCGGAAATTATGACTGACATTAACATGTGTACCTTGAATCGTTCCGTTTAGCCAATCTCCACTGACATCAAACGAGCCTATCCCTATTTGTGCTTCATTCGTTGCGAGACTAGCAAAGTTTCCGTAATAGAAATTGTACTGCACACTTTCAAAATCAACATTTGTACATTCCATGCTTCCAATGAGATAACCCACTTTGCCCGATGCACCATTATAAACAGCATTAGTGATTTTGTTATAGAAGATGTTCAAGCCCATTTTTTCAGACTTTGTGTAGTTTATAAAACCAACCAAACCACCAACATAGGAATCCGCACTAGATCCTCCTCCTTGCACTGAGGCTCGAACACTATTTTTTGCAAACAAAAGAGAGACAAGGTTGCTATTTTCATTTATATACCCAACAAGTCCTCCCACATGTTTTGTTGCTTTAATAATTGCATTTGATTTGCTGCTAACATCTATTTCGGAATATTCAGTTTCTCCAGCAACCGACGCAACATCTTGATAATCAACCATGCCCAATAGACCACCTGCATATGAAGCATTCTGAATATCCAAGCCATCCAAACTAGATTTAGTCCATTTCACCTTTTCTTTCTGCGACACAAAGCCTGCAATACCGCCCACATAAACTTCGCCTCCAGTTTTTCCGGTTATAGTACGCATTCTTAAATCATCGACATTAAACCCGCTATAAACATCATTAGTAGAGCCATCATCATTTTCCAGTAAATTCGTCACTAAATAACCAACAACACCGCCGCCATAATTTCCGCTAGTAATCGTATCACTTGTCAAAGAAATGTTACTGATGTAAGCAGCTCCATTACCCAATACTGCTCCAGCATAGTATCCATAGAAACTAGAGTTTTTTACATGAATGTTTTGATAGACGTGTTTCTCACTCTGACTATTGTTGGCGACGATACCAACATTGGAATTTGACATCGTCGATTTGAAATACACATTTTCAAAATCAAGGTTTTCGATCTTTTTTGCACCCTTCACAAAACCAACATCTGCAACAGCATCGGTTATATAGCAAAGCCCTGAAATTTTATAATTAGAGGTTGCCGAAGAGCCGACAAGAGCAATTTTATCCTTTAAGTCAAGTATTTTGCCATCAAAAGCGTCGTTGCCTGTGTTACAAGACGTTGTCACACCACCAGTACTTTTGCCTGCAAAAACAATGTCCGAAGTTATTTCAATAAAGGAACCATCCACTTGATTATTTAAAGTATTAACCCATTGATTGAGATAATTATAAGCGAGCGCCCAAGAGTCGTAATGAGCAACAGTACATTCTGTTGTAGAAGCTGTCGATTCAATTTGTTTAAGTTTCAAACTGCTTGGATTAATTCCACCACCACTTTTTTTCCCATAAATGCAAAACGTACCCCCCGCATGGGCCGGAACAACAGCCATCGAGGCACCCACGAGTACAAAAGCTAAAAACGCATAAAAAGCCGAAATTTTCTTCATAAAAATTTCTCCCATTTTGATACTAAATATAGTCTTTCTTACAGATTTCTTACAGAGGCCAACCGAAAAAGAACGTCCGTTTGTGAAATAGCACACACGATTATTAGAACTTCAGCAATTTCTTAGGAATAAGCAATTTCGGCAAACGGAGCCAAAAGCGAGGAGAGCAAGAAATAACCCTTGGAATCAGGCGAATTGCGGCAAGTTTACTCTGCGCCGCTTCGGCCGAAAACCAGTTAGCCTTCCAAGCGCGAACCGCCTTTTTATACAGCGGGTGCAAACTATAGTTCTCGGACAAGACCCTTAAAATTTCGCTATAGATGCGTTCGTGATTCACATGCATGTTATCGCCGTGTTCACGATAGTAGCAGCAAACAAAGTCCTTTGATACAGGCTGTGGGCCATAGTTATAAAGGATTTTCAAATATAGCGGGTAATCCTCGAAATAATAGCGCCGGTCATAACCGCCAATGGCCAGAATTTTCTCGCGCACATACATTTCAGCACAGCCATGCAGTGCCTTTTGGCCAAGGAACGATTCTTCGAACGAGATCTGAGGCACGCTGCGGAGATAACGCTCATCCATTTGTCCCAGTTTACCGTCAAGCAACGGAATAATTTGTCCAAAACAAGCTACAGCATCTGGGTGCGCGTCAAGAAAATCGCTCTGTTTTTTTAAACGCTCTGGAGGCATAATGTCGTCTGACGCAAACGTACAGACGTAACGCCCTTTCGCCATCGAAAGGAGTTCCTCAAGAGTCGCCATCAGCCCCTTGTTCGGGCGATGGACATAAGTGAACCCAAGCTCACCAGAAAGTCGCTTCAGGATTTCTGGAGAATGGTCCGAGCTTCCGTCATCAACCACGATCAGTTCAAAATCAACATCCGTCTGCGACATCACAGAACGCACGGACTCTTCTACATACCGTTCATGGTTATAGCTTGCAAGCAATACAGAGACTTTAGGCATCATTTTTCAGACCATTTAAGACGACTGACGACAATTAGCGAAGCCACAAGCAAAAGGAAGTTTTCAAGTGCATACGCCATCATCGGACCATTAAATTCATAGAGTTTTACAAAGGCATACGTGGCAATCGAAAGAACTAATGACGAACAAACTTCAAGCGCCAAAAACACTTTTGTCTCGCGGCGAGCGACCAACACTAGCCCAAGCGCCCAATTGCCCACGCGGAAAAAGTCACCTAACAATTGTAATGGAATGTAATCGGCTGCCCCCGCATAAGCAGAAGAAAGCATAACAGTCACAAGCAAAGAACGGCCAAAATAAAGCACCACAACGGCCACAAGAGCAAGCAACATGGTCTTGAATAAAATCGAACGGAACAAGCCCCAAAACGCCGTCTTGGTCAGCTTTTCAGATACTTTCGGCAAGATGATGACACCGAGAATCGCAGAGAAAAATGCCGTCAAAAAGTCCGAAATTTTCCAAATGCCCTGCCAGATGCCGGCTGCGTTCCAACCCAAATTTTCACCAATCGTCACTCGCATAAATGTGAGCACTATCGGCGACAGAAGCATCGGAACAATTCCCATCAACGCATACGAAATCCAAGGCGAGCGAATGTCCAAAGCTGTTTTACGAATTTCACTAAAGCTAAAACCAGCACGAGCGGCGATTCGTATAGCAAAAATTCCAGCCACAATAGACTGCGTTGCCACTATGGAAAGGACACTCAACTGTCCCGTATAAAGAAAAAACGCCACCCAAAGCATTTGCCATAGCGAGGTCGTCATATTGATGAGAGCCCAACGGCGATAATGCCCTAGACCGTTCATCACAGACGATGTTATGGTAATCATGTTTGTCGCAAAAACTCCTGGCAAGGCAAAAATGACCGCCGCCTGCACTAGACGCGGATGGATTCCCGGGAAAAAAGATTCAAGCGGAACGGTAAAGCAAAGGACTAGAGCAACAACAAACGTCAAGATGCTTGCAAAAGTGGTCAAACGAAATCCGCCGCGCCAAACACCCCGCAATCGATCCAAGTTATTTTTGTTCTGCGCGGAAAGGCTCACCCAGCCGTTCTGGAGCGCAAGCGAAGAGGTCGCCTGCCCCATCATCATAAAATTCATAAATTGCCCCACGCACGCAAATGCGGTCGGCGGGAGAAAAACAGCGAGTAGCTTATTTACAACAAAAACACGCACGGCATTCAGGAACGTCACCGACCCCGAGCCAAGAAACAATTTCAAGAAAGAAACATCATCGGCCCTACGAGGAGCGTTCATTCGTTTCAAATCGAGAAAAGGATCTTTTACCATAGCGAACCACGTTTCAAAAACTTTTTATTCAATATAAAAAAAATCGGCTCCGTTAAACGGAACCGATTACTGAGCTACGAAGGGCTCGAACCTTCGACCCACGCCTTAAAAGGGCGTTGCTCTACCAACTGAGCTAGTAGCCCGAGCAGGAGCAAATATATAAAAACATTTTTGTATTGTAAAGGCGTTAGAAGCCATAATAAATAAAAAAAATCATGCTTATGGAGCATTTATTGCAAAATTTCTCTCCGACTTTTTATAAATTTACACCATGGATTTATTGAAAAAACTTTCAGCTATTGCAGCGCTCGCTATCGCATGCCCGGCATCAGATTTTGGTTACTTTTCTAAGCACGATGCAGGGCAAGAAGTTTTTTCGTTTCTCTCGACTTTTGACAGCCCGCGCAATGCGGCTCTTGAACGGTCTGCGTCGGCACTCCCCTCTACGGACCCGACCATAGTCCAACTCAACCCGGCAGCAATCATCATCGCCGACGGGAAAAAGCGAGTTGCCGAAGCCCACTGGCAAACCGGTGAATTTGCAAGCAACCAAGGGACGCTTTCTTTCACGACGCAATACAACAAGTTTATCCTGCAGGTCTCGTACAACTGGCTTTCGTACGGCTCCATCAAAGGTTACAACGAATTCGGCGAAGAAAACGGCAGCGAATACAAACCGTTCAGCCAGCTTGCAACAGCATCGGTCGCTTACCCAATGAAACACATCCGCGTGGGCGCAACCATCAAGTTCGCCTCGGACAAGTTGACGGGCGACGCCACTGACCAAACCGCTATGGCGGCCGCATTTGACTGGGGCTTGACCTGGATTTCTGACAGCAAGAACTACGGTTTTTCGTTTGTTGCAAGAGATTTTGGCGCCATGTTCCGCGGTTACGTAAAGGATGATGCAGACGACTCCTACCCGCTGTCGCAGACTTTTGCAATTGGTGGATTTCTCAGGCCCCGCAGCGTTCCGCGTTTGACGCTCTTTGCTGAATCAGATTTTCCGCGCTATGCAGAACCGGATTTGAACCTCGGTGCGGAATACGCTCTCGGTGAATTTTTCCGCATCCGCGCTGGCTTCACGCGCACATGGCTAGACCTCGCCCGCGACATCAGGGAATTGGCAAATTCGTCTGACAGACCGGATGAAACAAACGAAGCACGCATGCTGAGTTTCGGCCTGGGTTACACCTCTAACCTGTTCGCCTTCGACTACGCATTCTCGTGGCTTGCCGAAAGCTTAGGCTACGAGCACAGGCTCGGCCTCCGCGTAGAATTCTAAAGACATTAAGGCAAGAAAATGCGGCAGTTCGACGTTTTTGTTTTTGACGAAAACTTTGACGAAGCGCAAGGCAAGATTCCCCAACCGCCATTCATCGATCCAGATTTGGGGTGGTTTTTCGCAAATGATTGGAACAAGCACCTAACCGAAATTGAAGGGGAATGGGTTGTTTTCGCACACCCGAGCATTAAGATCGACCGCTCGTTTTTGAACAACGTTGCAGAAGTCTCAGACGGTTTTCCGATGGTTGATGCTTTTGCGCCGAGGATCCGTTTGGGAAGCCATGCTGATGCAAATTCGAGCTGCGCCAATTTGAATAAAGCAAAGTTTCTAAGTGGATACATTTTAAGGAAAGCAAGCAAAGGTTCAGGCTTTGTCGAAATTGACGAGAACTCACCCATGCGTTACGTTGCCGCACCGCACCCTTACCTCGGGATTTATTCTCGGCGAATCATCCAGCGCACCGGAGGCTTTGACACAACGCTCCCCGTAAATGCGCGGCTTGCCGACTTTACGCTCCGCATGATGCATGCTGGCGGGAAGATGTTCTCCGTACCATACCTCGTAGCGCAAACCACCAACAACTATACGGAGATCGCCACCAATAAAAGCGCGCCAAAGTTGGATATGAAAAGTGCGCCGGACCTCAAAGCCACTGCGATTATTTTATCTAAAGCATTCGGAGTTGAAGCGTCGTTACCGTTCGCACTCCACCATCCATCCGTCATCCCAACATTAATGCGCAATCGCAATGTGCGCAAAGAAAAACGTAAAGCAGCAACATTGCTTTCGAAACTGAAGGCGGATTTTCTAAAAGAAGTCACTGAGAAGTAGTTGGACGAGCATGACGAAAAGAAAAAAATCACCCCGCTCGATTGAGCGGGGCTTAAACTTTTTAGCGGAGGTGTGGGAATCTGTTATTCTTAGGAATAGCCTTAGGCGGTTGCGCCCACACCACTAACACTAATCGAGCCTAAATTAGCCCTTGTAGTTGGTGATAACGCGAGCCATTTCGCAAACCTTGTTGCTGTAGCCCCATTCGTTATCGTACCAAGAGCAGACCTTAACGAAGGTCGGGTCAAGCTGGATACCAGCCTTGGCGTCGAAGATAGAAGTGCAGGAGTTGTTGCGGAAGTCGGTAGAAACAACTGCGTCTTCGGTGTAACCGAGGATGCCCTTGAGTTCGCCTTCAGAAGCTTCCTTCATAGCAGCGCAGATTGCTGCGTATGCTGCGTCCTTGTCAGCAGCCGGAGCGTTCTTGAGTTCAGCAGTGAGGTCAACGAAGGAAACGTCGGAAGTCGGCACGCGGAGAGACATACCAGTGAGCTTGCCGTTGAGTTCCGGGAGAACCTTACCCACAGCCTTAGCAGCACCCGTAGAAGACGGGATGATGTTTTCGAGGATGCCACGGCCAC
>CAMUYW010000046.1 GCA_947165045.1 uncultured Fibrobacter sp. | reverse complement strand
AGCAATGTTCAAAGCCCTGGCCATTGCCCATCATGAGCACGTTCATGCCGCCCCAAAGGCCCACGTAAAGCGGAGCACCGATCTGCATCACAAGCCACGGGAACAAATGGTCGATTTCAACTTTCGCATACGCGACGCCGATGTAAATCGCAAAGACGGCAAGGAAAGTCATGCCAACGACGTAAGGCACTGCAGGGAGGCCAAAGTAACCGCCCTTCGAAAGCGCCCATGCAAGTGTCAATGCCAAGGACGACGCAAACGAGAGATAGCGCATGTCCGGACCTGCATACATCTTGGAAGCCATGCGAGCCCATTCCCAGGAGCCCACTGCACTCAAGAAGCACATGAGGCCGATGCGACTAAAATCGTTGAACCACAAACAAACAAAAACAATTGGAATCGCGATAAATGCGGTGATTAATCGCTGCGCAAGATTACTCATGCAACACCTTCCCAAAACGTCTTTCACGGGTGTTGAAAAATTCGACAGCCTTCATGAATTCTTCCTTGGTAAAATCGGGCCAGAGCGTGTCCGTCACATAGAACTCGCTGTATGCGGCCTGCCAAAGCAAGTAATTCGAAAGGCGAAATTCTCCACCGGTGCGAATCACGAGATCCGGATCGGGAGCACCCTTCAAATAAAGATTCTTTGCAAATAAAGTTTCGTCGATATCTTCGACCTTGAGCGAACCTGCGGCAACCTGTGCGGCGATAGACTTCGTCGCTTCTACAATTTCTTGCCTGCCACCGTAAGAAATGGCGAGGTTCAACTGCATGCCCGTATTGTTCGCAGTAATATCAATTGCGGACTGGAGGCTTGCACGCGGCTTTTCCGGAATGCGGTTCATGTTACCGATTACCGTAAGTTTCACGTTCTTTGCCATAAGGTCGGGGATTTCCTTGACCACCATCTCGATGAGGAGGTTCATCAAGTAATCCACTTCCTTGGAAGGTCTGCCCCAGTTTTCAGAACTGAAAACATACAAGGTCATATGTTCAAGCTTGAGGTTTACGCCCACCTCGACAGCATCGATAGTGGACTCGGTCCCTTTACGGTGACCGAGGAAACGTTCCAAGCCACGGCTACGAGCCCAACGCCCGTTGCCGTCCATGATGATAGCAACATGTCTAAGCTGATTTGCCACGCAAGCCCCGGACTACACCTTGAGGATGTCTGCTTCCTTTTCGGCGAGCAAACGGTCGATTTCGGCGATAGCCTTGTCGGTAGCCTTCTGGATTTCGTCCTGCTGTTTCTTGACTTCGTCTTCCGGCATGTCCTTGTTCTTCTTGATGGCATCGTTAGCATCGCGGCGGATGTTGCGGATAGCAACGCGACCGTCTTCGGCATGCTTGCGAGCAAGCTTTGCGAGTTCCTTACGGCGTTCAGTCGTGAGGATCGGGAGCGTCACGCGAATGCAGTTGCCGTCCTTCATCGGGGTAAGACCGATGTTTGCAGCAAGGATAGCCTTGTCGATAGCATCGACGAGCTGCTTTTCCCACGGAGTCACGAGGAGCATACGCGGTTCCGGCACAGAAATCTTGGCCACCTGAGAAATCGGGGTCGGGGTGCCGTAGTAGTCAATACGCACGCCGTTGAGGATAGCCGGGCTAGCCTGGCCAGCACGGATCTTGGAAAATTCACGTTCAGTGGCCTCGATGGCCTTGTCCATCTTTTCAGAATATTCAGACATCTTTTAGTTCCTAGTTCGTTACTAGTTAATAGTTTTAAAACTAGAAAGACCTGCGGCAAAACCGAAGGACTCCTAGCGTTAGTTATACGTGGGAAATATAGGTAAAATTTATGAATGGGGGTTATGGAGCAAGGCTAGTTTTTACAATTCTTGGCAAAAATAAGGCCTTAATAGCATCATAAAAGGGACTATTTCACGTTTACCCTTTTCAGAATACGGCCATACCGCACCAAGTACACACCCGGAGCCCTAAAGCTTGTCCGCAATACATCGACTATGGATTTTTCACGCCATAAATCCGCCGGCAAAGTCCCCAAGTAGCGACCTTGCAAATCAAAAACAATAGCCGAGCCTAACGCTTTTGCCGAAACGCCCGAGCGCTTTACAATTGGCGCAGAAACAGAACTACTCGAAAGTCCGTATTCAAAAGCACCCAAATCAGGAGCATCACCCGCAAACGGAAATCCAATATTTTCACCCTTGTCAATCGCGCGACTATCCTTCTTGAGTTTCAAGAAGTCTACATCGGGCAGGCTACCGTCAGCCTTGCGCGGGCCCAACATTCCCGCAATCTGCGAGAGGTCTTTTCCCGTAACAGTCATGCTCGGGTCATCGAGACTCTCAAAATCTTCTTCCGTCAAATCCAGTTTTAAATTCCACGTATTGTTTTCACCCGCCGGGCAATCTACGTAATGGTCGATGTTCTGGCTCGAAATTTTTTCCCAGCACTCCCCGATTTGCGATAGTTTATTCGGAAAGGCAATATTATTTTTTAACACGTGTGCGTTGTCACCTGTTAGCGGAGCCACTTCGGCCAATCTTGTTTTGCCATCTTCAGCATAGAGTGTCGATGCCATGCTGAACTCTCTGTCGCCATTCTTATAGGATGTGTTGTTGAGCCACTGGCTACCGGCATTTGTGTAGTTCGCATAAAAACCGGACATTTTATTTTTCCAGGCAAAGCACTGCTTGATGATGTGATGTCCGGTTCCATATGTACTCTGGCCCATCTTGATACCGTAACCATTCCCGCGCGCTGGATTACCCCGACCGTAATCGCTGTAGCCGTTTCCCATAGCATAGCAATTTTCTAGGACCACCGGAAATTCCTGATTGATAAAATCGAAACCGTCATCGCTGTTCCACCAGGCGCGACACCCGATAAACTTGGTCGTATCGCCCTCGCCCGATTGCTGGTAATGGGCACCGAAACCGTCGGCATTTTCACCATCGCCTTGCCAACCATCGGGATCGTAGTTGTCATGCGCATCGCAATTCAAGAAGATATGACCGCCGCCATCTGCAACTCCGTCATGCGCAAAGAATCCCGGGCCTGCATTGTGGTGGCTTTCCATCTGTTCCAAAAAGATATGTTTGCTTGCGTGAAGGAATACGCCCGAATTCGAATTATGCTTCATGGGCGTATTGCGGACTTCAAAACCTTTCAAATGCAGGTACTTTGCCGAAATCACAATAGGCGAAGTGTACATTGCGCCTTCGGGCGTGCCATCACCATGTTCTACACCTTCTGCAACAGGCAAGTTCGTTCCGTCAAAAATCGGGCGCTCGCCCGGATAGGCAAGATAATGGATGCGCTTGCCATCGCTTTCACCGCTTGCAGTCAAGAGAATGCCCGCAGTCATTTTATACCGAGCATAAAAAACCGTATCGTTCAAGTCGTATATGCCACCGCGAACCCACACAGTATCGCCCGCTTTCACAACGGAATTCGCCTTATTAAGCGAGGCAAAAGGCTTTGCAATGGAGCCCGCATCAGCATCGCTCCCGTCGGGAGCTACGTAATAGACCGCACCGAAAGACTGAACTGCAGCCAAGGCTAATCCAAACGCATATACTAACTTATTGCTCATATAACCTATTATATAAAAAAATTGAATTATGTGAATAAGATTGATTCTCCAAATGTTAAAATTGACAGGCTAATGATCATTAGCTAAATTTTAGAATCATGTCTACAAAAGAAAAAATCCTCGAAAAAGCCTTGACACTTTTTGCCGAGAACGGGTACAACGGAACGAGTGTCGAGCAAATTGCGCAGAATGTCGGCATCAAGGCTCCATCGCTTTACAAGCACTTCAAGGGCAAAGAAGACATCTTGAATTCGCTGATTGACATAGCAGAAGCCCGTTACGAAGAAAATTTCGGTTCGGACAAGAATATCGGCAAGATTCCTGAAACCATTGAGGAGTTCATTCATGAGACGGTCGAAAAAATCCGCTTTACCATGAGCGACCCCTTAATTCGAAAAATGCGCATCTTTTTAGTGCAGGAGCAGTTCCGCAACGAACGCCTCGCCGAAATCACGACGCGCCATCAAATCGAAGGCATTCAAAAAATGTACCAAGCGATTATCGAAGGTATGATGCAAAAGGGCATTCTCGCCAAAGGCGACTCTGCATTGCTCGCGCTAGAAATTACGGCACCCGTCGTAATATTGCTTTCGAAAGTCGATAGGCAGCCCAATAGCAAAAAGGAATCCTTAAAAATCATCCGAAAGCACTTGCAACATTTTTTCGAGACTTATAAGAAATGATGGAAACGAATAGAATATTACTGCGTCGTTGGAACGAAAGCGATGCCGAGGCGCTGTTCAAATACGCGAGTGACCCTGAAGTGGGGCCGCGTGCAGGTTGGCCTCCGCACAAAAGCATCGCTGAAAGTTTGCAAATCATCCGCATGGTTTTCAGCGGCGAAGGGATGTGGGCCGTCATCTGGAAAGAGACTAATGAACCCATCGGTTGCGTTGGCTATTTGCCTTCGACAGCTTCGAACTTGAAAATTGCGGAAACCGAATGCGAAGTGGGCTACTGGATTGCCCGTCCGTATTGGGGAATGGGAATTTGTACCGAAGCGATGAAGTTGGTGGTCGATTACTGCATCCACGAGAAAGGCTTCACCGCTCTTTGGGGCGATTACTTTCTCGATAATCCGTCATCGGGCCGCGTGATGGAAAAATGCGGGTTCATCGACACCGGCAAAGAAACGTTATGTTCAAGCCTTGCGGTAGGTTCCGACCGCCCCGTCCGAGTTATGAAACTGGAAACAAATTTTTTCAACAAAGCCCCTTGACTCGTCCCTTAGGGCAGACCTTATATTTTAAGCAGATTCGAATCTAAACAAAAATCGTACGATGGCAAACTACAAAACAAAACTTAAAATCGGAGAGTTCTCGCAGTTGATGCAAGTTACCGTAAAGACTTTGCGTCACTACGAACAGAAAGGTCTGCTATTGCCCCACGATGTGGACAACTTGACGGGGTACCGCTATTACAGTATCGATCAGATGCAGAAGTTGCAAAACATCCGTGAATTGCAAAGGCTCGGATTCTCGTTGGATGAAGTGAAGGAACTGTACGAAGACAATTCGCACACGCCAAACATCCACCAGATGGAAGAGAAAATCAAGGAAACGGAAGCGCAACTGAAACTTTTGATCGCCCGCCGCGACCAACTGCTCAACTGGAAGAATTCTCTAAAGGAAATGAATACCATGGAAAAATTCAGTGTCCAGTCTTTGCCGGAAATCATCGTGGCAAGTCATCGAGAAATCATCCCCAACTACGAAGCACTTGGCCCTCTGTGCTACGAGAAAATCGGCCCTGAAATGCAGCGTCTCAACTGCAAGTGCCCCAAACCCGGCTATTGCTTTACCATCGAGCACAACAAGGAATACACTCCGACAGATGTCGATATCGAATATTGCGAACAAGTCCTGGAAATGGGAACCGATAGCGATATCATCAAATTCAAGCGTATTCCGGCAGTGCCCAAGGCGCTCTGCATGAAGCATGTCGGCCCGTACGAACGATTCTACGAGTCGTTCATCGAAGCATTCCGCTACATCGAAGAAAAGGGGTACAAAATCGCTGGCAAACCCCGCACCAGTTACATCGACGGAGCCTGGAACCAAGAAGACCCTGAAAAATGGCTCTCGGTCATCCAGATTCCAATAGAATAAACTTTATCCATAGTCTACCCCGTCTTGGGGCGGACTTAATCTATTAAATTCATTATGGCAAAAGAAATCGATCCGAAAAGCACCACTAGAGCGATGGCATTCGAACTTTGGATGCAAGCTCCGAACCCGATGGTGACATTTTTCAAAACTTTGAACGTCACTAGACTTATAAAGGTTAGCAAGAAACGCGGCCTGAAGTTTAACATGCTTATGGATTACTGCATCGGCAAAGCCGCGGCAAGCGTTAAGGAATTTTATATGCTCCCGGTCCAGGGCAAGCTCATGCAATACGATTCGATTGCGGTCAATACCATCGTCAAGAACGACGAAGGTGAAGTCAGCTCTTGCGACATTCCGTATTCCGAAGACTTGGCGACATTCAACCGCGATTACCTCAAATACACAAAAATCGTCGCAGAAAGTTGTCAAGACTGGGACTTGTCCGAAAATAGCATGGTCATCGGCACGTCGGCCATCATCGACACCGAAATCGATGGTGCTGTCGGTATGAACTCTGGCATTTTCAACAATCCGTTTATGATTTGGGGGCGTTTCAGACGAAAGCTTTTCCGCCATGAGTTGCCGGTTTCGTTCCAGTTCCATCACACGCAAATGGACGGAGCGCACGCCGGGAAGTTCCTCGCGAACTTGCAGAAAGCCATTGATGAACTTCGTTAAAAAAGGACTTTAACCATGAAAGAAATCATCGCTGATACCAAGTTGATTGCTGCCTGCGGGCTCTACTGTGGAGCATGCCGCAAATATCGCATGGGCAAATGCCCTGGCTGCCATGAAAACGAAAAAGCTTCGTGGTGCAAGATTCGCAAGTGCTGTAAAGAAAAAGGGATCCACACCTGCGCCGAATGCACGATGAATGTCAGGGAATGCAAATCCTACAATAACTTGATTAGCAAAATCTGCGAATTCATCTTCCGCAGCGACCGCCCTGCCTGCATCCGCTTTATCCGTGAAAACGGAGAGCAAGCTTTCGCCGAAGAAATGACAAGACGCGGTGAGCAAACCATGAAGAAATAATTCTCAACCTGATTATGGAACTTTTCTGGATTATCTCCTTCCCTCTCGCATTCATCGTTCACGATGGCGAAGAGATTCTCGTTCAGCATCAATGGATGCTGGCGCATAAAGATTGTATAATCCAAAAGTTTCCAAGAGCGACGCGCATCATCGTTCACCTATCGAGCCTCTCGACAAAAGCATTTGCAATTGCGGTACTTGAGGAATTGATTCTTTTGCTTTTGGCGACAGCGTATGTTTTTATTGGTGGCGCATACGCAACTGAAATATGGATTGCATTGTTCATGGCCTTCTCGGTACACTTTGTAGTTCATATTGTTCAAGGGTTCCTCATCAGAGGTTATGTTCCAGGACTCATTACATCTATTTTGATGTTGCCTTATGCGTATTTTGGAATCAGCAAAATTTGTGAGGATGTGAGTGGCAGCAAACTGATGCTATTGAGTGTATTGGGAAAAATTGCAATGATGGTGAACTTGAGATTCGCTCATTGGGTTGGGAAAAAATTTACGCACTAAAAGGTGACACTTTTCAAGACCTTAGGTGTTATATGAAAAAAGGAGATTCCCATCGCGGGAATGACAACGGAGAAAAAATGACTTTAGTATTGAATACTTTAGAAGGTGATTACTCGGAACAGATTAAAGAATTATTGGCTAAAAAGAATTCCGAAGTTGAAATCGTCAATACTGCCGAAATGAAAATCGCACATTGCGTGGGTTGCAACATGTGCTGGCTAAAAACGCCGGGCGTTTGTGCCATCAAGGACGATTACGAAATCATCCTCAAGAAAATAGTCAAAGCAGACAATCTCTGGGTTGTAGCAGACACGAAATTCGGATTTGTAGATTATCGCGGCAAGCAAGTCTTAGACCGCATCGTTCCAATGTTAAACATGTACATCGAAATCCGCGACGGTTGGGAACGCCACCAACTGCGCTACCATCCGCTAAACTTCGGCGTTATTTACAAGGGCAACGGCAACAAGGAACTGCTCGAAGAATGGAGCATGCGAGTCGCCAGGAATATGGCGGGCAAATCGCTCGGCGTAATCGCGATGGATGCGCCGCAAACAAACGCGAACGGAAACGTCGCCGAAACTGCGATGGGTACCGCGACGGAAACCGCGGCGGGGGCAGCAATGGGTATCGCGGCGGAGACTGCGGCGGCTCTCCCCGAACACATCGTCATTTTAAGCGGCAGTCCGCGAGTCAAAAAGAACAGCAACACGAACAAGATTATCCAAGCGTTTACCGAAGGGCTTGAGGCCGCCGGAATCACACACAAGCTTTATTCACTTTCTAACCGCACGGAATGGGACGAAGCCCGCGAAGCATTCTTGACGAACGATAACATCATCATTGCGTTGCCGCTCTTTGTGGAATGTTTGCCGAGTTTGTTGCTAGAATTCTTGAGCACGCTCCCCACGAAACGCCCGCAGCCTGCAAAACTTTCGTTCATTCTCCACGGCGGATTTGACGAAGGTCATCAACTGCGGCTCTGCGAAAAATTCTTGCAAACGCTCCCGGCCCAGTTGGGTTGCACGTTCGGCGGAACTCTTGTGAGAGGCGGTAGCTTTATGCTGCGCATGTGGGACAACAGCTATATCAGGAAGATGACCGACAAGATGCTCGCCGCTTATACCGAGATGGGAAAGTCTTTCTCCCTCAACGGTAACTTCTTTACGCCCGAAGCAAAGAAATTTACGGGGTACGAAAAGAATCCTAAAATAGGCGTACTCCTGTTCAATCTCATTTTCAAGCGTATTGTCAAAAAGAACTTTAACCGGATGGCCCAAGAATGGGGCTGCACTCGCCCGCTGGACGACAAACCGTACGGAGAATAAAATGAATCAATATATCGCTTGCTGCGGACTCGACTGCGAAAAATGCGAAGCCCGCCTTGCCACCATCAACAACGACGACGCACTGCGTGCAAAAGTCGCCAAGGAATGGTCGGAACTCAACAAAGTGGAAATCACGCCACAAATGATCAACTGCACCGGTTGCCGCATCGAAGGCCCCAAAACGCCGTTTTGCCAATCGCTCTGCCCCATCCGCAAATGCGCCCAAGGCAAAGGGTTTGCCACCTGCGGTGAATGCAGCGAAGTGGAACACTGCCAAACGCTCAGCATGATCACTTGCCACAACGACCAAGCACTCAATAATTTGAAGTCAAAATAATTGGAATAGAAAATGAAAACAATCGGACTTATTGGTGGAATGAGCTGGGAAAGCACCATCACCTATTACGAAATTCTGAACAAAGAAATTGCAAAAGTACTCGGTGGTTTCCACAGCGCAAAGATCATGATGTACAACGTGGACTTCGCCGAACTTGAAGCGAACATGTCGAGCGGCAACTGGGACGGAAACGCCAAGATTCTTTCGGATGCCGCAAAGCGTCTCGAAGGCGCCGGCGCCGACTTCATTGTCATCGCGACAAACACAATGCACAAGCTCGTTCCGCAAATCGAGAAAGAAATCCGCATCCCGATTCTCCACATTGCCGACGCCACCGCTAATTGCATCAAGCGCGACAACATCAAAAAGGTTGCACTGCTCGGCACAAAATTCACGATGACGCAAGACTTCATCAAAGACAGCCTCACAGCCGCAGACCTTGAAGTCATGACGCCCGACGCGCAAGACATCGAACTCGTGAACGACGTGATTTTCAACGAACTCTGCCTCGGGAAAGTTCTCGATTCCTCCCGCAAGGAATACCAGAGAATCATTGCAGAAATGAAAAACCGCGGTGCCGAAGGCGTGATTCTCGGGTGCACCGAAATCGGCATGCTCATCAGCGCGAAGGATAGTGCCATCCCCACTTACGACACAACCATCATCCACGCGACCGAAGCCGCGAAAATGGCTTTAGCATAATGCGATAGGAAAAGGCACTCGCATTGGCGAGGACTTGTTTTATTTAGTCATTTCCGCAAGCACTGAATCAATGCGGGCCGTCATTTGAGTTGCCCCCGCAACAGAAAGATGGTTGTGATCGTAAGCCATTTCATCCGTATAATCGTGATAGCCCATCTTATTTTCATCCATCAAAATAAAGTTCGGATAAGTCTTACTCAATTCTTCTATTTCTTGAATAAGAGAGGGAACAACGCTTCGCTGGAGTCCATGAACAGCGTAAGATCCTGTTGTTGAATACAAAGGATTCTCTGGGAAAATGACGCCTACCACTTTAACGTCATGTTTATAGCATGCTGCAACAAATTCGGTCAAGGCTTCAAAATTTGCATCATAGACATAACGTCTCTTTGTAATCCAAGTGCTATCGAATTCAACAAACGGTTCTCCCCAGCCATGGGCTTCACGCGGATGAAAGCCGAGCGTTTCTCGATACATTTCAAATTCGCTATGCCCTAACGATTCATACGTCCTTTGCGCAAGCTGTTCTGGAATGCCATCCTTCCAATAATTGTGGTTTTCGTCATAGACAAAACCGGGACTTAAGCTCCTGTGCGCCTCAAAATAACTCGACGGGAACGTGACAAAAGTAAGGTCCAAATCAAGCGAAAAAACAACATACTTCAGATTTTTCATGTGCAATAGGATATAATTATCCAAAATGTATTTTGTACAAAATAAATCACAATTGGAAACAGCCAGGTTCATCGCCTTAATTTTCTCTGAAAACTGTAAGGGATCGACACCATAGAGAGAACGTGACGACCCAATAACTGCGGTATTCATCACATTACGATACTTCCAGAAAAGTTCCATTTTGTAGCGCCATATCAATGCAAGCTCTGTCCCGCCGGGAGTATAGTAAACACCAGCGCTATCAGGATCCAAATCAAACTTTATCAAGTCTGAGTCTTTATTTTCAGAACTAGTCGATCCATCCTGAACGTGGCGGACCCACAAGCAGGGGTGCCAAAGTTCTTCGCCCTGGACAAGATTTATCACCCTTGAATTTTTCACATCGACAAGAACAATTTTTTCGTGAGCGCCATCGGCATTAACAAGTGTCGCCACGATATTTGAAATTTTACCGTCACTCGCCCACTCTGTATGGTCAAAGGTGTAACCATCCGGAGCCGCAATCGACTGGATGAGTTGACCATCCTTATCGGCAATAAGAATCCGCTGGTGTACAGCATACGATTTTCCAACGAATTCCTTACCCGTTTTCCCAGCAAAGTCAAGAAACGCGGTGCGCAGAGTACTATCACGAACAAGAGAAACATTACAAGCCTGTTCACCGTTATACCAAACATCATCAATGGCATCACTTTCAAACACCGTCGACTGCGATTTAGCCTTACGAGCACGCAAGAGAGTTGAACCAGACACAGCCAAAGTCGCATTTTCACTGATGCCGCCATGGTAACTTCCATCAAACAACTTTTTAGGAGTGCCAAAACTTCCGTTTGCAAAAGAAACCTGCCATGTCGAAGTCTTTTTCCATTCTTCAGTTTCCTTATTATTTTTAGCGCTAGTCACATAAGTTACAACCGTATCCCCATTGGCATCAACGCTCCAACGCGGAATGGCGGCGCTTTCGACATTGAGCCGAACCAACTTACTTCCTGTAGAATCTAGCCTCCGCACATACAAACTAGAACTTCCATCTAGACTTTCAACCCCCGTACAAAAAGCAACCCATTTCCCATCAGGAGAAATGTCCGGATGATAAACATCTAAATCATCTTGAATTTCAAACATGGACAAGGAAGCATCAGAATAGCTAACATAGACAAGATTACCAGAGACATCGTTTCGAAAAGCGAGTTTGGCCACAATGGTCCCCACAATATCACGGACATTTCCAGAAGTCGCAAGATTGATTATTTTTTGTTTTTGCAGATTCGATACATTCATCGTTTCCGCATTTGGAATTTTTCCAAACGCAAGACGAAATCCAATATAATTTGCCTTGCTTGACGAATTGATCGTGTAAGTATCTTTACGCGAAAAAAGACTTATCGCCTGAACATCTCTGTTAAAATGACCACCCTTAATCATTCTCTCTTCAAGATTATTGGGTTCTGAAGGCCCGATAAAGTTTTTGAAAGAATTTTTTTGGACAGGTCCCATCCAATCATTTACCCATTCCGCAACATTACCTTCGAAGTCACATAATTCGCTATCCCCTTTTTTCTTTGAGCATACCACGTGTGACATAGCATCGGAATTGCCGGCATTCCAGCTATTTCCCGCATCCCAATTCATAGATGCAGCCTTGATCCATTCGGCTTCTGTCGGCAAGCGATACCCTGCGCGGCTCAAATCTGCTGATAAATTTTCAAGATAAATGCAATGATTTTTCGAATCAAAATTGGCGCTAGAATAAGTATAAACCGTATCGAACTTTTCAGCTTTACTTTTTTTGTTTGCAAACAAAACTGCATCATAAAAAGTAACATCAGTTACAGGAAAATTTTCACCATCGCAAGACTCCTCCCCATACTCGCCACAGGTAACTTCGTGCATTCCGATCAAATAATCGTAAGACAACACAACATCCATTTTCTCGGCAAGTTTGACTTTAGCGCTAGAACCTTCAACAAGAGCAAGTTCCTTTTCCCCATAGCGTTCCGGGAAAAACTTGGATTCTTCGCTAGGGCTTGACGAGCGATCACCTTCACAGGCAGTAAAAGCAAAAACGACCGCGATTAGCATAAAAAGATATTTCGCCATAATTTTTTTCGGTCTCCCCTTTTGGAAATTATCCATCATTCTATGTAGTAAAATAATATAATATGTTCGCACATCACCCGAAAGCGCCGTATAAATACAGAAAAAGCCCGCTCATAAGCGGGCTTGGCAAATGGTCTATTACCTAATTAGCAATGCACGAGCGTGCCGAGGTCGCCCTGGACTGCAGCGCGAGTGAGGTTGCCCTTTTCCATCTTGAAAACGAAGATGGGCATGTTGTTTTCCATGCAAAGTGCAACGGCTGCAGTGTCCATAACCTTGAGACCGCGAGAGATGACTTCCTTGTAGGAGATATCGTCGAAGCGGGTGGCAGTCGGATCCTTGACCGGGTCTGCGGTGTAGATGCCATCGACCTTGGTGGCCTTCATGATCACATCGCATTCGCTTTCGATAGCGCGGAGAGCGGCACAGCTGTCGGTCGTGAAGAACGGATTGCCCGTACCAGCGGAGAAAATCACCACAGAGCCAGCAGACAAAAGCTTGAGCGCCTTGCGACGGTCGAAAAATTCGCAGACCGGTTCCATGCGGATGGCAGACATCACCACAGAATCCACGCCCTGCTTGTCGAGAGCGTCCTGCATGGCAAGGCCGTTCATCACGGTGCCGAGCATACCCATAGCATCGCCCTGGGCGCGGTTCATGCCGCCAGCAGAAGCAGAAATGCCACGAACGAGGTTGCCGCCGCCAATCACGAGAGCGACTTGTACGCCCTGCTTGACGATAGAAGCAATTTCAGAAGCCATGTCGGAGAGAATCTGGTTATCGATGCCGTGGCCCTTTTCGCCTGCGAGGGCTTCGCCACTGAGTTTGAGAAGAATGCGTTTAAATTTTGACATAAAAATTTTCCCTTTTTGTTCAATTTAGCAATCTTGCGGAAAAATGAAAATCAAACTTGCTATTTAAACTTGACGATTAGCCTTTTTGTTAAAAATAAATATACAATAGTATATGGATGGTTTGATTTTGGAGTGCTGTATGAAAAAGTTTTCGTCACTTTGCATTTTATTGATGCTCCCAACGATGCTTTTTGCAGACATCGTGTATCAAGGAAAAAGAGTTCAGTCCTGGCCCGAAGAGGCCCGCCCCAGATTTAATTCTCGCGCCACGCAAGCCAACGCGCTTTTCAAAACAACAGCAATTCAAACAAAAAGTCATTACGCCTCCCCCAAAGGCAAAATTTACAGCCTCACGCTCCTTGTCGATTTTTCCGACAAGCCCGCACCCGTCTCGGTTAGCGACATTGAAGATTGGCTGAACAAAGAAGGATTCAACAAAGACGGTTGCAACGGTTCCGTGCGCGACTATTATTTAGACGTTTCAAACGGTCAATTAGACCTCGTCAATGAAGTTTATGGTTGGTACCGCGCAAAGCATCCCAAGTCCTGGTACGAAAGTCAAGAAGGCTACTCAGGCTCGGACGTGCTCATGAAAGAAGTGTTCGAATACTTCGATCCGCAAGTAGATTTTTCACGCTACGATAACGACAAGGATGGCACGACCGAAGCGATCAACATCGTCTACGCCGGCGCAGGGCAAACGTGGGGACAAGGCTTATGGCCGCATTCCGGTTGGTCCAACGAAAAACGCGATGGAGTCAAGCTAACGCATCACCAAATGACAGACATGCCCGGCACTTTTTCCATTTACGTTTTTGTGCACGAAAGCGGTCACATGATTTTCGGTTGGCCAGACCTTTATTGGTACGGCGATTACTGCACCATGGGGAACCGTGCACACGATTTAAATCCGGTTGCAATTAACGACTTCTTCCGCGCCGACCAAGGTTGGATTCCGTTCGTAGACGTGACCAGCGATGACGTAAACAACATAACAAGTTTCGAAACAACCAAACCGAACGAAGTCTGCTACCGCTACAAAAATCCAGCAAGGCCCGACAAGGAAGGCTTAGTGTGGTCATATGTGCAGAACAAGGGACGCAATAGCGTTCTCAAAGGTAGCGGGCTTTTAATGCAACACTATGATTTTTCAATCGAAGGCAATTCCGCTTCGGACAAACTAGGTTTAAGAATCGTGCACGCAAGCGCTGCAGGCAAATCCACCGACAACGTGACCGACCAATGGCCAAATCCCGGCAGCACCGCAAACACATTCTTCAAAAGCGGGACATATTCTGAATTTTCAGATGACAAATATCCAGCTATTCGTTGGTATAACGGATCCAAAACGGGATTGAAAATTACGAACATCGGGACGCCTAGCGAAACGCTCACGTTCTGTTTAGGAGAAAATTGCACCGCGGCCGAATCATCGTCAAGTTCGCCAAAATCGTCAAGCGCAATTTCAAGTTCTTCGAAAGTGCCCGCAAGCTCATCGAGTGCGCAAAATCCGAAGAGTTCTTCAAGTTCGTCAATTGCGCCGAGCTCCAGTAGCCAAATTGAAATCAAGATTCAAAAAATCGTATTCGACGTTGCGCTCCCGATTGACAACAATTACGCTTCTGTAATACTCGACCTGAAAGGCAGCGAAGTCGCCAAAGCGCTGAACTTAAGTCAAAGCGAAATCGCAAGCAAAGCCAAGTTCTACGGCGTGGAGCCCAACGGTACACTCAACAGCCGCACCACCGGCGAAGGCACCGGTCATTGGTTTGATAAAAACGGAAACATCGTCGCCTGGGATCCAAACGGCACCAGCATGATTTATTCCAACGTTGACCTTTCGAACATGACAACGAAAATCGGGCACATGCCGGATAAAGTCGCGGCAGGAGAATCTTACACGACAAGGCAAGCCCTAGTTTACGGAAATAAACAAGTCACCTTCGAAATCATGGTAACCATTGGAAAAACGACCAGAATTGTAAACATCCGAAAGACCAGTCGCGGCACCCCCGGAAGTGTCATTTTCAACATTCTCGGCAAACCCGTCGGGAAAAGAACCGAATCAGGCGCCCTCCCCGATTTGCCCAAAGGCGTTTATGTAGAAATTGTTAAATAGGACATCAAATTTTTTTCCGCAACACAGACAAATACGCAGGTTCAAGCGCCTGCGCTTTTTTTCTTCAAGTTCCTTCATTAAACACTTGAACATTATACCGCCACGACATAGCCTTGCGACAGCACGGAGTGAGCAACGAATCATCATCTTTCAAGAAATAGGCATGTTTCTTACAGCACATCGTGGCCAAGTGCGTACAATACCGAGCCGTATCCCGCGTATGATGCTTCATGTGAAAGCACGAAATCACAAGCAATCGATCCTCAACCATCGCATTCCACAAAGGACCGCTATAAGAGTTCGGAAGCGAGCATCCGCGAATCCAAACCGCAAAAGCCCCGTTCGCAAGCGCAACCTCCAAAATCCGCTGTTCCGCTTTTGAATGGAACGTACCCACAAGACAACGATGTCTTTCGCCCATCTCCGCAGCCCATTGCAAAAGGCGACCATCATCTGCATTAAAATGCCTCGAAGCGAACACGCTGATTTTCACCTCTGGACCGCGCCAAAGCCGCAAACTCCCATCGCAATTGACCGCAGAAAGTTTAATACGATTCATTAAGCAGACTCCTTGTGCCAAATATCGATGAACATGGATTCTACCTCGTCTTCAAATTCTTCGTTAAACACCTCGACGCAACCAAGCGACTTGTAAAAAGAAATTGCCGATTCAAGCGGATGGAGAATTAACAATCGAACTCCGGCAATCGAAGATTCACGAATCATCTGCAACAACTTTCTGAAAGCTACAGAACCAATTCCTCGATTCTGCCAATCCAAGCGAACACCAAAAGCGAGCAACATCACCGAAGGGAAATCTTCATTATATCCAGTATTTCGCAAATTGGCAGGTTTGTTTTCATACGAGCCAAAAGAAAATCCAGAATTTGCAATACTCGCCAAAGCCAGAACATCATTCGGTTTAACATTTTTCACCAACTTATATGTTTTTGAAAAATGTCCTTCATCCTCATTAGGGACCACATTACAAAAGAAAGTATCCAAAGAAACAGGATCATCATCCTTTGTAGGGTCAAATGGAGGAAAACAAAAATGTCCTTGTAACGCAATAGCCGAAATATCTTCCTTTGTGCAAGGAAGTAAAGAGAAATCATCAGATTGAAGCATCTGCTTACTGATCGTCAGGCTTGTCTATAATCGGGCGATTAACCACCGGGACTTTTATTTCGCCCCTAAGGTATTTCAAGACCCTTTCAACCTGCGAGGGCGGAACCACAACGGGCTTGCAATTGGGGAATCTTGCCGGTTTGCAACGAATAGCCATAGCCTTATCCTTATTTTAAAGGTGAATATATTAACTCTGGAGCTAGCACTAAACAGGTGAAAGCCCGGCAACGCTCTAATCAACCGGCGTGTCTATAATATACCAAAAGGATTTTTGCAAAGCAAGAGGTGTAATTGCGAGGCGTTCATTTTGCAAACAACCGTTAGCCGAGTGTTGCATCAACTGCGCTTGCGCAAGTTGATATAACCGAGGCCATTGTTTGTTCTACCAACAACCGTTCGCAAAACGATGCATTTTTACACTCGAAAACTACGGCTAAAACTGATTTGGCAAGCGTTGATAGTCAAATTAGGCAAGCAGTGATTGCCCAATCTAAAAAATGAAATCTGCAGAACGAAAAACTTTTAAAGCCTCTCAAAAACTTCATTACATTCGTTATAACAATCCTTAAGTAAAATTTGCCATGCAGCATAGTAAGGTATTTTCACAACGGTATATCCACGACAATATTTTTTATCGACATCATCTTTTTTCAATTTCCCTATAACATCGGCACTTTCAGTTTTTCTTATCCCCTTAAACAAATCTGTAATATATGAACCTTCAACTTTGCGATCCATTATAGCATAACGAAGAACATGATCACGACATTTCTTCTTATCAGTACTATGAAAATTTTGCCAAGTCCCAGCTTTAGAGTCTTGCTCAGCACAGGCTTAGGCACACCAACATTTTCTTTGTCAAAGTTGATCGAAACATAAGTCAGGGGGACGCCCCTCCATTCTTACAAATTTATCACAGTTTTCTTACATACAATTTACGAACGAATATGGAGATTCCCGGCCTAGCGGGGAATGACATTCGAAAGAAAATTCTATTTTATAGCCCGTAAATTTTGCAAAATAGCAGAGTTTCATTTTAACATTAACCATTAAAGAAATATGAGTCTTAAAATCGTTGTGCTTGCTAAGCAAGTACCTGACACACGAAACGTAGGCCCCGATGCCATGACGGAACAGGGGACCATCAATCGTGCCGCTTTGCCCGCAGTCTTCAACCCCGAAGACTTGAACGCCTTGGAGCAAGCCCTTCGCCTGAAGGACCAGTTTCCGGGTTCCACCATTTCCGTGCTGACCATGGGTCTTCCGAAGTCCGCCGAAGTCATCCGCGAAGCTCTTTATCGCGGTGCCGACGAAGGCTTTGTGGTGACTGACCGTCCGCTCGGTGGTGCAGACACGCTCGCTACGAGCTACACGCTCGCTCAGGCTGTAAAGAAGATTGGCAGCTATGACATTATTCTCGGTGGCCGCCAGGCTATCGATGGCGATACCGCACAGGTCGGTCCGCAGATTGCAGAAAAGCTCGGTCTCACTCAGGTGACTTACGCCGAAGAAATTCTCTCCCTCGACGAGAAGGCCAAGAAGGTCGTGATCCGCCGCCACATCGACGGTGGTGTGGAAACGGTGGAAGCACCGCTCCCGCTGGTCGTGACCGTTAACGGCAGCGCTGCTCCGTGCCGTCCGCGCAATGCAAAGCGCATCATGAAGTTCAAGAACGCAACGGTCGTTGCAGAACGCAAGCCGGAAGACGCCGAAAAGTACGAAGCGCTCATCGCGAAGAAGCCCTACCTCAACATCCCGCAGTGGGGTGCTGCCGACATCGATGCCGATCCGGCTCAGATCGGTAAGGCCGGTTCTCCGACGAACGTGAAGGCCGTCAAGAACATCGTGTTCAAGGCGAAGGAAAGCCGCACGCTTACAGCGAGCGACGCCGACGTTGAAGGACTTATCAAGGAACTTTTAGACGGGAAGATTATTGGCTAACCTATGAATAACGTATTTGTATATTGCGAAATTGAGGGTACGACCGTCGTTGACGTTTCCCTCGAACTTTTGTCCAAGGGTCGCAAGCTCGCCAATACTCTCGGTGTCAAGCTCGAGTGCATTTGCGCAGGCAAGGGCCTTGATGGAATCGAAAAGCAGGTTTTCCCCTACGGTGTGGACAAGGTTCATGTGTTCGACGCCGAAGGCCTGTTCCCCTACACCACCAACCCGCACGCTTCTCTCGTGGTGAACCTGTTCAAGGAAGAACAGCCGCAGATTTGCTTGCTCGGTGCAACGGTGATTGGCCGCGACCTCGGCCCGCGTATTTCTAGCGCCATGCACAGCGGCCTTACGGCTGACTGTACCGAACTCGAAATCGACAGCTTCGAAATGAGCATCGGTGGCGTGAAGAAGTTCTACGAAAATCAGCTCTGCCAGATCCGTCCGGCTTTCGGCGGTAACATCGTCGCAACGATCGTGAACCCGGAACACCGTCCGCAGATGGCAACAGTGCGCGAAGGCGTGATGAAGAAAGAAATCGTCGACCCGAACTACAAGGGCGAAGTCGTGAAGCACGACGTGGCCAAGTACGTTCCGGAAACGGAATACGTGGTCAAGGTTCTCGAACGCCATGTGGAAAAGGCCAAGCACAACCTCAAGGGCGCCCCGATCGTGGTCGCCGGTGGTTACGGCATGGGCTCGAAGGAAAACTTTGACATGTTGTTCGAACTGGCCAAGGAACTCCACGCCGAAGTGGGCGCAAGCCGTGCCGCTATCGACGCTGGCTTTGCCGATCACGACCGTCAGATTGGTCAGACCGGTGTGACAGTCCGTCCGAAGGTCTATATCGCCTGCGGTATTTCCGGTCAGATTCAGCACCTCGCCGGTATGCAGGATTCTGGTATCATCATCTCCGTGAACTCCGATCCGGATGCTCCGATCAACGCTATCGCTGACTACGTGATCAACGGCACCGTCGAAGAAGTCATTCCTAAGATGATTAAGTATTACAAGGCAAACAACAAGTAATAGCTATGGCAAATTTCTACACAGATCATCCCGAGATTAAATTCAACCTCGAAAGCAATCCTCTGATGCAGCGCATCGTCGAGCTCAAGGAGCGCGGCTACGCTGACAAGGACAGCTTCGATTATGCGCCGGAAGATTTTGCCGACGCTATGGACAACTACAACCGCGTTCTCGAAGTCGCTGGCGACATCACCGCAAACACCATCTTCCCGAACTCCGAAGATGTGGATGCCGAAGGCCCGCACTGCGAAAACGGTCGCGTGCGCTACGCAAGCAAGACCTACGAGAACCTCGAAGCCACCCGTAAGGCTGGACTCAACGGCGTCACGATGCCGCGTCGCTACGGTGGCCTCAACTTCCCGATCACGGCTTACACGGCTATCAACGAAATGATCGCTTCTGCCGACGCCGGTTTCGAAAACATCTGGTCCCTCCAGGACTGTATCGAAACTTTGTACGAATTCGGTGACGACGATCAGCGTTCCCGTTTCATCCCGCGTATTTGCGCTGGCGAAACGATGTCCATGGACTTGACCGAACCGGATGCAGGTTCTGACCTTCAGCGCGTGATGCTCAAGGCTACCTACAGCGAAGAAGACAAGTGCTGGTACTTGAACGGCGTGAAGCGCTTCATCACGAACGGCGACTCCGACATTCACCTGGTGCTCGCCCGCTCCGAAGAAGGCACGCACGATGGCCGCGGTCTTTCGATGTTCATCTACGACAAGCGTGACGGTGGCGTGAACGTTCGCCGTATCGAAAACAAGCTCGGTATTCACGGAAGCCCGACTTGCGAACTCGTTTACAAGAACGCCAAGGCAGAACTCTGCGGCCGCCGCAAGTTCGGTCTCATCAAGTACGTGATGGCCCTCATGAACGGTGCACGCCTCGGCATCGCCGCTCAGTCTGTCGGTATCAGCCAGATGGCCTACAACGAAGCTCTCGCCTACGCCAAGGACCGTAAGCAGTTCGGTCAGGCCATCGTGAACTTCCCGGCTGTCTACGAAATGATTTCGAACATCAAGGCTCGTCTCGACGCTGGCCGTGCTCTCCTCTACCAGACAGCACGCTACGTTGACGTTTACAAGGGTCTCGAAGACATCGAACGCGAACGCAAGCTCACGGACGACGAAAAGAAGGAACTCAAGCTTTACCAGAAGCTCGCTTCTGCTTGCACGCCGCTTGCCAAGGGCATGAACTCCGAATACGCCAACTTGAACGCTTACGACAGCATCCAGGTTCACGGCGGTTCCGGCTACATGCTCGAATACGCTTGCCAGCGCCTCTACCGCGACGCCCGTATCACTTCGATTTACGAAGGTACGACGCAGTTGCAGACGGTCGCAGCTCTCCCGCACATCACTACCGGCAGCTACACGCTCATGCTCGAAGAACTCGAAGCCATGGACGTTCGCCCGGAATTCGAAGCCTGCAAGGCCCGCGCCAAGGCTATGGACGTGAAGTACCAGGAAGCTATCGACTACGTGAAGTCTGTTGACAACAACGAATTCACTGACCTCTGCAGCCGTCACTTGTACGAACTCGCTGCAAACTGCGTCATGAGCCAGTTGTTGCTCCGCGACGCCACGAAGGCTCCGGAACTCTTCGGCAATAGCATGAAGGTGTACCTGAACCTTGCTGAAGCTGAAGTCGCCAAGCACTACAACTTCGTGATGGGACTCAAGGTTGACGAGATGGTGAGCTATAAGCAAGCTTAGTTGATAGCGGGGCGTTCGCACGCCTTGGTGTCATCCTGAGCGAAGTGCCGCAAGGCACGAAGTCGAAGGATCTAGAAAAAAAAATGAAGGCCTCGGTGATGAACCGAGGTCTTTGTTGTATTCGTGGACTAATCTACGATTTTTTCAACATAGCCCAAAATAAAGTAGCGTTCATTTTCTGTAAGGGGACCATTATTCTTCGTCACTTCATATTGTACTGATTTCTTAAATGTATTTGTAAATTCGCTTAGCAAGCGTTCTTTCGTTTTCTTTTTTCTCTCATCATTATGAGGAATCCATATATCAGCAATAATAATCGCATATTTGGAATAAGCCTTCATTTCTTTATCAATATTGATATTTTTCCATTTTTTCTTCATTCGATTAAAATCAGTTTCCGAGGCCTTAACCTTGCCTCTATAGCCTAATCTTTTCGCTTCAATTAAATAGATTGCTTTTTGTTTTCTACTAATAATGAGAGAATCAAAGTGTTCCTTTTTACTATCGTCATTATTTTTCAAAGGAACTTCCTGCCATATTATCAAGTCATCATCATTAGCCATGCTATAGAATGTGCTACAAAAATTAAACGTCAAGTTTCGTTCCGTAAATCCCACGGAGTCAAAAGATGGATAGTAGTTTCGCAATATTTTTTCATAGCGTTTTGCTGTTTGGCTTATTACTTCTTTGATATTCATTATTACTCCTTGAAAAAATTTTAAAAGGACCTAGTCCTTGATACAACGGACCGAAAAGCCCTTCACCTTATAATCAGACACTTGGTTGCTTTTAACATTAACAACATTTAAACTCATATGATACGTTTTTTCTTCATTTTCCTCTGTTGAACTCCAGAAATAAGCATAATTTCCCACTTGATAGTAATCATTATAGCGAGTATTATTGTAAATTGCCAAATCTCTATAGCCAGCCGGATATGCCGAAAAAGAATATGCGTCTGTACCATTGCCACTTTTATTATTAACACTATTCCAACCGCTCGTTGATTTTAAAACTAACTGTATATCATACCGGCTAGCTAGTAAAGTATCAAATTCCGCCTTCGTCGGAAGATGCCAACCTTCAGGGCATACGCCACGCACAGGATAAATCGGGGAACAATTCCTACCAAGTCCGCAAGCTACGCCATTTGTGGAAAAAATTCCTGCAGAATCCATTGCTGCCGCCCATGAATACAGTCGACCAAACGAATTGCAATTTGCAGGATCGTCATCATAACAAAAACTCACAGAGTCAATTTCGCTTTCAAATCGTTTATACCGATAATTCAAATTTTGCGCCATCCAAGTTTGCGAACCAATAACAACCGTTTTGTAGGTTTTCTTATCTCTCTCATCAAATAAAGTTCCATAGATTGTTTCCTGAGAAACGCCAATCCACGATCCCTTCACGCATGTATATATTGAATCAACACTTGGCGTAATTTCTTTTTTTGCCCCTTCGCCTTCTGTATAGCTGACACAACCTTTACCAAGAGTAGCTTCCATTACATTTGCATACCTAAAAGAATCTCCATCACAAACATATGCTACAGGATCATAAACAACAGTTCCATCAGTTAAACACTCTTTACCAAGTGTGTAATATTCAAGGGCTGTCATCCTACGCCATTCTCCATTTTCGCACATAAAATACCATCCGGAATCACTTTGTACAACTTTACCATTTTTTTCATTCGAACAAACACCCAACTTTTCCCAAAATGATTCATCACAACGATAATCACATACTCGCCACGTTCCACTTTCATATATATAATGGTTCGCAGAATTTACTGAACCTGGTCGCACTTCACCATCCACTCCATCATTCCATCCATAAGTATCGTATTCTAGGACAGTTGCTGCACGCCAATTTCCGTTATCACAAATATGATAAGAGACTCCATATTCCTCATATAGTCCAACCTCGCCTTCGTTGGCGGATGAACATAGTCCCAAAGCAGTCTCCTTTTGTGCAATGTTCCATTTACCATTTTGGAAGATATAATACGTGTTCGTCGCATTACCCTTCTTAATTTCATTTTCTTCGCCTTTTCCCCATTTATATGTATCAATCTCAATTTTACTTGATATTTCCCATCCCTTAGTTTTGCAAATATGATACGAAGAATCCCCACTAACAACAATCGCGCATTGACCGACGTTCGTTGAATTACATTTGCCACCAAGATTGCCTCTTTCCTTGACTTCCAAACAGAACGAATTACTTGATGAACTAGAAACCAAGTTGCTACTGGAGGTCATGATTGAAGACGAACTACTTGAATTTTTTTCACTAGAACTACTGAGTTTTGAAGTTTCTGCGGCAAAACTTGACGACGAGGCAATTAGTTTCACCTCCGAGCTACTCAAAGCAACTGTATTCGAAGAAGAAATAAACAAATCTGTCCCCGAACTACTAAAGTTCGAAGAAGACTGAATCACCATAAGATCGACCCAGTTATTGTTTGTACATAAGTAATCCGTATTCAACTCTATAACGAAAACCGTATCACCTTCTAAATCGGCAGAGCAAGTTCCAAGTTCATATAGGGAGGAAACCTCTCGTAAAGGCATGTTGGGCGAAACAGATTTATTACCAGCGTCATCTCCACCACAAGCCGCGAAGACAATCGCAAGGGATAACACTGCGAAATTGCCTTTTTTATTCCAAGCCATAACAGCCTCCATCATTTACACCTATGGAGTCCACCCCTGTTGAACCGCAATGAACAGAGCCAATTTTGTATGGATACAAGAAAGGCGTAGATCGTTGCAATTTACCTAAGCGAGGCTCTGCAATGCCTGTATTCGATAAACGCAAACGACCCACGCCCCAAAAGGGCTGTTGCCCTTTGGTCATACGACCAAAGACCGACTAAGAAGTCGGTACAGCAAACCGAGATACACCGCAAAACGGCATACCTGCGTGAGCGTTCGCCTTGTCCTCGAATACTTGAAATTTGCAGATTTCGCTTAGAGAACAAGAGCTAAACTCTTTTACTCCTTAAAAATAGTTTAAAAATGAGCAATTTGCTCAAAAAGTTTACAAAGCAGTCAGATTTTTCGAAAAAATGCAGGAAAACACCCCTTCCGAAACAACAAAACGGTATTCCAAGTTGGTAACGGCTCTCTATGTTAACTATTTGGATATAAATTGATATACTATAGATGGATTAGTCGAAAGACCCAGGTCCATCTTTGGCGAGGAAGTTCCTCGCTTTTTCTATAGAGTTTCCGTCAATGGGCAACCCAAATGTTAATAGAGCAACTTGCATTTTCAACCATTTTATTGCTTTATTAGTTTAAAATGCAAGAGACAAACTAAAAAAAAATCACAATTTCACACAATTGTCATAATATGACATTCAAAGAATATATATTTGAACCGTTGAACAAAAAAGACCCGTAATTTCAAGCGTGTTTGCGGGCAGGAGCGAAATATGAGCGAAAAAGAGCCGTTGCCAATCGAAGACAAAAATGAGATTGTTGTGTACCAGCCGGAGGGCGGGGAATTTCATATCGAAGTTCGTGTTGAAAATGAGACTGTCTGGCTCACGCAGGCGCAGATGGCAGAATTGTTCAACAGCACACGAAATAACATTACTCTCCATATCAAGAATATTTTCCAAGAACACGAATTAAACGCCAATTCAGTATGTAAGGAATCCTTACTAACTGCAAATGACGGGAAAAAGTA
>CAMUYW010000045.1 GCA_947165045.1 uncultured Fibrobacter sp. | reverse complement strand
TCTCTTTACCTCGCTTTAATCAGCGTCGTTCCCCTGCATTTGAAAGACGCTCTCAATATGAGTTTCTATATTGGGGGTACCTCGGTCCTAATCGTGGTAGGTGTTGCTCTGGACACTCTGCGTCAGCTCGAAGCCCAGTTGCATACCAAGAATTATGAAGGTTTCTTGAAACGTGGCCGCATTCGCGGCAGGATGGCATCCTAGTGGCTAAAGAAGAAGGTATACAAGTAGAAGGCGTTGTATTGGAAGCTCTTCCCAACGCTTTCTTCCGTGTTCAACTTGGAAATGGTCACGAAATCCTGGCCCATGTTTCAGGAAAAATGCGCCGGCATTTTATTAGAATTTTGCCGGACGACAAAGTGTTGGTTGAGATTTCTCCGTACGATTTAAATCGTGGGCGAATTACTTACCGTTACAAGTAATAGGTATTACAAAAGAAGGTCAAACCTATGAAAATCAAAGCCTCCATCAAACCCAGATGTGAAAACTGCAAGATCATCCGTCGTAAGGGTGTATTGCGCATCATCTGTTCGAAGAACCCCCGTCACAAGCAGAAGCAGGGATAAGGAGATCGTATGGCACGTATCGCTGGTGTCGATTTACCGAAAAACAAGACTGTTGAATACGGTCTGACGGCAATCTATGGTGTCGGTCTGTTCACCGCTAACAAGGTCTGTGCTCAGTTGGGCATTGACAAGAACAAGAAGTGTGACGACCTGACTGAAGAAGAACAAGGTAAGATTCGTCATCTTCTCGAAGACGAATACTCTGTGGAAGGTCAGCTCCGCGCAGAAGTTACCTTGAACATCAAGCGTTTGCAGGATATTGGCTGCTATCGCGGCATCCGCCACCGCAAGGGCCTCCCGGTCCGCGGTCAGCGTTCCCGCACCAACGCCCGCACACGTAAGGGCCCCAAGAAGACTGTGGCTAACAAGAAGAAGTAAGGAGTATCATCGTGGCTGAAGAAGAAATCAAGGAAACTGCTGCTGCCGCTGCTGAAGCTCCGGCTGCTGCTGAAGAAGTCAAGATTAAGAAGGGCAAGAAGCGTATTGACATCCAGGGCATTGCCTGCGTGTTCGCTTCCTTCAACAATACAATCGTTTCTATCACCGACGCTCGCGGCAACGTGGTCGCTTGGGGTTCTCCGGGTAACTCCGGTTTCAAGGGCTCCCGCAAGAGCACGCCGTTTGCAGCCCAGCTCGCCGCTGAAACCGCTGCCCACAAGGCATTCGATCTCGGCATGCGCAAGGTGGACGTTCGCGTTAAGGGTGCTGGTGGCGGTCGTGAATCTGCCGTCCGCGCTCTCAAGAATGCGGGCCTCGAAGTTCTCTCTATTCGAGACGTGACGGGCATTCCGCACAATGGTTGCCGTCCTAAAAAGAAGAGAAGAATTTAATCCAAAGAGGTATCGCCAATGATGTGGAAATCACTTCAGATGCCGCGCAGCTTCCAGAAAGTGGAAACCGGCGAAGATGGCCGCTACGCCAAGTTTGTCGTAGAAGCCTTGGAACGTGGCTGGGGTATCACCCTCGGTAACGCTCTCCGTCGCGTGCTCCTCTCCTCTCTGCAGGGTGCGGCTATTGTCTCCGTGAAAATCGAAGGCGTTGACAAGGAATTTTCGACGATTCCGGGTGTGAAGGAAGATGTCACTGACATTATCCTCAACCTCAAGAGCATCCGTGTAAAGCTCCTGTCTGATCACGACGAAACCCTTCACCTGGACATGTCCGGTGATGGCGAAGTCACGGCCAAGGACTTTATGGACAATCCCAATGTCACTATCCTGACTCCGGATGTTCACATTGCGACATTGAACGGTAACGCTTCGTTGTCGATGGACGTGAAGATCTCCTGCGGTCGTGGTTATGTTGTTGCCGACGAACTCAAGGACAAGGACGCTCCGATTGGCGTTATCGCCATGGATGCGAACTTCAACCCGGTTCAGAAAGTCGCAATGCACATCAGCGATACCCGCGTTGGTCAGAAGACGGACTACAACCGTCTGGAACTTGAAATTACAACAGACGGTTCCATTGACCCAGAAGACGCTCTTGCATATGCTGCAAAGCTTCTTGTGGATCACTTGGAAATCTTCATCAACTTCGAAGGCGATCTCGAATCTCCTGAAGAACTCGAAATGGATGAAGAACGTCAGCGTATCGCTAACCTCCTCCGTATGCGCGTGGACGATTTGGAACTTTCCGTTCGCTCCAGCAACTGCCTCCGTATGGCAAATATCCATACCATTGGCGAGCTTGTTCGCAACAAGGAAAACGATATGCTCAAATACAAGAACTTCGGTAGGAAGTCCTTGGTTGAACTTAACGAGGTTTTGACGTCGATGGGCCTTTCGTTTGGCATGGACGTCGATGATTACTTGAAGGATTAAACATGAGACACGGTGTAAAAAACAAGAAACTGGGTGTTAACGCCCAACACAAGCGTGCCATCCTCCGCGCCCTCACGACTTCTATTCTCGAGAAGGGCATGGAAACGGATCAGAACAAGCGCTATGTGCGTACCACTCTCCACAAGGCTAAGCTTGTGCGCAGCTGTGTAGAACGCATGATTACCTACGCAAAGAAGGGTGACCTTTCTGCTCGTCGTGAAGCCGCTCGCTTCATTATGGACCCGAAGGTTCTCCAGGATTTGTTCAACACGATCGGCCCGCGCTATGCTAACCGCAATGGTGGTTACACTCGCGTGCTGAAGCTCGGCCCGAACCGCGCTGGTGACGCTGCTGAAATGGCTTTGATCGGTCTCGTCGAAGACGAAATCGTTGCAAAGGCAAAGAAGGCTGCTCCGGCTGCTAAGGCTGACGCTGCTGTTGACATGGTCGAAGGCGAAGGCAAGTCTGCTAACTAAGATCAAAAACGGTCAACCGCTTTTAAAAAGGGACTCGGTTAATGCCGAGGTCCCTTTTTTTTTGTATTATTAGATTACTTATGCGATCTTTTTTTGTTTATCTGTTTTTAGCGTGTGTGTGTGCATTCGCTTCGGAATCCATGTTTGGAAATTCGATGTCTGCAACAAATCTCGTTCTTGGTGAAGGTTCATCTACGCGCGGAGCTGCATCTTTAACGCCGATGTATGCCGAAATGGCGGTGGATTCTAACTATGTGCTTGGCCCAGGTGATTTTTTGGACTTGATGCTCGAGGACAAGTATCTTTCTATCCAGGTGTATCCGGATGGTAGCGTCGCTATCGAAGAGTGCGGAGCTGTCAATGTGGGTGGAAAGACGTTCGGTGAAGCACAAAAACTGATTTTAGACCTTGTTTCTAAGCGTTACAAGCGCGAATATTGCTTTGTCCAGCTAGCAGCTCTCAAGAAGTTCCGCGTGAACGCGATGGGCGCTATCGGGCTTGTTGGCCAGCATGTTGTTGAACCGCAGACGAGACTTAGCTGGTTTATCCGCTCGGTTGGAAATCTGCTCCCGAATGCGAATTCTCAGGATATCCAGGTGATTCGCGGCAAAGACACGATTCATGTGGATTATACCTCCATGACGACGAATGGCGACTTTAACAATGATGTCATGCTGGAACAAGGTGACAAGGTGTTTGTGCCGTTCATTCCGATGGGCGATAACATTAGTTTGTTGTTCCCCGGGTATAGGACCAGTATCGCTCACAAGGAGGGAAGGACTCTCTCGGAATACTTTGATCTTGCGGGCGGAAACAGAATGCACAATTACGGTTATAGGGCTGTCTGCATTCGTGAACCGGGCAAGGAACCGCGCTGGATAACACTTACAGATATGAAGACGACAACGGTCGTGCCGAATACTGAAGTTGAATTCTTTATTCATGAGCTATTTGTGTATGTTGGTGGTTCCGTGAACTATATTGGTCGTTACGCTTACAATCCGACATGGCATGCACTTGATTACATTGCTTCGGGTGGTGTGAACCCGAATACGGGCTCCTGGGATCAGGTCAAGGTCTGGCGTGGTGAAAAACCGAAAGCTGTTTCGGTCAACGTGGCTACAGACCCGATTTTGCCGGGTGACTATATTGAAGTTCCGAAAAGTCATTACGAAGCGTTCAAGGATTTCACCTTATTTATGGCTTCTCTCTTGACTGTGATTTCGTCTGCGTTCATCATTTACGTCAATTACAACAAGTAATTTATGGAAAAACAAGATTCTATCGGTTTTGTTGAAATCTGCTTGCGGATTCTGAATAACGACTTGAAGCATTTCAAGTTTGTTGCTGCGTTTGTACTTATCCCGACCATTATTGTCTTTATTATGGTCATGTGGGTTGTGAAGCCTAAGTATGCGGCTTCGGCCATTGTGACTCCGCCTGCATCGACGCAGCCTATGTCGGGTGCGCTTGGCGGCTTGATTGGTTCTTCGGGCATGAGTTCGCTTCTCGGGATTTCCATGGACAACGAGGACGTGAATGCCGTGTGGACGATTTTCAATTCTTGGGAATTGCACAATCAGGTCATTGAAAAGTTTGATTTGGCGAAGCATTACGAATTCAAGGGCAAGTTCCATGCAGACTTGCTGAAGGATTTCCGCAAGAATTTTGGACTTGAACAGAACAAAGAGGACATGCTCTCCATCTATTACAAGGATACGGATGCGAAACTCGCTGTCGAAGTTGTGAACTATATGCTTGAAAAGGCGGATTCTTCTTTCAACGCGTTTAAGACGAAGCAGGCTCGCCAGTCCAGGGTGTATTTTCAGGAAAGGTTAGATTCTTGCGAGCATGTACTAGATTCCTTGATGGCCGAATTTGTCGATTTCCAGGTGAAGAACAATGTTTATGAACCGACGGTGCAGCTTGAGGCCACGATTAAGTACTTGAGCGAGTTGCAGGCGATGCGCGAAGAAGTCGGCATCGAGATGAACTTTGAAAAGCTCGACCGTGGTGAAAACAGCAAGCGCTATCAGGAACTTTTAAAGCGTTCCAAGGGTGTGAATTCCGCTCTTGGTGGAGCACTCAAGGGCAGGCACAGCGATATCGGTCTTTTGGAACTCAAGAAATCTCCGGAACTTTATGCTGAATACTTGAGGCGTGAAGCTGAAATCCGCATCCAGGAAGCGATGTATAAGGTGCTTCGTCAACAGAGCGAGCAAATGCGCTTGGAAGAAGCGAAGATGCTCACAAACTTGCATGTGCTTGAATCGCCATGGGTAAACAACAAGAAGATTTCTCCGAAGCGCGGGCTTATTCTTGTGTTCACGGTGTTCTTTACGTTCTTCTTGGCATCGCTCTTGTGCAACCTTATTGAGTATATGAAATCGGAAAGCCGTACGAATGACAGGACTGCAGCTGAGTGGGATTTCTTCGTCAAGAAAGTCTGCTTTTGGCATAAATAATAATTGAGGCATCAGGCATGATGGAGGCTCTGTTTGCTTATCCAGAATCAAGCGTAATGTTTACGCTTGCCGTAGTTGCCTTGGTGCTTGTCTCGATTTTCAAGGAAGACTTTTTCCGTCCGTCGACGCTGTACTTTTTGGTGCAGATGGTGATGCTTGGTATTTCGTACCTCAAGTTTTTGCCGATGATGTCGGATTTTCGTTATTCGACGTGGCTTGTGTGGGGCGGCGGCATGTTCTGCTTTTTGACGGGCTGTTACGTAACGGATTTGGCGTGGCGTTCTTTTGGCGGTCCCCCGTTACAGGATAAGATCAAGATTCATGGCGAGTACAATTGGGTCTGTCACTTTTTCCTGAGTTTTTCGGCGTTCGCGTATTTCTTTGTGGGCGTTATCGGTGTTATTTCGGTAACGGGAAACCTTGTGCTTTTGACGGACAATCCGTCGCAGTGGCTTACGGGTAAAGACAATGATGTGCTGAAGTATGCGGACTTCTTTACGTCGGGCGCGATGGTGGTCGGGCTTTTTGCTGTGGCTTCGTTTAAGTCGATGAATCCAGTGCGTTGGGTGCGCTATGCATCGCGGTTTATGGTTGTCTTTACGATGGCGCTTTCGTTTGCGACATACCCGAGCCGCGGTATCAATATGCTTTGCTTTGGCATGTTCATAATTTTGTTCAACTATTTGCGCGGGCGATTCTCGTGGCGTTCGCTTGCAGTGATGAGTGTTCTTGTGGGAGTGTTCTTTGTGGCTGTTGCTGCGCTTAAAGGGCAGTATGGCAATTCTGATGTTACCGATAGCAAGATTGCAAAGGAAGTGGCGCTGCTCCCGTACAAGTATGTGGCGAACAATTATTGGAACTTGGATTACGCGTTTAACCGAATGAACGATGTTCCTGAGCACGAGTGGACGTATGGCATTGACGCGTTCTTTGGCATTACGCATTTGATGCATATTGGTGATGGTATCCAGCAGAGTTTTGGCTGGGATACACCGTTTAACGAAAGTATTGTGAAGTACCCGGGGCTCAATACGATTCCGTACTTGTGGGATGCCTACAAGGACTTTGGACTTCTGGGGATATTCCTGTTGCCGTTCTTCTTTGGTGTGTTATTTACGTTCTGTTACCACAAGATGGCTGTGGCGAAAAATCCGTTTACGCTTTTGCTTACGGCAACGTTCATGATGTGGATTATTCTATGGAATTTCACGACCGGTTACAAGCAAAGTATGTATTGGGTGTGGATGAGTTTCTTCTTCTTTGTTTGCACGGTAAGCAGTGGCAAGCGCTCGATTTTACCGGCCGACCCAGAAGTTGTTGGGGAAGATTCGGAGCCCGCTACTTTACCACCGAATTCTGCGGTGGTGGGCGAAGTACCCGAATAGAATTGCGGTAATCACTAAATCGCCAGTGAGGGCGAAAAGCGGAATCATGGAGTTGTCGAGGTAAATCCCTGCAAGGCTGCAAGCAATAATGTTTGAGGCTCCGCCGATGCTTACCATGATAGCGTAGGCGCGTGTCGCGTGTTCCTTGAGGAGCGTGGAAATGAGCGTGGTGCGTGCGGCCTGGAAAATGAGCGAGAACGAAAGTATCTGCAAAATGTTTGCGCTTGTCTGTAACGTTGCATCGGTCCACGGGGCTGCAAAGAAAAGGATTTTTAGAATCCACGAAGGGAATAGCCACAAGGGCGAAGAACAGACGGCAATGAACAGCGTAAAGATGGCGATGTCCTTGAGGTGGAGGTCTTTGTCGTGCGAGGCGTGGAGCGTAATGAGGTTCGACGAGATGAAGTGCACCATGATGCCCGAGCAAAGCACGAGAAGTTTATGCCCGAAGTTGTAGCAGCCGAGGAATTCGGCGCTCGCGAATTTGTCGGCGACGTAGAGGCCGATGGGGAGGTATGCGAATGCGGCAAAGCTTGAAATGGCATACGGAATGCCGGCCTTGATCATGAGCGCGATAAAGCGGAATGTGCGGCGCGTGATTTTGAGAAGGTGCGCGTGGAATGCCTGTGTGACGCCATAGAAGAATGCGGGGAGTGCAGCAAGGACCATCGAAAGTGCAATCAGTTCGATGCGTTCGACTTTAAAGTAAAGCAGCGTTGCTCCCATGATGATTGAATACGAAATCGTGTGCAGGAGTTTCGAGACGAAAAGGCGCTTCCAGAATTTGCCGCAGATGAAGTACCAGTCGAAAAACGCATGCTGGAAAATGAGACCGAACGTGAAAATGAGTTCGCCGTAGAAAATCGGGTGGTTATAGCGGAACGCAAATGCGAATACGACCATGAGGAGTGCCGCCGTAATAGCGGAAAACAATCGCAACTGAAGAATGCTCCGGAATAGCGTCCCCTTGGTGGCGCGACCTGCAAAAAAGGCGAGGATAAGGGTTGTCATGCCAAAGTCGGCAACCGCACAAAAGATGGAATAGTCCGTCTGGAGAAGTCCAAAGTGCCCGTAAGAGGCGGTTCCCAAGTTGCGTGCAATAAAATTCTGTACAAAAAAAGAAATTCCTTGGATAAGGAGATTCACGAATGCGATAAATACGCCGATTTTGATATTGCGGAACGCCTGAAACATTGCTGTAAAGATACAAAAGAATTCGTCGTTCCTTTACTATATTTAAAATCATGGGTAAATTGCAAGGTCAAAGTTCGTTCTTCGTTCCGGGGCCGCCGGCGTTGCCGGGAGAGGCTCACAAGCCGCTGGTCGAGTTCTTGCTTCGCGAAGTTCGTGGAGAAACGGTGTTCGATCTTGGTGGTGGGCGTGGTGCATACTCGCTTGAATTGAAGAAGGCTGGCTTTAATACGACTGTTGTTGATATCAATGAAGAGTCGCTTGCAGTTGCGGAACAAAATGGGCTCAAGACAAGATTGCTTGAACCGGGCGAACCGCTTGGAGAAAATCTGGCCGATACGGTCATGATGATCGAAGTGCTGGAGCATGTTCCAAATCCGGTGGAATTCCTGAAATCTGCAATGGGAGCCGCTAAAAAACGCGTGGTGTTTTCGCTACCGTGCACGAACGATTTTAAAACGTTGTTCGAATGTGGGCTTACCTATGCGCATATTGCGGTCTCTGACCACTTGTCGCATTTTTCGTATGACGAAATGAAGCAACTTTTGGATAGCCTCGGCGTTGAGTATCGCCTTACGATGGGCGATTATCTGTTCCCGGGGGCTGGTATCAAGCTGTTGCGCGACTGTTTCAGGGGGCCACTTGGCTTTGTGATGATGCTTCCGTTCCGCGTGCTGAACAAGCTGGGCCTTATTCCAAAGCGTTACCCGTCCCGTTTTTACGGTGTTATTGAAAAAAGGTGATTCTAGGCTGTTGCAAAAGACTATTTGCTGAAAAAAACAGAAAAAGTTTTTGCAATTTTTTGTATCTTTGGTCTTGAAATCGCGAGAGTGGCGGAATTGGCAGACGCGCCAGACTTAGGATCTGGTACTTCGGTGTGTGGGTTCGACTCCCACCCCTCGCAGTTCTTTTTTTATCACCTTTTTAACAACCGTATACCGGAGTATATATGTCCGCTGAAATCAAAGAAACAAGCGCAACCGTGCGCACCCTTGAAATTACAATCCCGCAGGGTGATCTCAAGGTTCCGTTCGAAAAGAAGCTTTCTCAGTACAAGAAGCAGGTCGCCTTGAAGGGCTTCCGCCAGGGTCAAGTGCCGAAGTCCATGATCTTGAAGCAGTTCGGACCGTCCATCCGTCACGAAGCTGTCGATGATGTCGTGAACTCTATCGTTCAGGAAACGCTCAAGGGCGCAAACATCATTCCGGTTGGCAAGATGATCGTGAAGGAATTCAACGACGACGAAAAGAGCGACATCACACTGAAGGTCGAAGTCGAAGTTGATCCGGAAATCGATATCAAGGGTTACGCTGACACGGGCATCACCGTTCCGGCTACTGCCGTTCACGAAGAAGAAGTCAAGGCTGAATTCGACCGCCTCATGCAGATGTGGAGCAAGGACGTTCACGTTGACCGCGAAGCTAAGAAGGGCGACGTTGTCGTTGGCGACTACATCGAAGTTGTTATCGACGGTGAAAAGCAGGAACTTCCGGAAAACAAGGAATTCCGCTCTCTCCTCGGTGAATCCGCTTCTCCGGGATTCGACGAAGGCCTCATGGGCGTTAAGGCCGGTGACAAGAAGGAAATCAACTTCAAGTATCCGGATGACCACAAGGACGAACGTTACCGCGGCAAGACCGCTCAGTTCAACGTCGAAATCAAGGACGTTCGCGAAATCGTTCCGCCGACTTTGGACGAAGAATTCTGCAAGCAGATTGGCGTCAAGGACGAAGCTGACTTGAGGAACAACCTCGCTGAAAGCCTCGCCGCCCAGAAGAAGGACGCTGCTAAGAACAAGGCTATCAACGAAGCTATCGACAAGCTCATCGAAGCTAACCCGTTCGAAGTACCGAAGGCTCGTATTTACGACCTCATCAAGTGGACGCTCAACCGCAATGCCCAGAGCGAAAAGGACGTTGTCGAACCGACCGAAGAACAGATAAATGAACTCTCCGGCGAAGCTGTACGCGAAATCAAGAAGCACCGCATTCTCGAATTCGTTGCCACGAAGGAAAAGATCAAGCCGACGCAGGCTCTCGTTGACGAACGCCTCCAGCAGATGGCTAACGCTTACCACGTGGAATTCGAAAACTTGAAGAACCACTTCCGTCAGTCTGGCCGTATCAACCAGCTGCGCGATGAGCTTCGCTTCCAGATGGCTGCTGACTTCATCGTTGGTATCCGCCCGGCTGCTGAAGAAACAAAGTAATAAGAGGAATAAATGCTCATCCCTACCGTCATTGAAACTACCGGGCGCGGCGAACGCGCTTACGATATCTATTCCAGACTTCTCAAGGAACGTATCATCTTTTTGGGCACGCCGATTAACGACGAAGTGGCAAACAACGTCATGGCCCAGTTGATTTTCCTTGAATACGAGAATCCGGAAAAGGATATCACGCTGTATATCAACAGCCCGGGCGGTTACGTGTCGGCAGGGCTTGCCATTTATGATACCATGCAGCATGTTCGCCCGAATATCGCGACCATCTGCATTGGTAGTTGTGCTTCGATGGCCGCCGTGCTCCTTGCTGCAGGAACGAAGGGCAAGCGTTATGCGCTCCCGCATTCCCGCATTATGTTGCACCAGCCGTCGGGTGCTGCTACCGGTCAATCTACAGATATTCAGATTACCGCAAAGGAAATTATCCGCACAAAGGATACCCTTACCGAAATCGTCGCAAAGCACACTGGCAGGGCTGTCGAAGAAGTCCGCGAAAAGACGGACCGCGATTTTTACATGAGCCCGGAAGAAGCCAAGACTTTTGGTGTCATCGACGAAATTTTTGTTCCGCGTAAAGAAGGTGTTTAATGTATCGTAGCGGGAAAAACCACCCGGCGGTGAGTTGCAGTTTTTGCGGAAAGCCGGCGGAACAGGTCGAAAAGATGATTACCGGCGCTGGTGCGTATATTTGCAGTGATTGCATACGCATGTGTAGCCGTATCTTGGAAGAAGACCTCGCGCGTACGAAACAGGAACAGGAAGCGAAGGAAATTTCCTCGAAGCCGCTTCCGCTCCCGACCGAAATCAAGGCGCACTTGGACGATTTTGTCATTGGACAGGATCGTGCAAAGATGGCTCTTTCTGTGGCCGTTTATAACCACTACAAGCGCCTTCGTTATAAGCAGACGCATAAATCCAAGGACGATGTCGAAGTCGAAAAGTCGAACTTGCTCTTGGTAGGCCCGACCGGTTCTGGAAAGACCTTGTTGGCACAGACGATGGCTCGCTTTTTGGACGTGCCGTTTACGATTGCAGATGCGACTGTTTTGACCGAAGCCGGTTACGTGGGCGAAGACGTCGATAGCATTATTGTGCGTTTGTTGCAGGCTGCCGATTACGATGTGGCGAAGGCCGAACGTGGTATTATCTTTATCGACGAAATCGACAAGATTGCACGTAAGACCGCAAACCCTTCCATCACTCGTGACGTGAGCGGTGAAGGTGTGCAGCAGGGCCTCTTGAAGCTCCTCGAAGGTACAGTTGCTTCCGTTCCTCCGAAGGGTGGCCGTAAGCATCCGGAACAGCCGCTTGTGCAGGTGAACACGAGAAACATCTTGTTCATTTGCGGTGGCGCCTTTGAAACGCTCGACAAGATTATCTCCCAGCGCGTGAACCAGGGCGGTATGGGTTTTGGTGCCGATATTCGCAGTGCAAGCGACAACAGCTTGAGCGAACTCTTCAAGCAGCTTGAACCGGAAGATTTGATCAAGTTCGGTCTTATTCCGGAAATTGTCGGCCGTTTGCCAATTGCCGTTGCGCTCGAGGAACTAGACGAAGCTGCGCTTATGAATATTTTGACGCAGCCGAAGAACGCGCTTGTCAAGCAGTACAAGAGTTTGTTCGCTATGGACAACATTAAGCTCGAGTTTGAAGACGAAGCCCTTAAGGAAATTGTCCGCGAGACGATGACCCGCAAGACAGGTGCCCGCGGCCTTAGATCCGTGATGGAACGCGTGTTGCAGCAGGCGATGTTCAAGATGCCGGGTTCTGGCGAAAAGAAGCTTTTACTTACGACCGAAATGGTCAAGGAAAGTCTTTATTCGAAGGACTCTTCGGGCGGTGGCGACCAAAAGAAATCTAAGACGAACGTCGCCTAGACAATCACAATACCTCGCAACTTTGCGAGGTTTACTAATTTTATAACATGGCTTTTGACTTTAACAAAACGTACCCGTTGCTCCCTCTGAGGGATGCTGTTGTATTTCCGTTTACGACGAGGCGCATTCTGGTGGGCCGCGAAATGTCGCTGCGCGCTCTTGAATTTGCTGAGAATCATAATAACGAGATTATTCTTGTCGCCCAGAAAAATGTGGAACAGGAAGCCCTTGATAATCCGATGCTTGACCTTTATACGGTGGGCGTGATTGCGCATGTGGCGAATGTGACTCCGTTCCCGAATGGTTGTGTGAAGGTTGTTCTTGAAGGCGATTCCGTGGTGGATCTCCGCTCGATTGTTTTGCGTGATGGCTTTTTGCAGGTAACGGTATCTCCGAGGGAAAAAGCTGTAAAGCCCGAAGACAAGTGTGCTAAGTTTGAAGATGTGTTGAATGTGTTCCGCGATTATGCGATGCACAGGAATATCGCAGAGGGCATGGTCGAAGCGCTCTTTACGATGGATAGCCACATCAATGCGTTTTATGGAATGATCCCCTTCTTGCAGGTTTCCTTGTCCGAAAAACAGGGACTCCTCGAAGTGGAATCTATTGACTCGCTTGCGGAGCGCTTGATTGATTTGATGCAGCTTGCGCATGAAAACGAAAATGTGCTTATTCGTGTGCAGCAGAATGTGCGCCAGAAGATGGCTCAGCAGCAAAAGGAATGGTTTATTTCGGAACAGATCCGCCAACTGCAAGATGAACTTGACGGTGATAATGGTGGTGCTTCGGAACCGGATCAGCTGCTCAAGAAAATCAAGGCTAAAAAGTTTAGCCCGGCGATTGAAGAAAAGCTTGAAGAAGAAATCGGTCGTATGCGTATGATGCAGCCGACTTCGCCGGAATACGCGGTAAGCCGCAATTATGTGGATTGGTTCCTTTCGTTGCCTTACGGTGTTTACACCGATACCGTTCTCAACATGAAGAAGGTAAAGGCGGAACTTGATTCCAAGCATTTTGGTTTGGACAAGGTCAAGGAACGCATTATGGAATACGTGGCCGTTTTGAAACTTACCGGTACGGAACGTCGCGCTCCGATCCTTTGCCTTGTTGGCCCTCCGGGCGTGGGTAAGACGACTCTAGTGGAATCTATTGCAACGGCTATGCAGCGCAACTTTGTGCGTATTACACTTGGTGGCGTGCGCGATGAAGCTGAAATTCGTGGACACCGCCGTACCTATATTGGTGCAATGCCTGGTCGATTTATTCATGCCTTGCGCCGTGCAAAGTGCATGAACCCAGTCATTTTGCTCGACGAAATCGACAAGATGGCAAGTGACTTTAGAGGCGACCCTGCAAGTGCCATGCTCGAAGTTTTGGACCCCGAGCAGAATCACGATTTTACCGACCACTTTATGGAAGTGGGCCTTGACCTCTCCCGTGTGCTGTTTATCGCGACGGCAAACAGTGAAGGCGAAATCCCGGAAGCTTTGCGCGATCGCTTAGAAATTGTGCGCTTGCCGGGCTACTACCCGCATGAGAAGTTGCAGATTGCAAGCAAGTATTTGCTCCCGCGCATTTGTGAACGTACGGGCGTGAAACTCGATGAACAGATCAGTTTCTCGGACGAGATGATTAACGATGTGATGCGCGGCTGGACACGCGAAGCGGGCGTGCGTGAATTGGAACGCGTGCTTGAAAATGCGGTGCGCCATCGTGCAAAAGACATCGTGATGGGCAAGAAAATCAAGCCCGAAGTCACGAAGAAGTTGCTCCAGGAATATCTCGGCGCGCCGAGATTCTTGGACAATCAGTTGCCGGAACCGGGTCGCCCTGGTGTGGTGACGGGTCTTGCATGGACTAGCGTTGGTGGTGAAATTTTGCCTATCGAATGCATGCTCTTGAGTGGCAAGGGTCAATTGATTTTAACGGGTAAGCTTGGCGACGTGATGAAGGAATCTGCACAGATTGCAGTATCGCTTGTTCGTGAACGCTTGCAGCGCTTTGGTATTGACCCCGCGATTGTGAGAAAGACGGACATCCACATTCACGTGCCGGAAGGCGCGGTGCCGAAGGATGGCCCCTCTGCAGGTATTGCGCTTACGCTCTGCTTGCTCAGTGCGTTTACAAAGCAGCCGATTGCACCGGATATCGCGTTTACGGGCGAAGTGAGCCTCACGGGCGCCTGCCTCCCGATTGGTGGCCTCAACGAAAAGGCGCTTGCTGCGCTTGCCGCTGGCGTAAAGACGCTTCGCTTGCCGGAAGGCAACAAGAAGGATGTGGCTGAACTCCCGGAACCGGCAAAGAAAGGCCTCAAGATTTTCACGCATAAGCATATCGATGAAATCGTGAAGATTTTGTTCAAGATGCCGAAAGCCGCGAAGGTTGCAAACGATAAATCCGCCGATGTGGAAGTCGTAAAAAAGACTTCGAAAAAATAATCGGAGTTGTTAAAACATTGCCCGCTACAGTGATGAACTGCGCGGGCCTTTTTTATTTGCGGATAACTTTAAATGCTATCCAAATAGCGTTGCCTTTTGCATGATCGTAATCGACATCGCCTGTTCCATAGAAATCGCCCCCTATGGCGACTCCTGTGTAATAGCGATTGGAAGTATTCCACAGGAAACCTGCTTCCAATTCGAAGTTGGCGCCCAAAAGCCCGATTCCGCCTCCTCCGCCGACAAGAACGTTGAATGTAGAACCTATATATAAATTACGGATATCTTCAGAGGATTTATAGAATGGAAAGACTGTAACACCGGGGCCTATACCGAATAGGAACGACTTGTTTTTTCGGCGATCTTTGTCCCAACCGCTGGTTTTGCCGCTTGTGTATTCGAATTCACTGCCCCCGTAAATGGCGACGATGCCTTTGATGATGCCGCCAAATCGCGTTGAAACATGCATTCCCTTTCCGGTATAGCCTAGATAACTATTGTCAAATGTGTAAAGACGTTCTGCTTCAAAGTGTCTTAAAACACCACCAAGTGTTAGGTCAAAATAAAAACCGCTTCTGCTTTGGATTACGCCATTTTGATATGGCAGAGGTTGTTCTTCTGCTGCGGCGAACGCAATGAGTGAAATTAAAAGTATAAAGAGTTTTTTCATAAGATGTATCTAGGTGAGTGCTTTATAAGTAATATAATCAAATAAAGGAGAAATGGATATTCAGTTTGTTGATTGGTGTTGTATTTTGTATATTGGGCGGAAAAGGATTTGTAATGAATGAAGTAGTTGATGCGGGAACTCCCGAAATCGAAGAAAAATTTGTAGTAAAGAAATGGCCGGTCATTATTTGTATGCTGGTGAATATGGTCCTGTTTAGTTTGCCGTGGTTCTGGTATCAAAAGGAAGTTGCCATTAATGACGCCTATGGCAGAGAGAATCTGGACAGTTTCAATCTTATAGGTGAATTTGCCGCGAGTTTATATCTTCCATTGCTTGCAGGAATTCCGCTTTCATTGTTGTATTTATTTTGTTTAAAAAGAAAAACTCACAAATCATCAATAGTTTTGTTTGCGACAATACCTTTTTGGCCGATGGTTGTTACCGTTGTAATGGGTAATATTGTGTGGATTATACTGATTCCTTTAGTTATATTGAATTGGGCGATTTTTGCGTATGCGTTTTTAAATATGGAACTTTTGACTTACTGTTGTGGGTATGGTCTTAAGAAAAGGTCGCCTGTATTTTTATTGGTCGGTTATATAGTAGTATTTGCGATTGGTACGTTAATGGTTTTGCCGATGTTTTAGACAGATTGTCGGTGCTTTTGTTATTTTTTGCACGTCATTGGGTTTTATTGCTGACCACTATCTATCAACTGCTGTTTACTGCGCCGGAGGCACTTTATGGAATTTACTCTTGATGAAATGCGTGAGCACCTTGCAGCTCTTGAAGCAAGGATTGATAATGCCTGCAAGTTGTCGGGGCGTAGCCGTGATTCTGTAAAGCTCGTTTGGGTGAGCAAGTTCCATCCGGCGGAAGCTGTGGTAAATGCCATTAGCCTTGGTGCGACGGACTTTGGTGAAAACCGCGTGCAAGAGGCTGAACTCAAGTTCTCGCAACCGCGAATGGCGCTCAATGGAGAACGCGTGCGTTGCCATGTGATCGGCCCTGTACAAAGTAACAAACTCAAGAAGGCTGCGCTCGTTGCGGATTGCATTCATTCAATCGCGAACATTGAAGCGGTGCAAAAGTTGGAGAAAGTCTGCGCGGGTTTTGCTGCGAATGGCGCTGGCGCATCTCAGGGCAAGATTCTTGATATTTTGTTCCAAGTGAACGCTGGCGAAGAAGAAACGAAAAGCGGCCTCGATGTTCACGAAGCCGAAGAGTTTCTTGAATCACTCGGGGACCGCGCGGGAACTGCTGTTGATGGCAAGAGCGAAAACTTCCCGCATTTGCGTTTCCGCGGTCTCATGACGATTGGCAAGAATACGGGCGTTGCCGAAGATTCTCGCGAATGCTTTGCATTCTTGCGTGGATTGCGCGACAAGTTCTTGGCGCGTGGCGGAGCGTTCGCGAAGTTCGATCAGCTTTCGATGGGCATGACGGGCGATTTGGAGGTTGCTATCGAAGAAGGTTCTACGATGATTCGCGTAGGTACAGCCCTCTTCGGCGAACGCGATTACACTAAGCCGGTGAACGATCCGGTGTAATTTTATCTAAAAATTAAATGCGAGAGCAATGCCGCCTTGTTCAGTCGGGACGATTCCCATGCTGAACGAGTTGTTGCTTGTGATGGTTCCGATTTTCTGGTTGTAGAGTTCTACGGCGTCGTCTTTTTTGGAATTGCCGAGGTGTTCGACAAAAAATGCGGCAACAATGATTACTCCACCTGCAAGTACTTTAATTTTATAGCTTTCTGGAGCGCGATAGCCGGAACCTTCTGCAATTCCGTAGCCTAATAGAAATCCACCGCCGAACGCTGCACCCCAAGAAATGTATCTCATCGTATTTCCCGTGTTCCACTTGCTGATGGCTTCTGGAACTTTAGCAAGTTCTTGTTCGAAAACATCGCAATCGACTTCTTGACCGTCAATGGTGTAGTCGGTCGTGAAAAAGCCTCTGTCCATGGCGAGTTTGTGTGTTTGCGCTTGTGCAAAAGAAAGTGTAGTTGCACAGAGAATGAGTAAAGCTGCAAAAATTTTTTTCATTTGGAAATCCTTCTTAATAAGTTTGTTTGAGGTAAAAAATTAGAAAAAAATAAAGAGGTTATTTTAGATGTTGTCATTCCGAAAGGAGATTCCCGCTTTCGCGGGAATGACATTTGTGGCTACACCTCAATTTCCATGCCGGTGTGCATTTGTTCGACTTTGTCGCCGAGAACTTCGTGCAGTATTTCGTAAGCGCGTTCACCTGTGCAGTGGCCTGTGTAGATTTTTTGTACGTTCAAATCGCGGAGGCGTTCGGCGAATGCTTTCACGCGGTCGTCGGGTGTACGGAATAAATGGAAGCCGCCAAGGATGGCGTAGATTTGTTTACCAGGGAATGTTGCTTCGATCTCTTTGACGATGTTGTCGGCGCCGCCGTGGCAGCAACTGTTCATGATGAAGAGTCCATTGGGCGTGTCGAAAACTAGACTTTGTTCGTGGTCGAAGCTGTCGGCGCGGTATTTGCCATTTTCCTTGACGCACATATGAGCGCGTTTGCCGATTGCATCAAGGTTTGGCGTTTTGTGGCCGACGAGCGTGACTCCCGGGAAAATTTCAACGTCGCCATTAACGAACTCAATGCGGTTTGCGTTTCGCTTGAGGGTGCCTTTGCGAATGCCGATGTACTTTTGATAAGTGAAAAATTTTAAAACTTTGTAGCTGTGGTAGCAGTTTTCGCGGGCGGCATCGCGCAAGTAGAATTTAGCGTGGTCGTTCTTTTTGAAGAATTCTTGCATGCCGTTTGCATGGTCGTAATGCGCGTGGCTTAAAACTCCGGCGTCGATTGCAGCAAGATCGATGCCCATGTCGGCGGCGTTCTTGGCGAAGAGCGGGGAAGCGCCTGTGTCGAGCAGAATGTGTTTGCCGTTAAATTCTGTGTAGACGCAAAGTCCCCATTCGCCTTTTAATTGCTTTTGCGAATTGCTGTTGATGTTGCAAATGTCACGGACGAAACCGCTGATGTTGTCTACGAGAATTTTAATGTGCATGATGTATGGATTCCCGCCTCCGCGGGAATGACGTTATTGCATAAACGCTTTATAGAAATTCAAGAATTGTTCAGGGCTGAGTTCTTCGGCGCGGATGGTCGTGGGCCAGTCCAAAAGTTCAATGGTACTCTGGATTTTCTTCTTGTCGTAATTCTTGCCGAAGGAGTTCGCGAGCGTTTTTCGCTTTTGCGTAAATGCGGTGCGGACAAAGTCAAAGAACCCGTCGGGCGCTTGTATTGCATCTTCGCGCGGTGTCAAGAGCATCGTGGCACTATCGACATTTGGCTTTGGCGTGAAATGTTCCGGACCGATCTTGCGGAGAATCTGCGTTTTTGCAAATGCAGAAACGAGCACGGAAAGGCTCCCGTAATTGCTGCTGCATGGTGCGGCACAAATGCGTTCGGCAACTTCGAGTTGCACCATTCCCATAAAGCCTTTTGTCAAATGCAGTCGCGGCATGAGTCCTGCAATAATTGCGGTACTTACGTTGTATGGTAGGTTTCCGGTAACCCATGGCTTTTCGTGTGCATCCAAGAATGCTTGCAAGTCGAATTTGAGAAAATCAATATTCACGATGTGAAAATTTTCACGACCCTTGAATTTTTCTTGCAAGACTTCAACACATTGCTCGTCAATTTCAACGGCGGTGAGTTCAAGCCCGCGATTGAGCAAATGTTCGGTGAGCGCGCCGTGACCCGGTCCGATTTCAAGAACGTACTCGCCAGCATCGGCAGGCAAGTCACCTGCGATTGCGGTGGCGGTTTCAACATCCAAAAAGTTCTGTCCGAATTTACGGCGGCGTGCTCTATCCATGAAAAGAAAGATAGAAAATGGTTGAGTCTATTCCAAAATATTTTTTAAATTCAAATCGAATTGCTTTATGTAAAGCGGCATTATATGAAAAAAGTCATGGCGAAAAATACATCAAAGAATGTTCGTGAAAAAGTTTCGCACGAGTTCCCGGCGCTTTATGATAGTCATTCGCGTGTGTTGTTGCTGGGCTCTATTCCATCGCCCAAATCTCGTGAAGTTGGATTTTATTACGGGCATCCGCAGAACCGTTTTTGGAAAGTGATTGCGCGAGTCTTTGGCGAAAATGTTCCCGAGACGATTGAGCAAAAGAAATCGATGCTTAAAAAACATCACGTGGCGCTTTGGGATGTTTTAGAAAGTTGCACCATTGTGGGCGCAAGCGATACTAGTATCGAAGATGTTGTTCCGAATAAAATAAGTGAACTTGTAAAAGCATCAAGCGTTTCTCGGATTTACTGCACTGGGGCGACCGCACACAAGCTGTACCAGAAATACTGTGCGAAGGATGTGGGGATAGATGCTGTAAAACTCCCTTCTACATCGCCTGCGAACTGCGCTGTATCGCTTGAAAAGCTTGTCGAAGCGTATAAAGTGATTGCAGAAGAATAAGCAAGTTAAAGAAAAATTTTTAGGGTAGATTTTTTTTCTATCTTATCATGTGTATAACAAATTTGAGGTTGTTTATGAGCGTTTCGATGCAAGAAGTGATGAATCAGTCTGGGGTCGCATTTGGCACGAGTGGTGCACGTGGCTTGGTGACTGCAATGACCGATCGCGTGTGCTATGTCTATGCACGTTCGTTTATCAAGTATTGTGAACAGAACTACAAATGCGAACGCACGATTGCGATTGCGGGCGATTTACGTCCGAGTACGGAACGCATCTTGAAGTCGCTTGTGCAGGCCGGCGTTGATGCAAACTGGAAGGTTGTTTATTGCGGTCGCATCCCGAGTCCGGCGATTGCGATGTATGGTATCGACAAGCATGTACCGACCATTATGGTGACGGGTAGCCACATTCCGGCTGACCGTAACGGCATCAAGTTCAACCACCCGAATGGTGAAATCACGAAGGCTGACGAACAGGGAATTGTGTCGCAGTCGGTTGATTTTGATGAAGCACTTTTTGGTGCTGATGGCATGCTGAAGAATGCGCCGGAACTCCCAGCTGTAGAATCGGAAGCTGAAGAAAATTACTGCAAGCGCTATCCGGACTTTTTCGGTAAGGATGCTTTGCATGGCCTCACGATTGGCGTGTACCAGCATTCCGCTGTGGGCCGCGATATCGTGGTGAAGGTTCTCGAAAGCCTTGGTGCGACGGTGAAGCCGTTTGCTCGCAGCGAAACGTTTATCCCGGTTGATACCGAAGCTATTCGCAAGGAAGACGAAGAACTCGCTCGTGAATTTACTCATAAAGATTATGTGGATGCCGTGTTCAGCACGGATGGTGATTCTGACCGTCCGCTTTTGGCTGATGACGTGGGCATGTGGCTGCGTGGCGACGTGCTGGGCATCCTCGCTGCCCAGGCGCTTCGCATCAAGCGCGTTGCAACTCCGGTGAGTTGCAACACGTCGCTCGAAAAGTCTGGCAGTTTCGAAAAGATTTGCCGCACTCGCATTGGCAGCCCCTACGTGATTGCAGGGATGGAAAGCTTGGTCGATACAAACGACAAGAGTGTTTCTGTTGCCGGTTACGAAGCAAATGGCGGCTTCTTGCTCGAAACGGATTTGACTCGTGAATTTGTAAAGGGCGATAAGAAGGAAGTTCGCACGCTCAAGGCTCTCCCGACACGTGATGCGCTCCTCCCGATGATTGCCGTGATGGTGATGGTTCGCGAAGAACGCATGTGCGTTGTGGATATTCTCCGCAAGCTGCCCAAGCGCTTTACCGTGAGTGACCGCCTCAAGGAATTCCCGACCGAAAAGTCCAAGGCAAAGCTCGCTGAAATCCGCGAAAAGAATCTCGGTGAAAAGTTGTTTGGCGCACTTGCTGCAAAGCCCTCCAAGTTTGTAAAGGACAAGACGTTCCAAGGCAAGATTGTTTCCTTGAACGAAGTCGATGGCTACCGCATGGAATTCGATTCTGGCGATATCATTCACTTGCGTCCGAGCGGCAATGCTCCGGAATTTCGCTGCTACGTGGAAACTGAAGGCAAAGAACGCTCCGCGGAACTCCTCGCCGAATGTTTGAAAATAATGGAAGGTTGGCGCAATTAGGTCATAGGTTTCAGGCCTAATACCTAAAACCTTACATTCTCTCTCTCCTCGCTCGCCTAAATTTGTATCTTATATCCGTATGTTCAAAAAGTTTCTTGCGCTCGCTTTTGTAGTAGGTTCTTTGGCAAGTTCCCTCGCGTTTGCTGGGGAGTATTGGCATTTAGATCCAGGTGGCGTAACGATGAAGTTCCTTTCGATGCAGGTCTCGCCGCGTGCTGCTGCACTTTCGGGTGCCGGTGTTGCTGATCCGGGCCGTGTTTCGGAAGTTTCTCGTAATCCGCTTGCGATGAGTGTTGCCGAAAATGCTGAATTTGGTTTGAGCCAGGTAATTTTTGGCAAAGGTGGTGCCGATAATTTTGTTTCCGCTTATTACGGACTGCCTATTGCGGATAAGTTTACTCTTGCGTTTGCTGTGGACTTTTTGGGTTACGACAATATTGAAGGCCGTGACGAAAATGGTTTGAAGACTTCGGAGTACGGTTCTTACGCATGGTCGATTTTGGCCGGTTTCGGTAGCAGGTCCAAGATTTTCAATTGGGCGGGTTCGATGCGCTTTGCAACGCAGACGATTGATGACGAAACTGGATTCCTCTTCTCGGTCGATGCAGGTGGATCATTTCGTTTGAATCAATATTTTGCTTTTGGCGCAAACTTCACAAATCTCGGTTTTGCTAGCAAGTACGATGATGCGAAAGAAGCGGCTCCGCTTGCTCTCCAGGCGGGTGTAACGGGCTTTATTCCTGTTCTTGATCGCTGGATGATTCATTTGTCTGTAGATGGTTATCGCCGTGCTGACACAAAGGCTCAGCTTTTGCTTGGTGGCGAAGTTGTTTACTTTGACATGCTCTCGTTCCGCATGGGTTATGCGTTCCGCCCCGATACCGAAGATGCAATTAGCGGCGGTCTCGGTGTTAAGTTTGGCATGATTGTATTTGATTATGCTTATAGCCCGCGCCCGGCGTTTGAAGGCGGCAACCATTACATTGCGGTTGGCGTGAAGTTTTAATCGCACGAGTCCCAGTTTTGGAACTTGTGCTTTTTTATTTGATAGCAAAGACAGCCGCGGCTGATGTTTAATGATTTTGCGGCTCTGCACTTGTTTCCTTTATTTTCGTTTAGCGCTTTTTGAATAAACGTCCAGTTTGGCGCTGATGCTCGCATTACTGGAAATGCAAAATGTTCCTCAATATCGTTTAATGTTTTTGGCGAAAATTCTTCGGATAGAATTTCTTCGAGAGAAATGTTGTGTTGCATTAGGAGTGCGTAGCGCTGGAGCACATTCTTTAGCTGGCGTATATTGCCTGGCCACTTAAATTTGGAAAGGAATTTGATTTCCCAGTCGTGGAGTGGAAATTGCTCGGCGAAAGTTCTTGCCGTAATATCGTTCCATACTGCGGCGGCAATGTCTGCGAAGTCGTCTCTTTTGCGGAGCGGCGGAATCACGATAGGGAAGGCGTTTAATCGGAAAAATAAATCCTTGCGAAAATTCCCTTCGTTGACTTCTGTTCGCAGGTCCCGGTTTGTTGCGCATACGAGCCTGAAATCGACGGGTTCATTTTCCGTTGCCCCGATCGGTAGCACGGAATGTTCTTGCAGAATACGCAAAAGTTTGCTTTGTATATCGAATGGCATTTCTCCGATTTCATCGAGAAAAAGTGTGCCGCCGTTTGCCGCTTGCACGATGCCTTGGTGGTCGATGGAAGCCCCGGTGTATGAGCCTTTTTTGGCGCCTTCCAAAAGACTTTCGGCGAGGTTCCTTGCGATGGCACCGCAGTTAAGCGCGACGAAAGGACCTTCGCATCGAGGGCTATTTTTATGTATGAATTGGGCGGCGATTTCTTTGCCGACTCCGGATTCGCCCTGCAAAAGTACGGGGATATTTGAACGTGCGGCGATAGACAGCAATTTTTCGTGTTTTTTCATAATCTTTTATGGCGACCTTTATTGGTCACTCTCTATTATATAAACACGTTTTTTTTGCTGATTTGTCCTATAAATTTTTATAAAAAAAAGGCCCCTGATGAGGCCGTTGAGGTTAGTTCCCTGTGATGGGTAACGCGATACCGTTCAGGCATTCCAAGAACTGTTCGTGGTCGGTATTCTTGTAACTTGATACGTAAAAGTAATTGTTGCCATCATCATCGTTTTCGTTGTAGACCGAGAAATATTGGAGGTTTTCTGTTTTGCAGAGGTTCTCGTCCACGGTCTTGTAAATAGCGTAACTGCTGCAGGTTGTGGTGCCGTCTGTTACTTCGACAACCGCTTCCCTGTTGGTGTGGCCGGTGTAGTGGAGGGTTGTTTCGGCCTTCTTGACATTTACAGTGTATGTCTTGTCGCCAATTTTAAAGGTTTGGTTTGTCTTTGAGCCTTCGATAATTTGAACGCCATTTTGTTCAATGCTTTCCGCGACTTTGCTTGCTTTTTCGTTGTTGTCCATGATATAGATAACATCATCTAATTTGCTTCTGCTAGTCAAGTAGCCGTACAATTTTGCCATAAAGCCGGATTCCATGTAGCCTCTTGCTTGTTCGTCGGCAACGTAAAGGTCCATATGGTATTCGACAGAAACGGTGACTTTTCCCGGAGCGTAAATGTAGGTTCGAGTCATATAGCGGGTGTTTGTCGAGTGTTCCAGTTCGCCTGTTTTCTTGTCGCGTCCAAAACCCGTATAGACCCAGGTTCCGTAAATGTTTCCTGCGGTGCCACCTACATACAAGTTTCCATAGTCGCTGATGCCCTCGTCGTAGATATTATAGAGCGCAAGTGTATCGCCGATGAATTCGTAATGGAAAGAATCCGTCAGAACGTCTTTTTGGATAGTCTTCCAAATTAAATTGTAGTTTTCTAGATCGCAACGATTTCCTTGGACGTTGTTGAATGTTTCTACCAGCAATTGTTGCGATTCATCGACGTAAAGAGATCCGGTTCGTGACATGGGGTCATCGTTGGAGATGATGTTGACGCTTGTCGGGTTGTCGTCACTACAGGCGGCGATGAAAAATGCGGATACCATCGCCGTAAGCAAAGCATATTTCATGATTTTCTCCTTTTTTCCTAAAACACTATTAAGTTGAATATAGTAAATGGAGTTTTTGGGGGAGATGTTGAAGCTAAAAAGCCTTGCACATGGGACTTATATTTTCTATCTTGTGCCGCGCGGCGGTAAAGTGCCGCTGCTTAACATTGCAAAAACCAGGGCGACCGAAAAACGGCGCCGGGAAACCAAGTGGCTGGCCAGATGGGTAGGCTTGGGCACGACAATCGCGAGGAAAGCGGTTGCGCTCGAAGCTGAGAGGTTTGGTGGCCCAAAGGAACAAAATGTCTAGAATCGTATGTAAGTTCGGTGGCTCCTCTGTCGCCGATGCAGGTCAGTTCAAAAAAATCAAGGCCATTGTCGAAAGCGACAAGAACCGCAAAGTCATCGTTGTTTCTGCTCCGGGCAAGCGTAACCCGAAAGAAACCAAACTGACCGACCTCCTCTACAGCACCTATGATCTTGCCTCGAAGGGTCTCGATTTCTCCACTCCGTGGAACTTGATCCGTCAGCGCTATGACGAAATCTGCAAGGATTTGGGTCTTGAAGACAAGCTTACCGAAGACCTCGACAGTCTCGAAGACAAGCTCAAGAACCATCCGGAATCCGTCAGCACCGACTTCCTCGTAAGCCGCGGCGAATTCCTCTGCGCTCGCCTCATGGCCAAGTATCTCGGCGCAAACTTTGTCGATAGCTATCCGCTCATCACTTTCGATGACAAGTATCGCATTGCCCCGAAGACCTACGAAGAAATTGCAAAGGTCCTTGGTGACGAAAACCAGCTCTATGTGTTGCCGGGCTTCTATGGCTCTAACCTCCGTGGCGAAGTGAAAACCTTCAGCCGTGGCGGTTCTGACATCACTGGCGCAATCCTCGCTAACGGTATTGACGCTGCCAAGTACGAAAACTGGACCGACGTTTCGGGCATGCTCATGGCTG
>CAMUYW010000044.1 GCA_947165045.1 uncultured Fibrobacter sp. | reverse complement strand
AGGCTGGTCAGATTCCGGCCGTCTATTATGGTAAGGGTATCGAAGCTAAGAACATTGCAGTAAGCGAAATCGACCTTCGCAAGGTTCTTGCTCCGGGCAAGCGTTACACGCTTCTTGACCTCGAAATCGACGGCAAGGCTGGCAATCCGGCTATCGTCTACAGTGTCCAGAAGGACGCCATCACCCAGAAGATCACTCACGTTGACTTCATCAAGATCGCTGATGATGAATTCGTGAAGGTTCGTATTCCGGTCAAGCTCTCCGGTCTCCCGGTTGGTGTCAAGACTCAGGGTGGTATCTTCTCTCAGGAAGCTCGTTACCTCATGCTCGCTGCTAAGCCGGCAAGCATTCCGTCTGTTCTCGAATTGGACATTTCCAACTTCGAAACGAACGTGACCTTCTACGCCAAGGACTTCAAGCTCCCGGAAAACGTTCAGCTTGCTTCTGTTCCGCGTACTGTTATCTTCTCGATTTCTTCTAAGTCTAAGAAGAAGGACACTGCTGCTGACGCCGCTGCTGCTCCGGCTGCTGCCGCTGCTGCTCCGGCTGCCAACTAATTTTGGCACCAAGCTGAAAGGCGAATTTGAGACCTGTCCCAATGCGGGGCGGGTCTTTTTTTGATCGTGCTTAAAATTTTACGTTGAAAAGTTAGTCCAAATACTTTGTTCGCGGGTGTTTATATAACGGTAGAGAAAAGTTCTCTATCCCAAAAGCCTCGGGACTCGCTAATTTAATGAAAGATTAAGCGAGTTACTGTATTGAATCCCTTTAAATGTTTTTTAGCCCTTTCCCAATTTGTGGCATTTTTTTAATTTTGGCAAAAAATAAAAAGGTCTTGTTATGTATCTTATCGTAGGTCTCGGAAATCCTGGTACGCAGTACTCGAATACTCATCATAACGCTGGCTTTATGGCGGTCGAAAAGCTTGCTGATTCTAGCAAGGATTGGAAGTCGGAGCATAAGGCGCTCACCATGAAGGTGAACATTGCGGGGGAGGAATGCCTCCTCGTGAAGCCGCAGACGTACATGAACCTTTCGGGAGAGGCGGTACAGGCGTTGATGACGTGGTACAAGGTCAAGGTGGACCATCTGCTAGTCTTTAGCGACGATATTAATTTGGATGTAGGCCGAATCCGTTGCCGCGCGAATGGAAGTCATGGCGGTCAAAATGGGCTCCGCAATATCATTGAGCATGTGGGTGACAAGTTCCCGCGTATCCGTTTTGGCGTAGGGAAGTGCCCTCCGAAGTTTGATTTGAGTAATTGGGTGTTGGCGAAGTTCTCTCCCGAAGATCGCCCGAAGTTTGATGAAGCTATTGCGAAGGTCCCTGCGCTTGTGGAATGCTACTTTAAGCTTGGCATCGAAAAGTGCATGGAACGCTACAACGGAAAGTAAGAATGTTAAAAAAGCCCCGAAAGGGGCTTTTGCTTTATGAGATTCCCGCGTTTTCTTTATTCTTCTCTTGCGTCGGGGTTGAAACGCTTGACGGTGGCGCCGATCTTTGCCATCTTGGCTTCGAAGTCTTCGTAGCCACGGTCAAGGTGGTAAATGCGGCTAATCGTCGTTTCGCCTTCGGCAATGAGGCCTGCGAGTACGAGGGCGGCACTGGCGCGGAGGTCGGAACCCATGATGTCGGCACCTTCGAGCGGGAGGCCGCCTTTGATTGTAGCGGTATTGCCGTTCAGCTGGATGGAAGCGCCAAGGCGTTCGAGTTCGGCGACATGCTTAAAGCGGTCGTTATAGACGGTGTCTTGCACGAGGCTGTTGCCCGGAATGGAGAGGAGGGTTGCCATGAACGGGGCTTGCATATCGGTCGGGAATCCCGGGAACGGGAGCGTCATGAGGCTCATCGGCTTGAGTTCTTGCTGGCGGGCGTCGACTTCGGCCCAGTCGGCGCCAACGTTTACCTTACAGCCGATTTCGCGGAATGCATCGAGCGTAGAGGCGATGTGTTCCGGGATGATGTGCGTGACCTTCACGCGGCCGCGTGTGATGGCGGCGGCACAGAGGAACGTGCCGGCTTCGATACGGTCCGGAATTGTGACGCCAGTACCCGGGCGGAGCGATTCAACACCTTGGACGGTGAGGGTGCGCGTTCCGCGTCCTTGGATTTTGGCGCCCATGTTGGTGAGGAAGTCGATGAGGTTATCAATTTCGGGTTCGAGGGCTGCGTTCTGGAGGACGCTCACGCCCTTGGCGAGTGTCGCCGCCATAAGCACGTTGACCGTTGCACCGACGCTAGAAATCGGGAAGTTGAAATTGCCGCCGGGGAGTCGGCCTTCGCAAGTGGCTTCGACGTAACCGTGCGTGACGTTAATCTTTGCACCGAGTGCTTCGAGGCCTTTGAGGTGCAGGTCAACGGGACGCGGTCCCCAGGCGCATCCGCCGGGGAGTGACACGCGGCAGCGCCCGAATCTGGCAACGAGCGGGCCGAGCACGTAAAAGCTTGCGCGCATGGTTTTCACAAGTTCGTACGGTGCTTCCAAGTGGTCTACGCCGCGAGTGTCGATTCTCAAAACATGGCTTCCGCCGTTGATGTGGCAACCGATAACACGGAGCACATCGGACATGGTCTTCATGTCTTTCAAATGCGGAACGTTCGTGATTTCGGAAACGCCATCGGCGAGGAGTGCAGCGGCCATTACGGCGAGCACTGCGTTCTTTGCACCGGAAATTTCAACTTCACCATTGACAGGTGCCTTGACTTGTGGAACGATAAACTGATCCATATAAATTAAACCTCTTTATTAATCTTTTGTTCAATGGGGTCGTGGACAACGCGTGTCCTTGCTATAAAATCATGAATAGCGCGTTTTTGCGGATCAACGAGGACAATGAGGTAGCCCAGACCATAAAAAATCAATGTCGCTTGCGTTACAATGCTTGCGATAAAACGGAAAATGGAAAATGCCCAAGTAAGGCGTTCGCCATTAGCTAATTCTACATGAATGTGAAATAGCTTTTTGCCTGGCGTTGCTCCCCAAATAGCATGGAATACAATGAAGTAAGCCGCTTGAACAAGGCTCCAAATCGTGAAAAATGCTGACATGCCCGGAAGCTCAAAAGCTTTTGTAACCAGTTCTGTTGATGTCGGATCTTCAATGTACTGCTTTGCGATTTCGGTTGTTGCAGCCAAATCAATGAGGCCCGCAAAACTCAAAATGTAAAGGAAAATAGCGCCGAAAATAGATAGTATTATGTTGTCTATAATAAATGCGTTTGCGCGTACAAAGAATCCGGCAAAATGTTTGCGGCTCAGCTTGTTTTGGAGTAAAGTCTCGATAGTTTGCTTGAGGATTTCTTCTTCAGTTGGTTCGGGAGGTTCGCTTGCTTCTGGAAAATCTTTCCATGCTTTCCAATTAGCTTCTCCACTATGCCAAACAAGAGTTTCGTCTGTTATTTTGCCTTCGCTAACAAGATTTCTTATTTCGTCGATGGAGAATGGACCTTGGCGTCTGTCCCCGTCAGTAATAGATGTGTCTATATAAAACCATTTCATGTTATGGAATAATTTAGTAAAAAGTTTGTAAGCCGAATTTTCGAAAAAAATCTAAATTTACAGGTTATGATGATGTTTAAAATTGGTCAGCGCTACGTTAGCCAAGCCGAGCCCACCCTGGGGCTTGGTATTGTTTCCGAAGTCCAGGGCCGTACTGTTAAGATTTTGTTCCCTTCTATTGGCCAAGCTCGAATTTACCGAACCGAAGAAGCTCCTATTGAACGTTTTGTGTTGCAAGTGGGTGAATCCGTCAAGAGCGAAAAGGGTGTCTCTTTTGTGGTGGACTCCGTTCGCGAAGATTCGGGAATCATGGTTTATGTCGCCCGCAACGGCAAGGAAATGAAGGAATCTGAACTGAGTTCTAAGATTTCGACGGCTCGACCGGCTGTGCTCTTTAAGACTTTGGCTGATGATGAAGTTTGCTCGTCGCGTGATTTTTTGCGTCATGAAGATGCGATGGAAATGTATTACAAGTGGATTTCGTCGCCGGTTCGCGGCATGATTGGTCCGCGCGTGAATATGATCCCGCATCAGTATTACCTTTGCTACCGTGCATGCTCTAGCTCGACGCTCCCGAGGCTTATGCTTTCGGATGAAGTGGGCCTTGGAAAGACGATTGAAGCGGGCATGATTTGGCATGCGCTCAAGGCGCGCGGTCGTATCCAGCGTACGCTCGTGATTGTTCCCGAAACGCTCAAACACCAGTGGATGATTGAAATGAAACGCCGTTTTAACCAGCTCTTTACGCTGGTGGACGAAGGCTATATCCGCGGCTTGTTTGTGGGTGTTGCAAAAGACGAAACGAAGCCCAATCCGTTCTTGCAGAGTAACGATATTATCGTTTCTTTTGATTTCTTGATGGCGCAGCCTGCGTTGATCGAAGACTTGCTCAAGACGAGCTGGGACATGACGATTATTGATGAAGCCCACCATCTGGTGTGCGAGGATGGCTTTACCAGTCATGAATACATGCTCGCGAACCGAGTGATTGCACGCTCGAAGGGCGTGTTGCTTTTGACGGGTACGCCGTTACAGCTCCATCCGGAATCGCAGTTCAACCGCCTCAAGATGCTTGATCCGGTGCGCTTTGCGGACTACAACGATTTTATCAAGGATCAGGAAACTTACCTCAAACTTGTGAGAGATTTGAACAAGCTCCCGACCGACCCGAGCCATCATATGAGCTGGGACGATTTGTACGAATGCGTTCCGAAGAACTCGAAAATTCGTCCGTGGTTGGAACAGGAAAATTCAAAGTCGATGACGGCGGGTGAATGGATGCGCCGCATTGTCGATGGCATGGGCACGGGGTCCGTGGTGTTCCGCAATACGCGTAAGGGCGTGGGCGGATTCCCAAAACGTGTGCTTGATGAAATTCCGCTTGAACCGAATCCTGCTTACCGCGAAATGGTCGAAGTGGCTGCCGACCGCGACCTTGAAGCATCGACCGACATTCAGGAGAATGGTCTCCTTTGCACGCGTTTCTCTGATGCTTGGCACATGGATGAACGCTTTGAATGGCTCAAGGGATTCCTCAAGGAATACAAGAACGAAAAGGTTCTTTTGATTTGCGAATCCATCCAGGTGGTGCAGGCGCTTGAAACTTTGCTCCTTGAATTCTTGGGCGAAGGTGCGTTTGTGATGTTCCACGAAGACATGAGCATCATGGCGCGTGATAAGGCCGCTGCGAACTTTAGCAAGCCCGATGGTGCGAACTTGCTCATTGCATCTGAAATCGGTTCCGAAGGCCGAAACTTCCAGTTCTCGCATCATTTGATTTTGTTTGACTTGCCGCTTGATGCTGCGCTTGTGGAACAACGTATTGGTCGCTTGGACCGCATTGGTCAGGACAAGGATATCATCATCCACGTGCCGTATGTGAAGGGCTCTGGTCAGGAAGTAATGTTCCGCTGGTACAACGAAGGCTTGAATTCGTTTGGCGCTCCGCTCATGAGTGGTGGTGAACTCTTCCTCAAGTACACGGAAGCGTTGATTGAAGCGCTTGCGACGCCGAAGGTTAGCCTTGAAAACTTTGTGAAGAATGTGATTCCGCAAGTCAAGAAAGACTGCGAACTCATGCGCAAGAATATTGAAAACGGTCGTGACCGCTTGCTGGAATTCAACTCCCGCAATCCCGAAAAAGCAAAGGAGATTACGGATGAAATCAGAGAGCTCGATGCTGAACCGGAACTCAAGAATCTCGTGTTCGATTCTTTGACGAACCGCGGGCTCGATGTCGAGAAGAGTTCTGTGCCGGGTTGCTTCCTAATCACGATGGGGCCGCAAGTGGAAGCGGGCTCCGTGCCGGGCATGCCGGAACTTGCCTCGGGCGTGTATAGCGCTGGAGGAGGCCGCGTGAACAGCCAGACAGATTTGTGTGGTGAAGGTGGCGGCGATTCGGAAGGCGACGGCCGTACGAATGGCGGCACGTGCATGACCGTGACGTTCGATCGCGATGTAGCCATGACGCACGACGATATTGAATTTATCAGCTTGGATCATCCGCTTTCGCAGGGCGTGTTCGATTACGAAACTGGCATGGGTCGCGGAACGGTTTCTTGTGCGATTTGGCCGAACTCTGGTTTGCGTGGGCTCATGATGCAGTACAACTTTGCTGTGGAACTGCCTGTGTCCGAGGAATGGGGCTGTGCCGATATCGCTGGACCGAAGTACTTCAAGGTGCTTGTGAATGCAAAGGGCGAAAACATGTCCGGCCACTTTGATGCGCTTGCTAATGCGGCACTCAAGGATGTTGGCGTCCCGCAAGGAAATGCTGCGGTGGATATGACGCTCCGTTACTTTGCTAAAGATGGCTTGGCGAAAGCTCGTATGATTGTTTCGGAACAGGCAAAGAAGTATGCCGAAGAAGCGGGAAATGCCGTGGAAGCGCGTTCAGAACAGGAATACCAGCGCATGAACCACTTGCTTACCATGCGTGGCAAGGCGGGCACGAGCGATGCTTTGAAACAGCTCCGCAAGAACGTGCAGGAACGCAAGAAAATTGTGGCAAGCCCGCAACTCCGCTTGGATGCAATTCGACTGGTGGTGTGCAAATAGAAATTTTTAACTAACATTTGACTATGAGTGAATTAAGAAAGAACATTTTGGATGAAGCCCGCCGCGTGGTGGTGAAGATTGGATCCCGCATTCTCGTGGATTCGGAACGCGGTGGTGTTCGTACACGTTATATTCAAAAACTTGCGGATTCCGTCGCACGTTTGATGGATGCTGGCAAGGAAGTGGTCATTGTCACGAGTGGTGCGGTGGGAACAGGCATGGCTGAACTTGGCTATGCGCAAAAGCCGACTGTGCTTGCCGAAAAGCAGGCTTGCGCTGCGGTGGGCCAGATTGACCTCATGTACGCTTATCGCGAAATGTTCCGCTGGGTGCAACTCTCGGTCGGTCAGATTCTTTTGTCTGCAGAGGATTTCCGCGATCGCACTCGTTACAAGAATTTGCAGAATACGATTAAGGCGATGCTTGCTCGCAAGATTGTGCCGATTATCAACGAGAACGATTCGCTTGCGGTTGCAGAGATCAAGGTGGGCGATAACGACAAACTTTCGAGCGATGTGGCGCTCTTCTTGGATGCTGACTTGCTCCTCATCTTTACGGATGAAGATGGTCTCTTTGATGACAATCCGAAGAAAAACCCGAACGCACGCTTGTTGAACTTTGTTCCGGAAATTACGCCTGCTATTTTGGCATTGGCCGGAAAGCCCGGCGAGGCCGGGTCCGCCGTTAGTACCGGCGGCATGAGGAGCAAGCTCGAAGCAATCCGCAATGTAACGAAGAGCGGCGCCAATGCGTTCCTCGCTAGCGGTATGAAGGTGCTCCCGCATCAGGTTTTCTTTGAAAATGCAACAGGAACTTTGTTCGCAGGCTCCAAGAAAAAACTCAATAGCCGTCAACGTTGGCTCAGCTTTATCACAACTCCGCGTGGAAGCGTGATTGTCGATGAAGGCGGCGTGAAGGCTTTGCGCGAAAAGCATTCGAGCCTCTTGCCGGTGGGCGTCATTGCAGTGCAAAAGCATTTCGACAAGGGAGACTTGATTGAAGTGCTTGATGAAAAGAAGAATACCGTAGCTCGCGGCGTTGCTGGTTTCGATAGCGAAACGCTTAAGCTTGTGCTCCGCCAAAAGACTGCTCAAGTGCACGAAATCTTGGGCAAGAATGTTCCTGATGAACTTATCCACAAGAACGACTTGGTTGTATTCTAACTAGGTTGAACTTTAGACAAAGGATTCAAACGTATGGCTGAAGATCAGAATGTCGAAGAACTTGCCGAAGAATCGGCGGAACTCCCGAAAGTTGAAAGTAGGGAAGACCTCGCTCGTATTATCCAGGCGCTCGTATTTGCATCTCCGGATGTCGTGACGCTCAAGAAACTCCGCGAAATTCTCGGGGACTTTTTGGACGCGCGTTCTGTTGCCGATGCGCTGATTACAGCCAACGATTCTTTGAATAAAATTCAGTCACCGTTTGAAATTGTGGAACAGGCGGGTGGTTACCGCTTTAGAACTCGTGCAAAGTATTATCCGTGGGTTCGCAAACTTTTCCCGGAAGCAAACGCAAGACGCCTTTCGCAGGCCGCGCTTGAAACGCTTGCCGTGATTGCTTACCAACAGCCGATTACCAAGGCCGCGATTGAACAGGTTCGTGGCGTTTCGTCGGCGGATGGTCCGATCCGTAACTTGCTCGACAAGGGCTTTATTACTTTGGGTGCACGTGCCGAAACCGTAGGTAACCCTTACACTTATGTGACCACGCAAGAATTTTTAAAATACTTTGGTATCAATCGCATTCCAGAAGATTTGCCGCGTTTGCGCGAATTCAGCGAACTTTTGGAAGCAGGCGCTTTGGTGCCGCAATATGCCAAGCCTGAAAATGCCCCGGAAGAACCGGCTCCGCTTGAAGAATCTACAGATCAAATTGAATTGTCGATGGGAGATGCTTAATGGCCGTTACTCCGTTAATGCAGCAATATTACGAAATTAAGAAAGAAAATCCTGGCTGCATTTTGTTTTTCCGCATGGGCGACTTCTTTGAACTTTTTGAAGATGACGCCGTAATCGCTTCGAAAATTTTAGGCCTTACACTCACGAGCCGCAATAACGGCGCTTCGGGTGCGACTCCTCTTTGTGGGTTCCCGCACCACGCTGCCGAACGCTATGTGCCCAAAATGGTGGCCGCTGGCTACCGCATTGCTATTTGTGAACAGGTCGAAGACCCGAAACTCGCGAAGGGCATTGTCAAACGCGATATCGTGGAAATCATTAGTGCCGGCACGGCGATGAACGAGGAAAACCTCAACGCCAAGGAAGCGAATTACCTTTGCGCTTACGTGCCTGCGACAAGTGACGATGGCAAGGGCGGAAACGGAGACGTGGCTGCATTTGCGATTGCGGATGTGACGACCGGTTATTTGGCGACGTGCCGTAGCAGCGTGCAGGCTTTCGAATGTGAATTCAGCCGCCGCATGCCCAAGGAAATCGTAATTCCCGAAGGGACGAAAATTCCGTCTGTGATTATGGATTTGATCAAGGCGGAAAACGTCTTGGTGACTGAACTCCCGGCGATTCTTTTTGCAGAAGACCAGGCGAAGGATGTGCTCTTTACGCATTTCAAGGTCGAAGCGCTTGATGGCCTTGGCTTGGATGGTCGCGTTTTTGAAACGTCCGTGACGGGTGCGTTGTTGCAGTATTTGATCAACCAGAAAAAGTCCGAACTGTCGCACTTTACGACGCTCGAAATTTTGAATCTGGACGATTACATGACGCTCGACCCGAGTACGCTGCGCAACTTGGAACTCGTGCGTCCGCTGAATGCTGACGATTATTCCAGCACGCTTTGCTCGGTGCTCGATTTTACGGTGACTGCAATGGGTGGGCGTACGCTCAAGGACTGGGTGAGCCATCCGTTGATTGCTGTGGACCGCATCCGCGAACGCGAAGAAGCCGTGGGCGAGCTTGTGCAGAACCCAGTGGCGCTTGACGAACTCAAGGAATCGCTCACGTCGATCCTCGACATGGAACGCTTGATGGGCCGTGTCGGTAGCGGTCGTGCCAATGCACGTGACCTTGCAGGCATGGGACGTTCCCTTTCGCAGGCATCGAAGGTTGCTGACGTTTTGGAAGGTTTGCACGCGCCTCTCTTTGAAGGCTTGCGCGAAACGCTCAATGGCGCAAAGGGCCGTGGCGAGGACTTGCTCAAGTACTTCAATGATGATTTGCCGATGACGGTGCGCGAAGGCGGAATGATTCGCCCGGGCGCCAGTGCCGAACTTGATGCAATGAACGAAGACATCAAGGAACGTCGTGAATGGATTGCGTCCTTGGAAGGTCGTGAACGCGAACGCTTGGGAATCCCGTCGCTCAAGGTCGGTTACAACCGCGTGTTCGGTTACTACATCGAAATCACGAAGGCGCAGATGGCAAAGGCCACGCAGCCGATTCCGGACGAGTATATCCGCAAGCAGACGACGGTGAACGGCGAACGCTATATCACGCCGGAGATGAAGGAATGCGAATCCATCATCAGCAATGCCGAAGTCAACATCCATGCGCTCGAATACAAGATTTTCTGCGAAATCCGCGAACGCGTGAATAGCTGGCGTGCAGACCTCCAGGGCATTGCTGATGCGATTGCCCGTGTCGATAGCTTGTACAGCTTTGCCCGTGCGGCCCGCAAGTACAATTACGTTTGCCCAGAAGTTTTCGAAGGCTCGGGCATTGAAATCCACGGCGGTTTCCATCCGGTGATTGTTGCCGTGAACCCTGATTTGGACTTTATCCCGAACGATGTGACGCTTTCGCCGGACGGTACGCGCTTGATGCTCATTACGGGCCCGAACATGGCCGGTAAATCGACTTATTTGCGCCAGACGGGGCTTATTGTGCTCATGGCGCAGATTGGCTGCTTTGTGCCTGCTGAAAGTGCCCGCATTGGCGTGGTGGACCGCATCTTTACGCGTGTGGGCGCGAGCGACCGCTTGAGCCGTGGCCTCAGTACGTTCATGGTCGAAATGATTGAAACGGCGAACATCTTGCGCAATGCGACTCCGCATAGCCTTGTGCTGCTCGACGAAATCGGTCGTGGTACAAGTACGTTCGACGGTCTTTCGATTGCATGGGCGATTGTCGAGACGCTCCACAGCGAACCGGCCCGCATGGCACTGACGCTGTTTGCAACGCACTATCATGAATTGACAGGCCTTGTCGAATCGCTCGAACATGCCGGGAACTTCCAGGTGGGCGTGCAAGAAAAGGGCGACAAGCTGATATTCCTGCACAAGATTTTTGAGGGCGCCTGCGATTCGAGCTACGGCATTCACGTGGCGGAGATGGCGGGGCTCCCACCGATGGTGGTGCGCCGAGCTCGCAAGATTTTGTTGCGCTTGGAAAAGCAGAAGATTGACCCGAGCGACGAGGCGCAAAACAAGAAAATCAAGGCGCAGCCGCAGATGGACTTGTTTGCCCCGCCAGACGAGAATACGCTTTTGCTCAAGGACGAAATTCGCAGGCTCAAGCCCGAAGAAATGACTCCGATGCAAGCTCTGCAAAGACTCATGGACTTGAAGGAAACGTACGGAAAATAAGTTCTAACCACTAACCACTTCCTACTGATCATATGATTAACTTCGCTGCTTTAATGGAATATGCTTTTGAAAGTCGGCTTTACGAGTCCGAGGTTCATGGCATTGAACATTGGCATCAGGTGGAATACAATGGGTTGTTGCTTGCGAAGAAGACTGGGGCCGATATCGATGTGGTTCGGTTATTTGCGATTTTCCATGATTCCAAGCGTCTTGATGATGCTTACGACCGCGAACATGGGGCGCGTGGTGCAGAATTTGCGAAGCTGTGCCGCGAAGAAAAACGTTTTGAGCTAGACGACGAGCGCTTTGATTTGCTTTACCGTGCGTGCGAACAGCATACGATTACGCAGAACACGGGTGATGTTACCATAGATACATGCTTTGATGCGGACCGCCTTGATTTAGGGCGTGTCGGTATTCCGCTGGATCCCAAGAAAATGGCAACGGAATGGGGTGCAAAAATAGCCCAAAAGTCATTGACTTCGGGCTATTCCGTATTCCACATGCGTGAGTGGATCCGCTCACTTGTGTTGTGATTGTCCTATGGAAATTCGTAAATTTACGGCTTCAGTGCAAGAAGTTCCTTTGGGGGAACTTTTAGCTTCTTGGATACTCGCTGAACCCAAAGTTTAAACGTCTTTTCGCTATTTTCGCGTTCTTTTTCACGACCTTCTTTCAAGCCTTTTCGGTGGCCTGTTGCTTCCGCTTTTCTTTTGGCATCGGCGATGCTGACAAATCCCATTCGTTGTCCAATGCTTTTGAATGCCATAATCATCTCCTTTACCAATTTTTGGTCGATGTACGTTTCCAAATATAGTTCAATTTTTTTGACGAGGGTAGTCCTAGTGTTGTTGTCGAGTTTGTCGAGCATTTCTTTAATAATTTTGCCTGCACCCCTAAGTCCGTCTGGATCGTAAGCGTGTTTCATCACAAGTACTCCGATGGCAACCACAGGATCTTTTGAACCCTTGCAATCTGTGTCGTGAATTTTTGCAAGGTTTACCATTACGCATTCGAACGGGAGATCGTTTCCGTTGAATTGTTCATAACCTTTTTTCTTGAAATCTTCAATGGGGTTCCAATTGTTAGTTCCGTTGTAGATGATAATCGCTTTTGTCGGTAGCCATTTGAAATCGGAATTGCTTTTGTTCACCATCACTTCAAAAACATAGCGGTAGATTTGCGAGAGCGTATCGTTTTCTTTGACAGACTTGTGTTCGAGTAATATGCCGACAAATGCGTCTTGTCCGCCTGTGAGTGATTTCGCCTTGAACGCAAGATCAGCCTCGCCTCGTTCGCCAACGGTGCTGAAGCTTCCCGGAATGGGTTCGAGACTTTCCATATTGACGTTTGAAAGCATCTTGCGGAGAGCGGGAGTCCTGCGTTGCGCAAGTTGCAGGAGTGCTTTTGTGTTTTGTGGAACGGAGTAGATGTATTTGAAAAATGAGTCGTGATTTCGTTTGACTGTTTTGGTTTCTTTTCCCATAAAGTCTTTAATGTCGAGTTAGCAAACTCGATTTTTGTTCATATAGCAAACGATATAATGAAGGATATAGAAAAAGATATAGCAAAGCCCAGCTCATTGGAACTGGTTGCTTATAATCTATAAAACTGTATTGAAAAAAGCAAGGAGACCTTTTTTCTTATTACCTCAGCTTAAGGTTGGTGATATGGTCACTGAGCCTCGTCGAAGTGGCGAGCCTTTAGGGAGAGGTTTGTTTTCTTTATTGCAGTCCCTTTTGTGGAGTGTCTCTTGGTCATTGCAACTTTGCGTTTGAGAATGTCTTCCTTGGGAAATCTTCGATTTAGGGCGATAAAATGACATTTGTCGATTCTTCGCCCTTGATGAAAAACGTTGCTTAAGACAAGCTATTCCGTCCAAGAAACTCGTCTACAGAAACAATGTGACTGAAAAATGCGCCTGCAGAAACCCGCTTCGATAGATTTCCCTCATAAACGAGAACGGGTCGAAGAGACTTACCCCTTTTCAATTTTAAGGCGGTTTTCGTTTTTACAAAAAAGCCCCGACAGAGGTCGGGGCAATAGCAAATACCAAAAACTAAAGATTATTCCTTAATCGCCTGGAACGTGCAGCTGATTTCGACGGCGACGTTCTTCGGGAGTGCAGAAACGCCTACAGCGGTGCGGGCGTGCTTTCCGTTTTCACCGAGAATCTGTACGGCGAGTTCGCTTGCGCCATTCAATACAATCGGCTGGTCGTGGAAATCGTCTGCGGATTGTACGAATCCTTGAATCTGCACGAGGCGGAGCGTCTCACCGCTTTTGACTTGTGTGAGGGCGGCGGCGATGTTATTCAAAAGGCAAATCTGCGAGGCTTCCTTGGCCTTTTCGACGGAAATTTCGTTCGGCACTCTTCCCGTGAATGCGGAGAAGTCGCCCTTGACGGACGGAAGCTGGCCGGAAACGATGATGGTGTCGCCATTGCGGGTGGCCGGAACGTATGCAGCAACTGGTGCGGGGCAGGCGGGGAGCGTCAGCCCCAATTCTTCGAATTTAGAGACAATTTGACTCATAAAAAACTCCTAATTTGACGGCTTTATAGAGATGGCGGATCTGGTCCGCCATGACGTTGATCTTTAATTTATTTAGCCATCGAAACCATAATATACAATTATTGCACGTTATTTGGCGCTTTATGCCTAGCGTTTTCGTGGAAAGGGCTTTGTATTTTGCTGCGGTATATGTAAGGACTATTACCAGTAAAAAAGCCGGCGTAGTGGCCGGCTTGATATGCTTTGGTGTGGCGCGGTTTATTTCGAACCGACCAATTCCATAGCCATCTTCTTCATTCCGTTAAAGTCCCACTTGCCGCTTCCGAGCTTCGGAATGGCTTCGACGCAGAACACGGAACCCGGCTGCATAAGCGGCGGAATGCCCGACTTGCGGAGGCTCCTCGATATTTCTTCGGTGTCGAGTGTTGCATCGCCCTTGACCAAGAGCACAATGCGTTCGCCCTTCACAGAATCCGGCACTGCGGTAATGGCAAATTCGTGTTCGCCCATAATGCCGGTTTCTGCAATGCGGAGTTCCACAGCGGTAAGCGAAATCATTTCACCACCAAGTTTTGCAAAGCGGCTGTAGCGGCCGAGAATCTGGATGAATCCGTCCTTGGTGATTGTGCACTTGTCGCCTGTTTTGTACCAACGGCGGCCATCGACTTCGAGGATGACGTTTTCGGTCTTGGCTTCGTCCTTGAGGTAACCCTTCATGACTTGCGGGCCCGTAATCACGAGCATGCCTTCTTCGCCTTGCTGCAAGAATTCGTTCGTTTCGGGGTTGATAATCGCGCCAACAGATCCCGGAACTACGAGACCGATACTAGACGTGTCACAGCACTTTTCCATCGTGAGGAAGTCGTCGAGCAACACGTTCGGGGCGTTAAGCGTTGCAAGCGGAGTAAGTTCCGTGCAACCGTAGCCTTCGTAAATATCCTTACCGAACTTGAGCTTGAATGTTTCGCGCATTTCGGGACGGAGCTTTTCGGCACCGGCGATGATGTAGCGCAACGTGTCAAGGCACATCGGGTGAACCCAACGGTTGATGGCAATAGCGCGGAGGAATGTCGGGGTGCCCATGAGAATCGTTGTCTTGTACTGGGCGCACACGCGGGCGAGCGTCTTGATGTCGGTCGGGTCTGGGCAGAGTACCATCGGTACGCCATCCAAGAGCGGCATCATGTATGTCAAGGTAAAGCCGAACGAATGGAACAGCGGGAGGATCGATGTCATCACGTCGGTACGGCAGAGCTTGAGGATGTAATCGCCTTGCTGTGCGTTCGAGATGACGTTCTTGTGCGTGAGTTCAACGCCCTTCGGTGTGCCTTCGGAGCCGGAGCTAAACAGAATCACGGCATTGTCATCAAGCTTTGCAGAAGAGTTGAACCACATCCAGCGCAAAAGCTTTGCTGGGCTGATGGACACGAAATAAGCGCAAAGGAGTCGGCTGAGTGTCGAAATCTTTGCTTCTTCGTCATCCAGGAAAAACATCTTGCATTTGTCTGCAAGGTTCTTGAAGTCCGGGTTCTTGCCACAGAGCTTGTCGAAGAAAGCGCGGGTTGTAACGATTGTGGTCAGTTCGGCCTTGTCGATGCATCCGATGAGCGTGTCAACCGGAGCGGTGTAGTTCAAGTTGACCGTTGTTTTACCCGTGCCGATGATGGACATGATGCCAAGTGCGGCGTCGCGGCTTGTCGGGAGCATGAAGCCGATGTTCTGGTCGTTCTTTGCAATCGATTTGATCTTCTTGCCGAAGTGGTGGCAGAGGCGGATCATGTCGTAACCGGTGACGTGGTTGCCGGCGGGGTCGATCAAAATCGGACGGGAGCGGCGCTTGAGCATGGCACGGAACCAAAGCGGAACGATGGTTGCGGAATGGCTCATGGCCATGTTCCAGATGTCGGTACCAAGAAGCTGAATTTCTTTGCGGATTTCTTCGTCGCTTGTGGAGGCTGGCATGGCGTGCCCGAAACCGACGCTGATGGTACGGTTGAAGTACTGCGGGCGGTTCACGCTTTCGGAGGCGTTGCTGTAACGGCTGCCCCAAATACCCTGGATGTAGAACGGAACAATCTGGGCTTCGGTGCCTTCGATGGCCTTGCTGTAATCAAGCGAGAACTTGGAGATGAACGGAGCCTTGGAAACTTCGCCTTCCGGGAAAATCACGACGGCTTCACCTTTCAATAGAGCTTCGTGGATTTTCTCCATGGCTTCGCTTGGGTCGCGGCGGTTGATGTCGATGACCGATTTTCCGTGTGCAAACCAACGCAAGTACCAATCTGCAAACGTGTTCTTGTTGCTGGCGATGAGAAGCGGGCGAGGGCTTGCCATCTGGAGTACGGCCCAGTCGATAAAGCTGTAGTGCGGCCCTACCAAAAGGAGCGGTCCCGATTCCGGCATGTTCTGGGTGCCGTGAACTTTAATCTTATAGCGGAACACGTACGAGAATGCGAAGCGGAGACCTGCGCGGAGGAGCGTCAGCGGGGTGCGCTTGAGCGTGAACACGAACGTGAGGGCGAGAATCACGGCGAGGAAGAACATCTGCTTGTGCAGGCTCAGTTCCGTCATGAGGAAGAGGATGACCTGGAAGCCAAGCAAGATGAACAAGAAGCTCATCTGGATCATGAACGAGACAGCGTGGATGCGGCCCGAGGTGTCTGGGCGCGTGACGTTCTGGATGACCGTGCGGAGAACGACGAATGCAGAACCGGCCCAGAAGGCGATGAATGCATAGAGGAATGCAAGAACGTACTGGTTGTTGATGAACGGCGTTATGACCATCGTGATAGAAGAGGCGATGGCGGCAATCGGGATAATGCCTGTTTCGACAAAGCTCTTGGAGGACTTTGCGGCACTGATGGCGCCGATGACATAGCCGATACCCGTAAAGATGAATGTCCATTGGAAAAGTGTCGTGCTCTGCGTGCCTGTCATGTTCTGCGAAATCATGATGAGGAACTGCGTTACGCTCCAGAAGGCGGCAATGCCAAGCATCGAAAGCTTGAGCATCGGGTTAGACCATGTGGAAGAAAAATTGCGCATGGGGGAGCGGAGCTTGACGAACTTGTTCGGCTTGCAGACGCGGATACAGAACGACGAAATAGCGGCAATGAGGCTTACAACTGAGAATACAAAGGGCAGTAGTGTGTAGCTGATGACTGAATTGTCGTTTGGACTGTAGTCGAAGGTTAGGAACGAAATGACCGTGATGCCTATCGCCATGATAATCAGGTGCTTGGCGTTAATCTTAACGAGGTCTTTCCCGTCGGTGATTTCCTTCATGAGGCCGATTTTTGCGGGGTTGAAAATCGCGAGGAAAATGCCGTATAAGAACAGGAGTGCAAATGCGCCAAAGTCGAGCTTATCGCCAAAGAAGAATGCGATGAGCAAAATTGAAACAGCCATGCCGACCGAGGTCCAACCCATGACTTTGCTCTTCGGGAAGCGGCCTGCAAAGTAGCTGGCCACATGCATCATGATGATGCTCGGCGAGAACATGGCGAACTGGAGCAGTAGGCTCAACCAGAAGAATCGCGTTCCTTCGGAGTTGAAAGTTATCCAACGTTGAAAATGAATGAATAACCCTAATTGCGTAAAAGAACTAAAAAAGACTGCGATAAAATAGGGAACTTCGCCGGGGCATGTAGTACGTTTCATAGATTCGTTGTTTGACATAAAAAGTTATTATAAAGTTGGGGTAAATATAGCAAACTCCGAACCCTATATAGAACAGAAAAAGTCCGCTCTAAGGCGGACTTGAAATTGAATGTTTCTTTATTTTAACCTACTTCTTCTTAAACACTTTGTAGAAGCAGAATGCGCAAAGTCCCGTGATGGCGCCCCAGGCGCAAACCATGAAAGTGATTCCGCCAGCAGTAAATTCAGCGTTCATTTTAAGCCTCCTTATCCATGTTTTCGTCGGAGTTACCGATTTCCATCTTCTTGATTTTCTTGCTGCGGCCTTTTTCTGCCGGGCCACCCTTACGCCATGCATAAGCGATTGCCAAGTTCAAGAGCAAGAACAGGACGAATAGGAATCCGCGGAATGCCCACGTGAATCCGATTTTCGAGAATGTATGGCCCAAAAGTTGAACGGTGTCGTTCGGGTTTACGTTGCTAAGCGTAATGAACGGGAGGCCGTCTGTTGCCGTGAACGAAATCAAGAGCACGACCAAGTAAATCGGGCAAACGTACATGATAATCGGGCGCAAGAAGCGCGGGAGCTTGAGTTGCGAGCCATCGTTCATAGCTGCAAATGCTTCATTTTCGCCGGGTTCAACGTTCACTTCGGCAGGGAGGTCGCCGTTCGCTTGAGCGTCTTTTGCCTTGCGGCGGCCAAGCACAAAGCTAAACAAAATGGCTTGAATCATGCCCACGAACACGATGAGATACGTACCGCCCCAGAAGTCGAGCTCGTCAACCGTACCGGCTGCAAGTCCGAAAATGGCGGTGAGGCTGCCGATGAATGTAATCGTGCTAATCGTCGTGACGGATTTTTTGCGCGTAAATTTGAGGTCGTCTTCGCAGAAACTGATGAGCGGCTGGATGATCGAAATGGCGCTGGTGATGCCCGCAAAGAAGAGCATTGTGAACCAAACAGTTTGAAGTACGCCGCCAAACGGGAGCGTTCCGAAAACGTAAGGCATTGTCTGGAAGCCAAGTCCAAACGTACCGAGCTTGGCGCATTCTTCGATGTTGGCTCCTGCGATAAGCACTGCCATCGGAATCACGACTGTACCACCAATAATCACTTCGGCAAAGCCATTTGTTGCACTAGCCGTGAGCGAAGAAAGCACAAGGTCTTCCTTGGGTTTGAGGTAGCTTGCGTAGCAGAAAATAATTGCCATGCCAAGGCTCATTGTAAAGAACACTTGGCCTGCGGCTGCCATCCAAATCTTCGGGCTTGCAAGTTCAGAAAAGTCCGGGTTCCACATGAACGCGAGACCCTTGCCAATTCCTGGGAGCGTAAGCACGCGTGCCACGAGCACGAGGCCCAAAATCAAAAGAATCGGCATGCAAATTTTGTTGGCGCGTTCAATGCCCTTGCGTACACCGAACGAAAGCACAACCATGTTTGCGATAAACGTAATGAGGAAGAAAATAATTGCAACCGGGATGCCGCCAACGCAAGTTTTGAGCATGATGTAGTTGCCAAAGAATTCAGTCATCTTTTCAGGGCCCTGCGCGACCACTTCCATCAACGTGCCTGTGGCGGAGTAGAACGCAAAAGCCAAAATCCACGACTGGATAAATCCGTAATAGAAAATGATGAAAATCGGGGGGAGGAGCCCAAGCGAGCCAAGGTATTTTGCCCACGGCTTCTTTTTGCGGAAAATAACGTGGTAGGTACTCGGGGATGTTCCGTAATTATGGTAGCCTGCGTAACGGCCCAGCGTCCATTCAATCCATGCGAGTGGAATTCCAAGGAATACAAATGCGATGAGGTAAGGGATGATGAATGCGCCGCCGCCATTTGTAGCTGCTTGCACAGGGAAACGGAGAAAATTGCCAAGCCCGACAGCCGAACCCGCTACAGCGAGAATCACGCCAAGCTTTGAACCCCAGTTTTCACGTTTATTTGCCATGTCTTTTTCCTAGAATGTAAATGAGCCGAAACTCTGTGATTATCATGGTAAATTTAGTTATTCCATAAAATATGGCAACTTTGAAAAATGTTACGCAGGGCCGCGGTTTTTATGAATTGGGCTTTGGCGAACCCTTGATTTCCATTTTCTTTTGGTACATGTTTTCGTCGGCACGCTTGAAAACGTCGTCAACGCTATCGCCTTTTTTGTATTCCGCCATTCCGAAAGCGATTGAGTATCGTTCCCAAGGCTTGCGCGAAGTGCTATTCATTGTTTTTTGGAATTCGATTTCCAATTTCTTTAGTAACTTGAGCCTATTGCTGTAATCGCTGTTTTGCAAGAGGACAATAAATTCGTCGCCACCCACTCTGTAAATCAGGGATTGCTTGTATATGTTGCAGAAAATATGGCAAGAACCGGATATGTATTTGTCGCCGCAGTCGTGACCGTAAGTATCGTTGATGTCCTTGAGGTTGTTGGCATCAATCATCACTAAGGCAAATGAGGCGCATCCCTTGTCGATTTCTCCTTGCAGGGCTTCTTTCATTTTGTCGTAAGCCACTTTGCTGTTGACATGGGTCAAGGCGTCCTTGAACGCAAGCTGAGTCATGTCTTCAGCTTGTTCTTGGGCGGAACGTGCTTTAGCCTCGGCCTTTAAAAGCCCTTGGACATAGTTACGCATATCTTGGGACATTTGCGAAATAGCATTTGCCAAAGATTCGACTTCGTTGTTCGTGTGGATGTCGGGATCGTCAAAAACGAGTTCGTCAGGAGTCTTGTTTTCGCGACTTTTTTCGGCAAAATGGCGGGCGCTCTTTTCCAAAGCAAGAATCGGACCAGTGACGTTATGACGTAGCCAAATAATCAGGATAAGACCGAAAAGGATTCCTAAGCAAAGCGTCAAAAGAACGTTATAGACAACATAGTGGTTAACAGTCTTGTGCAGTTCGGCAATAGAAATGTCGGCACAAATGACGCCAAAATGCACTCCGAGCGAATTTACATAGGGCTTACATGCGGTGTACGCGAGGCCGTAATCGGAGTCTTCTTCGAAATATGTTGTTTGGTTTTCTTTGATAGCCTTGGCAAATTTTTGAATTTCAGAAGGCTGGTAGGCATCGGTGGGCTCCAGCAACTTCATGTCTTCTTCGCCGCGGGCTCGTTCTTCTTTGCTTGTGGCAGAGCAAATGTTATACATGGAGTCGTTACGTACAAAGAGCGAGTAAAGGTAAAACAACTCAAAGTCATCGACCATGCCGTTGAGCAGCGTTTGAACTTTTCCGTATTTTTCGCTTTTTTGACCCGTGAGCGTGCACTCGTACAGGTCATCCATGTCAATTTGGTTTGTTATATAATTCAGAATGTTGTCAAGCTTGTCGTCGTAGCGTTTGTAGAGAGACCTAGAATAAGTAAGGTATGCTTGGACTGAAAGTATGAGGCATAAAAATGCGACAAACACCGCACTACCGACAATGAGACTCTTATGAATAGGTTTCTTACGATTTATCATACTTTGCTCCCTGTTTAGAAAAATAAACATTTTTCTCGGGAAAAGAACGCTTTTATGAAAAAGTGGGTAGCAAAAAAGCCCTCGCATCGCGAGGACTTTTTAGAGATGTTTAGCTTTTTTACTTGTTGTTTGCGCGAATCAGGTTCAATGCGGAACCAGCCTTGAACCATGCCCACTGCTGTTCGTTGTAGGTGTGGCTGAGCGCGATGTTATCGACGGAGCCATCCTTGTGGTGGGCGACGAGCGTGAACTCGGAACCCGGGGCGAACTTGGTGAGGCCAACGATGTCGAATACGTCCTGTTCCTGGATCTTGTCGTAGTCGGCGGCGTTCTTGAAGGTGAGGGCGAGCATGCCCTGCTTCTTGAGGTTCGTTTCGTGGATGCGGGCGAAGCTCTTCACGATCACGGCCTTCACGCCGAGGAAGCGCGGTTCCATGGCGGCATGTTCGCGGCTGGAGCCTTCACCGTAGTTTTCGTCACCGATGACGATGGAGCCCGTGCCCTTGGCCTTGTAAATCTTGGCAAGTTCGGGGACTTCCTTGTATTCACCGCACTGGCAGAGAACCTTGTTGGTTTCGCCGTTGAAAGCGTTCACGGCGCCGATGAGCATGTTGTTCGAAATGTTTTCGAGGTGACCGCGGTAGTTGAGCCACGGACCGGCCATAGAAATATGGTCGGTGGTGCACTTGCCCTTGGCCTTGATGAGGATCGGGGCGCCTGCGATATCCTTGCCGTCCCATGCAGCGAATGGAGCGAGAGCCTGGAGGCGCTTGCTGTTCGGGTTGATGGTCACGGTGATGCTAGAACCGTCTTCTGCCGGAGCCTGGTAGCCAGCGTCCTTCACGTCGAAGCCCTTCGGCGGAAGTTCACACTGTTCCGGCGGATCGAGCTTCACGGCTTTGCCTTCGTTATTCACGAGGGTGTCGGTCATCGGGTTGAAGCGGATATCGCCAGAGAGGGCGGCGATCACGGCCATGAGCGGGGAAGCCACGAAGGCGTGCGTGTTCGGGTTGCCGTCAGCGCGCTTTGCAAAGTTGCGGTTGAAACTGTGGACGATCGTGTTGAGTTCCTTCTTGTCGCTTCCTGCACGGTCCCAGCGGCCAATGCAAGGACCGCAAGCGTTTGTCATGATCGTTGCACCGAACTGCTTGAACAAGTCGATGAGGCCATCGCGTTCAGCGGTGTAGCGAACTTGTTCGGAACCCGGGTTGATGAGGAGCGGGCACTTCGGGCTGAGACCCTTCGCGAGAGCCTGCTTGATCATGTTCGCTGCCATGAACAAATCTTCGTAGCTGGAGTTGGTGCAGCTGCCGATGAGGGCTGCGCTCACGACCGGCGTAGATTCCGGCTTCGTTTCGGTTGCCTTCAAGGATTCTGCCATGTCGGTCACGGCGAATGCACGGTCCGGGCTGAACGGGCCATTGTAATGCGGAACGAGTTCGTCCAAGTTAATTTCGACAACGCGGTCGAAGAACTTTTCCGGTTCGGCTTCGACTTCCGGGTCGGCCTTGAGGTCGGCGGCAATCTTGTCGGCAGCGTCGGCGACATCTGCACGACCCGTTGCGCGGAGGTAACGGCTCATGGAATCGTCGTAGCTGAACGTAGAGCAAGTAGCACCCACTTCGGCACCCATGTTTGCAATCGTTGCCTTGCCCGTAGCAGAAAGGCTGCGAGCGCCTTCGCCAAAGTATTCGATAATAGCGTTCGTGCCACCCTTAACCGTAAGGATGCCAGCGAGCTTGAGGATAATGTCCTTTGCCGTTGCAAAGCCGCGGAGCTTGCCCGTGAGCTTTACACCGATCATCTTCGGGTACTTGAGTTCCCACGGAAGACCCACCATGGCGTCCACAGCGTCTGCACCGCCCACGCCAATCGCGAGCATGCCAAGACCACCGGCGTTCACCGTATGGGAGTCCGTACCAATCATCATTCCGCCCGGGAATGCGTAGTTTTCGAGCACCACCTGGTGGATGATACCTGCGCCCGGGAGCCAGCAGTCAATGCCGTACTTGGCAGAAACAGACTGCAAAAAGTCATACACTTCCTTGCTTTCTTCCTTGGCTTTCGGGAGGTCCTTTTCGGCACCTTCGCGAGCGATAATCAAATGGTCGCAGTGCACGGAACTCGGAACGGCAACCTTAGACTTGCCGGCCGTCGTGAACTGCAAAAGAGCCATCTGGGCGGTAGCGTCCTGCATAGCGACGCGGTCCGGGTGGAATTCGGCAAAATCAGCGCCACGCTTGTAAGTTCTGTTTTCGGCACCTTCGATCAGGTGGCTGTAGAGAATCTTTTCGGCGAGAGTGAGGGGGCGATTGAGCTGCTTGCGGGCAGTTGCAACTCGTGCAGGAATGCGCGCATAGGTAGCTTGGATCATGTCGAAATTAAAAAGCATAGTTACCTCGTGAATTTACGTCGTAAAGATAGAAATTTTAGGGTAAAAGGGGGGGGAGGAATCCCCCTCGCTTCAGCCCCAGCTTACGCTACCCCCACTGCGGGGGGGGGCACCCCGCAACGCCCCGGGAATGCTGGCGTCTAGATATGAAATTTGAGTCTTACTAAAGGGTGTATGTTAATTTGACTTCTTTTTCAAAGCCATTTCTTAAAATAGTCATGGTCCAAATATCTCCAAAATTTGTTTTTTTCATGACATCATAGTAGTCTTCGGTTGAATAGATTCTTTTCCCGTTGATTTTTGTAATTATATCACCATGGGATAAATTGGCGTAGTAAGCTTCTGTATTTTTATAAATAATATTAATCAAAGCTCCTGTATTTTGTTTGTAAATTTCGCGATCGTGACGGGTTAATTCAGATACTGCAATTCCTGGTGTATATGCGGCTCTTTTGTTTTTAGGAATTCGAATGAATAAATATGCAGAATAATCGTATCGTTGAATTGAGTACGAATAATTTGCATATGAAGTTGTTGCATAAGAACTTGTTGCCCCATATGCATTTGTGTAATAATGATAATTTGTGTATGGTACGGAATAGCTTCCATTTCTTGTGTCAGTATAATTTTCAGACCATATGGCTCTAGTTGCTTTTTCTTTTTTACAGAGTTTTTTTATTGCAGTATAGACTTCTTCATCACTAATTGCAGGTCCGTTAAATCCTGAATATCCTATACACCAATACCAATATGATGCAATTTCTCTAAATTCCTCATCTATATTATTTACTTTGAAAATTTTAATCTCTTCTCCTTCTTTAAGATATGCTTCTTTAGGAAAAAAGCCTTCGTCATGCCAAGGTTTATAGAAATCATCAAATCCTGTTGTGACACATCCTGTAAGAATGAATAAGCTGAAAGTGTATAGAATCAAAAATTTTTTCATGCCGTAAATATATTTTATGTGTGATTATTTTTCAAATGAGGACTATTAGCTGAAGGCTAATTTTGAATAAGGTTCGTGCAAAAAAAAAGAGGCCGGAATCCGACCTCTTTTTCGTTAGAAATGTGCGCCTATTGTGTGCCTGTAGTGCGCTCAAAAACTGCGTGGGTTTTAGTTCCCCGTGAGTTCCTTTGCCTTGGCTTCGATAGCGGCGATGGCCTTTGCGCGTCCTTCGGCGGAATCTTCGTTGGCGAGGACGATGTTCACGAACACGGAACCAGCGACAACGGCGTGGACATGCTTGCAGAGCACTTTGGACTGTTCGCCGTTGCGGATACCGAATCCGCCGAGCACCTTGGCGCCGTGTTTACCGACAGTGTCGAGGAAGTCAAGCGTTGCCTGATCAATGACGGTCTGGCTTCCGGTAGTGCCTGCGCGGAGTGCTGCGTAGATGTACTTGAATCCGGCAGATGCCATCGTTTCGAGGCGTTCCTTTGTCATGGAAGGAGCAGCAACTGGAATGTTTTCGAGACCGTGCTTTTGGCAAGCGGCGGTGAGGCCTTCGTCATGGTCGAACGGAAGGTCCGGAATGATGCATGCAGAAACGCCTGCGTCCTTGCACATCTTGACGAAGTTTTCAACGCCCGGCGTAAAGGCGAGGGAACCGTAGGTCATGATGTAGATCGGCGTTTCAGGGTGGCGTTCGTGAATCTTCTTCACGATTTCGAGGCCCTGCTTGGTGGAAAATCCCTTTTCGAGAGCGATGGTGGAGGCCGTCTGGATTGCCGGACCGTCTGCGCTCGGGTCGCTGAAGGCCAGCTGGATTTCGAGTATGGATGCACCGCCCTTCACAAGAGCGTCTGCGATGGCGATGGACGTTTCCGCATCAGGGAAACCCGCGATTAAATGTGACATTAAATTGATCATAGTCTTTTTTGTCATGCCCGCGCAGGCGGGCATCTCCTTTACTTATTCATTATCTCCGCGTCGTGAATATCTTCGTTGTTTTCGAGGCGCTTGAGTTCGGCCTTCAAGAATTCCTTCCACTTTTCGGGGCGGAACACCGGACTCGTGATGAAGATATCCTTGTCGCCACGGCCACTCATGTTGATGACGAGAGCCTTGTCCTTCGGGAGTTCCTTGGCAATCTTCATCGCGGCGGCGCCTGCATGAGCGCTTTCGAGAGCGAAGAGAATGCCTTCGTTACGGGCGAAGAACTTCACGGCTTCCAAAGCTTCCTTGTCGAGGATGGCGGTAAATTCTACGCGGCCAGATTCGCCGAGGGCGGCGAGCTGCGGACCAATGCCCATGTAGTCGAGACCTGCAGAAATTGAGCGTGTCGGCATGGACTGACCGTCTTCGTCAATGAGGAAACGGCTCTTGTAACCTTGCACAATGCCTTCGCGACTTGCGTTACCCGTCATGCGGGCTGCGTTTTCGCCAACGTTTGGGCCTACGCCACCGGCTTCGGCGCCGACGAGGCGAACATTCTTGTCTTCGATGAACGGCGTGAACACACCGATGGAATTGCTTCCGCCACCCACGCAAGCGACAACTGCGGCAATGTCGATGTTGCGTTCGGCTGCCTGGCGCTTGACTTCTTCACCGATGATGGACTGGAACGTGCGAACGATATCCGGGAACGGGGCTGGGCCGAGTGCAGAACCGAGCACATAGTGCGTGTTCTTGAAGTTCGTGGCCCAGTCGCGCATGGCTTCGTTCACAGCATCCTTGAGGGTGCGGCTACCGCTTGTAACCGGCACAACCTTTGCACCGTACATTTCCATTGTAGCGACGTTCGGCTGCTGACGGCGGACATCAACTTCGCCCATGTACACAACGCATTCGAGGCCGAGTTTGGCGCAAGCGGCTGCCGTGGCAAGGCCGTGCTGACCGGCACCCGTTTCGGCGATGATGCGCGTTTTGCCCATCTTCTTGGCGAGGAGGCACTGACCGATAGCGTTGTTGATCTTGTGGGCACCCGTGTTGGCAAGACCTTCGAGCTTGATGTAAATCTGCGCACCGCCCAAAAGCTTGGTGGCCGTCGGAGCGTAGTAAAGCGGCGTTTCACGACCGATGTAATCGCGCTGGATGATGCGCAATTCTTCCAAGAATTCCGGATCGTGAATGTACTTGTTGAAAGCTGCTTCGAGGTCATCGAGCGGGCGACGGATGATTTCGGCAACGTACTTGCCGCCGAACTTGTCAAAGAAACCGTTATTAG
>CAMUYW010000043.1 GCA_947165045.1 uncultured Fibrobacter sp. | reverse complement strand
GTCAACGCAGCATCACGAACATCTTCAAAGTTGATAGAACGGATAATTTTCTTCGTGGTCATCACGCTCCACGGAGTCATCGAAAGTTCATCAACACCTAGCCCAACCAACAAAAGTACGCTCATCGGGTCCGTACACATTTCACCGCAAACAGCCACCGGAATTCCTTCACGGTGCGCAGCCACCACAGTCTGGTAAATCATACTAAGCACAGCAGGATGGTGCGGCTGGAACATATCAGTAATAAGTTCGTTCGTACGGTCTACAGCAAGCGTAAACTGAATCAAGTCATTCGTGCCCAAGCTAAAGAAATCCACTTCTTTAGCAAGTTTATCCACAATCATCACCGCAGCCGGCACTTCAATCATCGAGCCGATTTTTACAACAGGGAGCTTATGGCCTTCGTCTTCAAGCTGCTTGCGAGCCTTCGCAATGCACGCCTTTGCACGCCTAAGTTCCGTCATGCTCGAAATCATCGGAAGCAAAATGCGCAAGTTGCCTTTAGTATTAGCAAGCAACAGAGCACGCAACTGCGTAATGAAAATATCTTCGCGGTCAAGGCATACGCGGATAGAACGCCAACCCATAAACGGGTTCGATTCGTTCACCGCAGAAACACCCGAAACAAGTTTATCGCCACCCGCATCAAGCGTACGGATGACAACCGGATACGGAGCCATTTTTTCAAGGATATGCCTGTAAGCACTCTCTTGTTCCGCTTCTGTCGGCGTGTCCTTTTTAAAGAACAAAAATTCAGAACGGTAAAGGCCGATACCCGTTGCGCCAAAATCAGTTACTTTGTCCGCTTCCGTCGGAATTTCGATATTTGCATGTAGCACAATGTACTTGCCATCACGCGTCATCGGTTCCAGCTGGCGCATCGTGAAAAGCTCACGACGCTGGCGTTCAAACATTTCCTGACGTTCGTGGAACTTGCGAATATCATCTTCATTCGGATTGATGATGACCTTACCATCTGCACCATCGACGATAATCGTATCGCCGCTCTTTGCGAGAGCTGCTACATTTCTAAGACCGGATACTGCAGGAATCTGCAATGCTCTCGACAAAATGGCCACATGGCTTGTACGGCCACCGGTATCCATTACGATAGCATTCACCTGTCCCGGCTTGAGAGTCATCAAGAAACTTGGGACAAATTCATGAGCGACAAGGACTATACCTTCTTCGTCAGACACGTCCTCCAATACAGGTCCGGAGTCATCCATCGCTGACATCAAACGGTTGTACAAGTCCCTCAGGTCTGCCGCTTTGTCACGCATCGCAGGAGAATCAATCTTCTCGAACTTGTCAATGTATGAACCAAACACGACATGCACCGCCCACTTCGCATTCTTATGCTTTTTCTTGATCTTGTCGAGGACTCCATTCACGAGTCCCGGATCTTGCAAGATCATCAAGTGGGTGGCAAAAATCAAGCTGTCTTTAACGCCTGCTCTGCTTTCTGAAATCTCTTTAATCTGAGCAATTTCTTTGGAGGTCTTACTGATAGCCTTCAAGAACATCTGCTCTTCTGCAGCGAGACGACTTTCTGGGAGAGTTTCATCGACCACAGAAAATTCGCGATTTGCGATAGGGAAAACCGTCCCCATGGCAAAGCCAGGTGACGAAGGTACGCCAACAAGCTCTATCCTCTGGGATTTAGCTTCCTTGGCGGCCTTTGCAACAAAATCAGCAGGGTTCTTCGTTGAAGTGGTCATCAAAAAGCTTTTCCAACTGCTGAACGACTAACTCTTCATCCTCGCCATCGATTTCGAACTTGACTTCGGAACCGGCAGGAATAGCAAGCATCATCACATTAAGGATGCTCTTCGCATTGGCCTTCGACCCATCAAATACAATGGACACGTCACTTTTTGCCTGACCCGTGATATCAACAATCATACCAGCCGGTCGAGCGTGAATACCCAGTTTGTTGGAAACAGTAAATAACTTTGTAATCATCAATTCCTCAGAAGAAATCCACATTAATATCAAGGCCATCCTGCAGGATGATCTTGAACAGGCTGTCAGCGGAGTGCACTGTTTTGACAAGGTCGTCATGAAGCTGTCTATCATTCAGCAAAATACCGACGGTATTGTCTTTCGAATCCATCTTGGCTTGCACTTTAGCAATCAGTCCATCCAAATGCTTTGTCACGTCTTCCAGTTCAGAAATCAACTGGTTCGCGTTACCCATAACCTTGTCAGTCCCAGCAAAGAGGCCGTTAATCGGTTCCTTGACGCCGTCAACAAGTTCATTCACTTTGACTGTCACCTTGTTCAAGTTTGCAAGGCTTTTCTTAAGCTGAGGATCAGTAGTTACCACCAGAGACATCAAGCGATCTTCAAGGTTTTCAGCCTTCACGAGGAGGGTCTTGAATCGATCCTGGAAATCAGGATTTGCAATCGTCCCGTTCAAAGCAGTCTTCACCGCTTCGAGAAGCACCTTCGTTGAATCACAGACTTCACCGGCAAGGCCAAGCGCTTCAGCAATACCCGCATCGAACTGACCCGTAATAGTATCACCAGGCACGTAGTATTCTTCGGAATCGCCGAGAATCATGCCGATCTGGCGTTCACCCATGATACCGATGTTCTGTACACGGACTTCGGAATCTTTCGGAATTTTCACATTGGACTTAAGCCGAACCGTCACCACAACGCGATGGCCAGAAAGCTCAATAGATTCAACACGGCCCAGTTTCACACCATTGATTTTGACCGGGTCATCCAAAACAAGCGTACTCACCTGTGTAAAACGCAAATGGTACACGTCAAAAGTTTCGCGCAGATCCTTCTCGTTCAAGAAAAACATGCCAAATATCAAAATGAAAATGGCTAAAAGAACGACAAGTCCGACTGAGAAATATAAAGCGGTATTCTTTTTCATTCTAAAACTAATCTAGCATATTTTTTTGTATACGCCACAACTTCGCCAACATAAAAAGGCTTTTAAGCCATACTTATAGGTAGCACACACTCAATTGGCAAGACTTCGGAATGACGAATTCTATTCCTCGATTCGTGTAATCGGGCTATTTGTTTCAATTCCGTTTACATGACGGTCGAGCCAGTCGAGCAACAAGGCATCCCTTTCTGCCTGCGGGAGCGCAAACTTTTCACGACCTTCTTTCTGCATGAACACATCAAGGTAAGTCATGAGCACGCCACCGGCAACAGAAACGTTCATGGATTCGGTAATGCCGTACTGAGGAAGCTTGAATTCGTAATCGGCATGGGCAAGCGTATCCGGGTGGTTTCCGTGGAATTCACTGCCCAAATAGAACGCCATCGGCTGGCTCAAATCGAGATCGAGCACAGAGTTCGTCGTGTTCGTGCTAGCCACAGCAATCTTGTAACCTTTTTCGCGGAGCTTTTCCATGCAAAGCATACGCTTCTTGTACAGATAAAGACTCATCCACTTATAAGAACCCTTGAGGATAGACTTGTTCACGCTGTAAGCATTGTCTTCTTCGATGATGTGCACATCCTGAAGACCAAAGACTTCTGCGGTACGGATAACGGCCGAAATGTTATGCGGGTCAAACAAATCTTCTAGCACCATGCAAAAATGACGCGTACGACGGTTGACAACAGACGTCAGCAATTCACGACGACGTTCCGTAACACGTGCAAGCAACGATTCCAAATCCTTAGGTTCACTCATTTTTTAATCCTTGTTTATATTTTTTTCAACAGGCTCTGTAGAAGCAGGCGCAGTTTTGGGCTTACTCAATTCCATCATGGAGCGTTCAAGGCGAACTCCATCCCCGAGTTTCCATGGAGCACCAGAGACCACTTTATCAAATTCAGCAATATGTCGCTGGTTTTCGGGAGTCCGCAATTTAGCATTTGTCGTAAGCGGGCGGCGGTTTCCGCCATAATACATCGACGAAGCCTTTTTAATATCGTTTACGACATCATCAATTTTCGAGTTCACGACGCTCTTGAAAACGCGCAACTGCATAATCGAATTCAGCACGGAATTTGCGGGGAACACATATGCGGTAAGTTTGTACTTAAGCGTGCGCGGTCCCACCACGTCCATGTCCAAAAATGCAACCGCAGTACCCTTGAGAGACCACTTTAGAATTTGTGCGTAGCCATAGCCAAAGAACATGTTTCGCAACATCGTTTTTGTACCCGCACTATCTTGCAAAGCCCAGTAAAAATCACCCGAAAGCCCATGGCCATTACTCCCCGAGAAATAGCGGCGGTCATGGCTATTGTATTCGAGAGTGTATTCCGATTCCAAATAAGCATTAATCAAGTCTGCCGTAAACGGCATATTATCGAACAAGAACGTAATTTCATTGACTTTAAGCGGGAGCGTTCCTTCGCTAGAATAAATCGCTCTATACTGGCGGCCTAGGCGCAAAAACACATCGGCCACCATAGGCTTGTTGATATCCAAAGAAAAGCCTCGCTTGACAATTTCTTTGTAGGGGCCGCAGAATTCTTCATCATAATTGATTTTCGGCCAAGGTTTCATATCCGCTTCCGTACACGCTTCGTATTTGATGTCAAGGCATTTGTACATGCCCGAGCAAAACGAACGCACATCTTCATCCTTGTTGTGCATCTTCTTCAGAAGCGTTTTGCGTGAGACCTCCGACGAAGGGATACTTTTTGCAGCATAAGACAGAGAAGTGCCTAAAGCCAGCACAACAACAATGCACACGCTCAAAAATGATATATGCAAATTCCTACTCTGCATAGACACCTCGCTTTTTGAAGTTAACGGAACTCAAGACTATCCAAGGGAATCACTGTAAATGGTTTTAGCGAATCGAACATGGAGACAGGGCCGACAATCGAAATCGTCATCTTGTCCTTATCAAAATACTTAGCAATCATCGCCTTGACCTGTTCAGCCGTCACCGCAGTGATTTCCTTCACATAATCTAAATAATGATCGTCCGATTTGCCAAGAAGTTCTCCCTTTGCGAAAATAGAAGCCGTCGAAGACGGAGAATCAAAAAGACTCGGCAAGCTTTCGATCAAGGATTTCTTCGCCTGATCCAGTTCATCGGGAGTCGGGCCATCCTTTGCAAGTTTTTCTACTTCTTCAAAAATAAGCTTCAAGGCAAAATCCACCGTTTCAACTTTCGTCTGGAGCGCAATCGTCGTCATCGCAGTATCGCGGTAATCGTTTCCGACCGTACTATAGACACTGTAAGCAAGACCTTCATCGCTACGGACTCGGTTCATGAGTCGAGAACTGAAACTGCCGCCGCCCAAAATAAAGCTAGCCACGGCAGTCGGATAATAATCCGGATGCGGACGCTGCACGAACGGCTGGTTCATGGTAATGTTCGCCTGCGTGATATCCTTATCGACCACATAAACGCCAGGCTTGCGGGTAAACGTGAGCTTAGCTGGCTTCGGCCGTTCCGTCTTAGGCATGGCGATATTCCAGTCAGCAAAGAACTGTTTGAGCATCGTTACCGCAGAATCCTTATTGACATCACCGGCAAGAGCAAATACGATACGCTTGGACGAGAACACTCCCTTCGCAAGACGTTTCACATCGGCAGCAGTCACGGCCTTGTACTCTGCGGCATTGGCATCCCAAAGGCGCGGATTCGGGGCATAGTTCACTTTAGACTTGAGCGCCGAAAGGACCTTGGCAGGTGTTTCATAACGACGTTCGTAAGCCGTGACAAAGTTCGCCTTGACAATCTCCAACTGGGCTTTATCAAACGCAGGCGCCGTAAGCACCTTCTTCGAAAGTTCTAGCATCGACGGGAAATACGATGAAAGGCAATTGATATCAAAAGCAGAGAGATAAGTTCCAACACTCGTCGAAATCGAGGCACTCACAAATTCGAGGGAATCCTCAAGTGCATGCGGAGTAATACCACCACCTGAGCCGCGACGAATCATGGAGCCGACCATTTCAAAAGCGGCCTTGTCCTTCAGAACCTGCGGCACATTGGTTTCTTCAAAATAGACTGTAAAATCCACAAGCGGGAGTGTACTATCGCTTACGATGTAGCCGGTAATACCATCAGCGATTTCAACACGGAAATCTTTTGGATACGGAGCCACATACTTATATTCCGGAAAATCAATCTTGCTATAATGTTCCGGCAAACCGGCCACAGGACCAGACGCTTTGGCAGAATCCTGAGCAGCAGCGGCATACACATCTACCATATGACGGGAATTCGAGCCCGTTTTCGGCATCAGGGAACACGCAGTCAAAGCTGCCAAAGTGGCAAAAAACGCAGTAGAAACTAAATATTTCGTATTCATCAACTAGAAAATAGTAAACTAAAACGGAACATTCCAAAATAGACCATGCATTTTAAGGTTTATCGCTCCCCATTCTGTAAATTGTCATATATTAATAATTGAGCCTTCCTAGTGGCCACAACACGCGTAGTAAGTCAACCTCCGACTTCCGCACAGTTCTCCAGTCGAGACACAGCCCCACCAGGAAGGCTTCTTCAATCCCTCCTATGAAAAAGACCCGACGCACGCGCGCCGGGCCTTTTTTATCGCATTCGTCATGTCCGCGAAGGCGGACATCTAGATCCTCGCCTTCGCGAGGATGACAATTCATCTAAAATCAACTAAATCTTCCGTTGAGTTGTTTGCGGCGGCGGCCACGTTCCGAAACAAGTGCTTCAATCAAGAACAGGAGCGCAGAAAGGCCCAGGAAAATCTGGTAGCGATCCTGATAATTTTCCATGCGATCACTACTCTGGTCTTTCTTTTCGATTGATGCAATTTCAGTCAAGACTTTTTGCAACTGGAACTCGCCCGGGCTCGCATAGAAGTAAAGTGCACCAGTTACACTTGCAATTTCTTGCAGCGTTCCTTCTTCCAAGCGAGTCGTTACAATGTTCCCCTGCATATCCTTCTTGTAAACGCTTCCGCCATTTTTGTCCTTGAGCGGTATAGGAACGCCTTCACGAGAACCAATACCAATAGTATAAATCTTGATGCCTTGTTCAGCAGCTTCCTTGGCGGCATTGACTGCAGCGGCTTCAAGTTCTTCACCATCACTCATAAGAATCATGATTGAATGCTGGCTTGCGCCACCGGAGTTTTTGAACAAAGTCATACCTTTGCGAATCGCTTTTTCCAAATTCGTACCCGGCATGAGCCAGCCCGGATTGAGTTCGCGGAGCACCATTTGCACCGTACCATAATCAAGTGTCAGCGGGACCATAACCTGAGCATCACCACTGAACGCCACCAAGCCTACGCGGTCACCCGTAAGCGATTCGAGAAATGCCGAAATTTCATGACGGCTACGAACCAAACGATTCGGCTTAACATCTTCGGCAAGCATCGAAAGCGAAATATCCTGCACAAGCACAAGATCTTGCCCACGGCGTTCCACATGTTCCATTTTGCGGCCCCATTGCGGACGGGCAAGCGCCACAAACAAGAATGCAATTGCAAGAAGCAAAAGCAAAACTTTAGTCAGGCGGCGCCACGGAGAAACGCTAGTCGACAGCTTCGGAAGCATGGAAAGCGATACAAAACGAGCAGCAAGTTTTTTACGACGATGATACGCATACACAAACAGAAGCGCAAAGAGAGGCAGAGTAAAAAGGCCCCACAAAAAATTCGGTTCGGCAAATCTCATTATCTACTCCGATAAAATTGCACCATTTCAAACAGGCAAGAAGAATATACAAAAATTATAGTTGGCAGAACTAAGTTGGCTGAGCCTAGAACAATATGTCATTCCGCCAACTGCAAACTGTATTCAATTGTTTTCATATCATAAGCTTTCAATTATTTATATTTCCACTTAAGGTTCAGGTTGCGAGATGTCTTACATCGGTTTAATAGAAATCAATGTCATTTGCATAGCAGTGCTACTCATTACGCTGCTACAGTTCAAAAACAGTATTCTTAGACACCTCGAAGAACGCATACTCGGCTTTACCATCATCGATACCATCATCTATATCGTGCTGAGCACGGTAACCAAGATGCTTTACTCGGTACACATGCAAAGCGATCTTTACGCAAGCAACCAGAAAATTTGCGTGATTTACGCCATCATGTATGCCTTGAGTCTGAGTTCATCGCTACTCCTCGCGCAGCTATGGTTTTCGTTCATTTTCCTCCGAATTCGCAAAAGCGTTTACTCATACAAACATTTATTCCCGCTATTTTCGACCCCTAGCATCATCGGTATTTTCATTTGCATCGGCATCAGCATTTACGGATTCACGAACGACTGCCACACGACGTCACTTCAGTTCAGAAGGCTAATGCCGTTCCTTATCGGGCTCAACTTTCTCTACATCATAGCGACAATGGTTCTCGGTATTCAACATGCCATTTCGCAAAAGAATTCCACAAACAAGAAAGAAGCGTTCTACCTTTCGTTCATCGCCTTTGTTCCTAGCTGCACCTGCATCATCCAATATTTCATTCCTGAAATTCCGCTGACCGATCCCATTTTTGCATTAACGCTTTTGCATGTTTATGTCACATTGCTCAAATACAGAATTACATCAGACCCGCTCACCAATGTGAACAACAAGATTCGACTTATTGAATATCTACAGTACATAACGCAGCATCAGGATCCGAGCAAGCGCTTGTTCATTCTCGTCATGGAAGTGGACTATTTCAAGGAGATCGTCCGTAACTTCGGTTACGAAATGTCCGACCGTGTACTTGTGGACCTTTCTTCGTTCTTTAAACGTCAATGCCGAGGACAAAACACCTTCTTGGCAAGGACCGGAGAAAGCCAGTTTGCAATTGTCATGGAACGCGACGAAGTATCTGAAATCGAAGCATTCTGTCAAAAGCTCGTCCGCGAATGCGACCGCGACAGCATGCAATCGGACATGAACACGTGGAAGATTTCTTTCAATCTCCACTATGCCGAGATTTCAAACATCTCGACAAGCAATATTTCCAAGATTTTCGCCGAAGCAAAGAAGAACTGCTACAAGCCCGAAACTCCTGCTCCGAAAGAATAGCGCCGAAGGCGCCTACGGGATTCTCACGAATCTTGTATTGGCAAGAATCAATTCAAGCAAAATGAGCAGCGCGCCCACCAAAAGCCACGGATAGAATTTTTCCGCATAGCGGGCGTACGCAATCGTCTCGATTTCCGTCTTTTCGAGTTCATCGATTTCAGAATAAATCTTTTCGAGTTCAGCCTTATTCTCGGCGCGATAGAAACGTCCACCCGTCTTTGCCGCAATAGCCTTCAGCACATTTTCGTCAATGCCTTCTTCGGGTTCGATTTCACGTTCACCCCAAGAGATTTCACCCGTCCACGGATTGCGCAAAAAATCCAAGATTTTTCCACTCTTTTTACCGACACCCACCGTGTAAACCTTGATGCCCAAAGACTTCGCCACTTCGGCAGCTCGTACCGGCGGAACAACGCTAGCATTGTCACGGCCATCCGTCAAAAGAATGACCACACGAGACTTTGCATCGGACATCTTGAGACGAGCAAGGGCATTCATAAGGCCGTCACCAATTGCAGTTCTGCTATTGACCGTAGAATCGCGAGCAAGGTCATCGCTAGCCTTGAGGATATCAAGCAATGATCCGTAATCAAGCGTAAGCGGGCACTGTGTAAACGAACGCGCTCCAAATGCAGAAAGCCCAATACGGTCACTGTGGCGTTTCTGAATAAATTCGGCAATCACATCCTGAGCATAACCTAAACGGCTGAACTTCCAAAAATCACCGTTTTTAAAAAAACGTTCAGCATTCATCGCACCAAGTTTCGACTGTTCGGCATTAGTGAGCATATCGAGCGTTCTCATCGAGCCTGAAACGTCGAGTGCAAGCATAATATCGACGCCATCGGTCGAGGTGTATTCGACTTCCATCGCATTCTGCGGACGAGCAAGAGCAATTATAAAGCAAACAAGAGCAGCAAGGCGAAGCGCCGGGACAATATGCCTAAACTTTACTCGACGACTCGGGACGGCCTTTTTAGCAAGAGCCAATGCAGGAAACTTGATAGTACTCTTGCGACGCTGTTGGCGATAAACATAAAGTGCAATCAACAGCGGAACAAACAACAACAGCCAAAAGGCTTCAGGATTTTGAAAATGAAGGGCACCAATATCCATTTCAGCTCCAAAATAACGATAATTTCAAATTCTACACGCAAGAATATACAAAATTTAAAGTTGGCAGAATACAGTCTGCAGAACTTAGAATTGTCAACCGTCATGCAGAGTTGTGCAGCAACGAAGCATCCAGTGCGGGACTGCTACAGCACCAAAAGCAAACCATCCACACCGAGGACGGTAAGGCAAGAGACCGCAGCCACAGTCACAAGACCACCGCCAAGAAGCGATGCAACGACGGCTGCAAGGAGAGCGCAACCGCCCGTAATGCGGCTATCAGTCGCAAAGAAAATGGCAGGCACCGTCATCGCGCTTAGCACCGTGTAAGGCACATAGGCAAGGAAAGAACTCCAGAACACGCTCTTGAGTTTTTTGCGCAGCAAAATAAACGGCACAGCACGTAAAAAGAGTGTCACGCCTGCCATGACTAGCAAATAGATCAAGTAAGTCTGCATGTCAATATTCATTTGCCAGCTCCTTTGCATTCGGCAGATTCTTCGTCATCTGCATCCAAATTTTTTATGGGGAACAGCGCCGCCGCCACGAGAGAGGCCACAAGAGCGCAAATGATAATCGCAAAGCCTACGGAAACACAACTGAATGCCGGAATAAATTTAAATGCGCAACTCAGCGCAATCGCAATTGCCACTGCAAAAAGCGTCGGCTTGTGCACCTTCATCTGCGGGACGACAATCGCGACAAACATGCCATAAAGAGCAACGCCCAAAGCATTCGTCACCATCGCCGGAAGAATTTCACCGCAAATGGCACCAACCGCCGTTCCCGATGACCAGCCAATATAAGGGAGCGTCATGAGACCAAAAAAATAAATCGGATTCACGCATTTTTTTGACATGGCAACGGCAAAAATTTCATCGGTAATGCCAGTAGCCAAAAGCAAACGTTTTCCCGTTCCAAAATTAGGAGAAACCTTCTGCGACAAGGAAATGGCCATCAGCGAATAACGGAGGTTGATAAAGAACGTTGCAAGAGCCATTTCAATAAACGTGCCGGCAGCATCCGTCATGATCTGGAGACCTGCAAACTGGCCAGCCGAGGTCAAGTTCGTCATGGAAATAAGCGTTACAAGCGGCCAGGACAGAAAATTCGAGCCAGCAATACCGAACGAAAACGACACGGCAAAATAGCCAAGTCCAATCGGGAGACCGTCTTTTACACCTTCTGAAAATTTCATGGGCGCAAAGATAGTAAAAAAAGGCCGTTTGGACCTTGTTTTATGCAAATATTTAGATATATGCGCAATTTGTTTTTGAATAAAAAATAACCCGCAGCGTAAAGCCGCGGGAATAAAAACATTCTTGAATGTTCAGCAACTAGTTTTCGCCGTTGCGAATTTCAATCTGTTCACGGTCCATCGTGTGCTGCAAGTATTCCTTGAAGTCACGGTCGATGTTCACACCGTCGAAGTCGATGTCGTCGTTTTCCAACACGAACACGGCACTCGGGTTATCGAGCCAGCCCACAATGTCCACGTCGTCGATTTTCAAGGACTTGTCACCAGCTTTCTGAGCAACGTATTCGACCTTAGCCTTCGGAACCCAGCCCTGACCGCAGCTACCCTTCACGAGGACTTCGGTTTCGCCTTCCTTCAAGACAGTAAGTTCGTCATTAAAGCCAGCCGTGCAGACTACGGAGCCACCATCTTTTTCTTTGGTGAGTTCCACATCGCCCAGCTTGGACTTAACCTTTTTGGCTGCAAAGGAAGAAGCGACCAGCAATGCGAAGGCGACAAACATAATTTTTTTCATCATTTTCATAGCGAATCCTCAAAACAAGGGAAATATTCAACAATGCTATACGAATATACTTTTTATTTTGCCAATCCGTTGCATTTTCTTTTAAATTTTTACGCAATGAAGAAGATTTTTTCAATTACCGCCATTATTCTCGTTCTAATCGCTGTTTTTGCGTATTTCCACGTAAATCAACAGTTGAGCGCCGTTTCACTTAACGAAAATACTGTCATTTTGGAGATTCCGAAAGGCAGTTCCCCTACAAAAGTTTTACAAATTTTACAAGAAAAAGGGGTCTGGACAGACGATCTAGCATTCACCCTATGGTGTAAAATGAATAAACCGTCCCTCAAGGCCGGCTGGTACGAAGTCCCTGCCCACCAGACGCTCGATGAACTCGCCGCATTGTTCCAAAGCGGCAAAAGCGCCGTCCGCAAGGTGACCATCCCCGAAGGTCGAGCCTCCTGGGAAATCCCCGCCTACCTGCAAAAGAGTTTCCCGAACATCGACACGACGCGCTGGAACAACCTCGTCCAAGACCCGAAGTTTGCCCATTCCCTCGGCATCGAAGGGAACTCCCTCGAAGGCTATCTGCTGCCGGACACCTATCCATTCGCCATCAACTCTGACGAAGAGTCCATACTGCGACAGATGGTCGCCGCAAACTTAAAAGTCCGCGATGAAATGAAGGACCGCAAAGGTTCCATGTGGGAAGAACTTGGCAGCTGGCACCGCGTTTTGACACTCGCTAGTGTAGTCGAAGAAGAAACCGGCATTCCCGAAGAACGCCCACTCATTGCTGGAGTGTTCCACAACCGTCTCCGTCTCGGCATGCCGCTCGGAGCAGACCCGACAGTGCGGTTCATTTTCAAAAACTTGACAGGCCCCATCTACAAGAGCCAGTTGAACAGCAACAATCCGTACAACACCCGCAGATTCCCGGGACTCATGCCGGGCCCGATTTCAAATCCTGGCCGCAAGGCTATTGAAGCAGCACTCTTCCCCGAAAAGACCGAAGCGCTTTACTTTGTTGCAAAAGACGATGGTTCGCGAACGCACTTTTTCAGCAGCACGCTCGCCGACCACAACAAGTATAAAGATATCGCCGCAAAGAACCGCGGGGAGAAGAAGTGACACAATGTGTCATCCTCGCTAAAAGCGAGGATCCATAAAGGCTAGAAACAATAGATTCTATCGCCTACGGCTCCAGAATGACGTGCAAGGTTATACAGCGCGGGAACTTGTTCACGCATTGGATAACTGCAGCAGTCAAGCCTTGAAAAGGAATGACGTAGCTGCCTCGAAGAGGAAAGATGCATTCAAGGCAATTAGAACAGATTATAATCGCCGATACGGATAAAGTATCGGTAATTTTTAATGTGTTTGATATCGCCGAACGTTTCCGTATCAACAATACGGTTCAGTCCCGCATAAACCGTAAACGAGCGGTATTTATAGCGGAGCGCAGGTTCAAACACAAACTTATTTGAATTGAGTCTTGCCGTAGCCTTGTCTTCGAAATCATGAACGTACGCAAACGAGAGCCAGGCGCCAAATCCTTGGCGGTGAACGCCTGCGTTCAGGCGAAGCAACGCATATCCATGCGTGGAGAGCTCTGGATCGAGCCAATCTCCAGACCATGGCGTTGCAGCAACATGCAAACGATAACGATCTTCCATCGCAGCATTTTCAAAATTCTTGGGGAATTGGAAATGCCCATCGCGATACGCATCAAAGCCCATTGCGGCTCCTGCCGTTACTGAGGTATTCTGCGTCGGCGAGAAAGAGAACCTCCCATCAAAAGAATAAATGCCATAAATAGGACCTCTCTGATGAAAGCCGTAACCAATTAAATTCATACCAAGATACGCATTGGCCGCATAGCCCTTAGTCGCAAACCACGGATCTTCATCTCCATTCAACAGAGAATAATGAACACTTTGCGTAACCGGAGTTGTCTCATACTTAATATCTGTATTTACAACCACATCATCAAAAAAGTCATATTCCGGTATTGATTCAGGAGACAATTTTATTTCATGGCTACCAAACAAGAACTTGACCTCGACAGATTGCATTTTATCTATCGCATACTTTGCCGATAAGAAAAGATCATTTCGAGTTTCGTATTCAAATCGATTTTTCGCCGCAACGTTATCGTTCTCGAACGCTTTTAAATAACGGAGTTTCATCAAGTCGTAACCAAAGTTAAACGACCATCGACGATTGATCAGATTAGAAACTCCTAAACGCGGACGAAATCCATAAGATGACGTTCCATAAAATCCCGCTAACGTTAACGCGATTTCCATCTGATTCACATAATTGAGAGTCATTTCACCATAAGCGTTCGCCCCAATGACATTAGAGCCAAATCCACCAACAGCCACATCAATCGTCGGGTGCACCCCAACATCAATCAATAGTCCGCCATCCGGTTGCATACTCATCGAGATCGTATCGTACGGAGCCTTGGATGCAATCGAATAGGCAAAACGCGACGGCGCGACAAAGCCCGTATCCTTAGAATTCCAATAAGAAAGCACCGCCGAATGGTGTTCCGAAGAAAGGCTATCAAATACAGGGTGGAATTCAAACCAAGCATCCGATTTTTGCTTGTCGGAATATTCCCTGCGACCATCGACCACAGGAATAATCTCACGCAGGCCATGTTCCACCGCTGAAAATCCCGCCTGAATCATGCTCTTGCGAGATGTATCACGAATAGAATGTGCTCTGACAAAAATGCCTTGTACCTCACCCAGTTTCGACAAAACATTTTTTTTGATTGTGCGCATTTCGGCATCACCATCAAGTTCATAGCGCACGGGATCCGAAACAACAATCAACGAGGCTTCTTGCGGGTTCTTGACATTCGGAAGCGCCAGGTACGGACAAAGTTCACCAGACTTTTCATTACCGGCAATCGGAAGCGAATTCACAATTTCGGCATACGACGGATTTTCAACGGCACTATCGCACGTCACAAGCGTTAATGGAATACGGTAGGTGCCACGCTGACGATAAAGAGATTCTTCAAAACGGAGTCGCGAAAGCGAGCGTTCAATAGATGCTGTGTCAGGCACAAGCGCATGCATACTGCGATAAACATGTCCTGCAGTATCAGCATAAAACGAGAAACGTTCACGAAGTGACGGAATTCCCTCTACAGAAACAGGAAGGCTAAACGCATCATGCTCTGTTTTTTCCTGAATCGAGTTGACACCTAAATAGTTGACGACATGCGGATCCATCATCAAGCGCTGGATATCATCAATCGAAACGCCAAGAGACCACAAAGCCCCCATCCAAGCGCCCCACGAAGTAGCCACAATAGAATCAACCGGAATCTTGTATTCTTCTAGGGCATACAATGTTCCAAGGAAAAACCACGGCGAGCGTTCACCACCGCCAAGATAAAGTACGGACTTCGTCTTTTTAGCCTGCAGGGAATCCGGCTCCAGCGTCATCGCGCCCAAAAGGGATTCATCAACGGAATGAGCCGCCTGTACAGGCGCCACATAAGCGGTGGCCAAAATAGCCACTGATGCAAAAAATGCTTTTTTAAGCGAGCCTAGCGGGATTGGAAACATACCGACCTGCCTCTTCGGGAGTCACATAACCGGAGCGAACAAGTTCTGCAAGGCAGTCATCCATCAGGAGCATGCCTTCCGAGCTTGAAGCTTGCATAATAGACGGAAGCTTAAAATGATCTCCACTACGTATGTGAGAACCCACATTTTGCGTGTTAAAAAGGATTTCCCAAGCAGGAACGGCACCCGCGCCTTCTGTCGCAGCCGGCAAAAGCCTCTGGACAACAACAGCCTTGAGAGAGGCCGCAAGCATGGTACGGACAAGGTCTCGATCCGCCGAAGACGATGCAGAAAGAAGCGCATCAACAACACCCACCGCATTACCTGCAGTCACATTCATGACCACCAAGGCGCCAGCATCCGCAGCCCGCAATATCGGGATTAACGACGAACTGTCAAAATCGCCCATCCAGAATAAATCAGTTCCGCTACGAAGTCCCTGCTCTAACTTTTCAGAAACAGAACCAACAGAATTCACAAGCGTAAGACTTTCACCCGTTTTCACAGGCAATTCACGCCCATCATCCAAATTGCAGAATCGCAATATTCCAGACGAGCACATTGCAGAAACATACGATGTTGCCGTAACGGTTTTTCCAGAACAAGCAGGCCCTGCAAAAATGACAAGCCCGGAGCTCAGGCCAAGCAAACTATCAAGCGAAGCAGGCGCTCCAAGTGTCGAAAAATCAGGGCATTCAGTCATCAATGGACGGAAAATCGCGGCATTCCCAAGAGCTTCACGAAAATATTTTACACGCCACATTGAATTGTGCCAAGGACCACCCACAAATGTTCCCGATTCGCCATCTATCGAACCCAAGAACTCAAGCAATGAACCAAACGGAAGCGCCGTAGATTCTGGAATAGCACAAACACGTCCTGCAAAGCGCACTGCCGAAGGAGCACCTTCAGTTACAATCAAGTCATTTGCCCCGATGTTCAGGGTATATTCCAAAAGAGATTCAATTTCTGATGCCATGTCGAACCTCGCTATTAAACCTTGCAATAAGACGCAAAACGGCGGCTGTCGTTAGCACGTTTCCAAGCTTCGACGCCTTCGATATAACCCGAATCCACACACATTTGCAAGGATTCATCCAACGTTATGCCCTGGTCTTTCTGTCCGCTAATCGCAGAGACAACCTGCGACACATCGCATTTGCGGAGCATCCCCGCAATTGTAGACGTCACCTTCATTGATTCAGTCGCAAGCACAAGCCCCTGGTTTTGCACCACAGGAATCAAATGCTGCACGATAACGCCCTTAAGCTGATCGGCAAGCGAATTGGCAAATGCAGTGCGATTTTCATTCGGCACGGACATAAGCAAGCGAGAGAGCAATGCGTGAATATTATTACCACTCGCCACAGCAAAGACAAGCGCACCCGCATTCGAAGCTTGCATCAAAAGCGAAAGCTCGTCCATCGTTTCCAGATGATCGAAGAGAATCACATCGGCACCTGTACGAATGGCAAGTTCAATACCGGCCACACCCGTGCGCACATGCAAGCCTACTTCGCGTTGCACAATGGAACCGTTCGGATTCAAAAGCAATCGTTCAATCGGTTTTTCAACAGTCTGGACAAACACTTGTCGATTAGCAGCGATGCATTCACCAAACGCAGTCATCGTCGTAGAGCGACCACTTGCAGAAGGCCCAGCAATCAGCACAAGGCCACTATTGAGTGTTGCGAACTGCGTACAGAATTCCGGCAGATAAAGATTTTCAAGCGCCATAGATTCCATCGGAATAATACGGATGGAAATACTCGGCGTCACGTCATTCCACGTCACAGAAATGCGAGCGCGACCGACACCCGGAAGAGCAAACGTCTTGCTGAAATTACGACCAACTACAATTTTGTAACTATCGGCAAAACCAGTCGCCGCTTCGGTCAAGCGGTCCATTAAATGCGTTTTTTCAAGCGCCTTTTCGGACGCAATAAAAAGCGTTCCCGACTGGCGCATAGTAATCTGACGATCAGCATATAGGTAAACATCAGTCACGTTAAACTTGCGGGCATATGCAATGATTTTTGCAAGCGACGTTATTGGATGCAAGACATCAGGTGCTTCGACAGCATCGCCTTCACCTGTTGCAACGGCAAACTGCGACGGGAGTTCTTCGGTCGCAGTTTCTTCAGCAGCCGTTTCGGATTCTACAGGCACTTGCACGCTTGCCATGCTGGTAGCTTCAAGGCCTTCAACTTTTTCAATGACAACCGTCGAAGAAGATGCTTCGCCATAAAGGCTGCTGTTGCCTTCAATTTTAATAGCGGGTTCTTCTGGTGGCTGAGGCGCGGGAGCTGCCGCGGGTTTTACCGCAGGAGCAGGCGCAACTGGAGCCGGAGCATTGGCAGGAGCTGCAGAATGTACAGGAGAAGCAGAACTTGCTGGAGCCGCAGGTGCAGCGGGCTTTGCATTTTTCGATTCGAGATTTTGCACAAAGGCTAGAACCTTTTCGTACATGGACTGTTTCAAGATTCCCGCGCGAACGAGAACCTGACCGATATCCATGGAATCGGTGATTTCGCCCCAGTGGGCCTTGACTTGATCCTCAGACACAACCTTGTTGTGTACAAGGACCTTTGCCATGTACTGGTTTCTCATAAGAAATCCCTCCGGCTGAACCACCAGCTTGCAACAGCAAGGAATACACCAATGTAACCCAGAGCGTAAACAGAATTCCAGAAGATATACATATCTGGAAGAGCAACACCATGCACCACATAGTTCGTCACATTATAACGGTACAGTCCAGGGAATACCGCATGAATCACCACCGCGGCCTTTTCGAGAATAGCGGATGAAGCTCCCTGAAGTTCACCCATGCGGCTTGCAAACTTGACCTGTTCCAAAAGCTGATCGCTCAAATGCCCCGCAAAATAAACGCCGAGCGTAAACAAAGCCGAAAGCACCGTGCTGCTAAAGCTGCTGAACAAAAGCGCCACAGCAATCACAACCGCCATTTCGCAGAAGATGAGGTAAATCGCCGTCAAAAGGCTAAGTGTCGGGCTAGAATTTGTAATCCACAAAATCGTGTAATAAATAGCCGTGAGGAGCGTCAAGTGGACGGCCACCACCGCCAAAAGCCCAAAGTACTTGCCAACAATAAACGAAGCTCGACTAATGGGTTTCGAAAGAAGCGTCAGTACTGTGCGCCTTTGAATTTCCTTTTGTACAAGACTGATGCCCACGAAAATGGAAATCAAAAGTCCAGAAAGGCTCATCACCGAAAGCGTCGTAGACTTGATGACGTAAGCACGGTCGAACACCGACCATTCACCAAGCACAATGCTAAAAAGCGTAAGCGCGATTGCCAAAAAGCCGATGTTATAAAGAATCTTGTCGCGAATGGATTCGCGGAATGTATTGAGAGCAATAATGCCAATATGCTTAAGCGTCTGCACGGGCAATTTCCTCCGTCAAAATATCTTCGAGACTTGGACGCTTGTGGTCCATCTTTTCAATAGCAATACCGTTCGAAAGGCAGAATCCAAGCAGTCGGTCACGCGCCACATCATCAGCGCAAATATATTCCTGCGGGTGGCCTGTTGCAGAAACGCCACGCGGCAAGTCCGTTGCAAGAATCGCTTCACGAACGCGCACATGATATTCTACACCGCAAGATTCCGTAATCTCGTCAACAGTCCCTTCGCGCACAATTTTTCCATCGACAATCATCGCCACACGATGGCTAATCGATTCCACGTCCGAAAGCAAATGGCTCGAATAGAAAATCGTCACACCATCGCGGTTCAATTGCATAATGGCCTCACGCACATCACGGCGTCCCATCGGATCCAAGCCGCTCATCGGTTCATCAAGAATCAAGAGTTTTGGTTTACCGAGAATGGCCTGTGCAATGCCCACGCGCTGCATCATGCCCTTGGAATACGAACGCAAGCGGCGGTCAATCCAGTCCTTGTTCGCATGCAAAAGGTCGAGCGCCCATCCAATGCGAGAATCAAGTTCCGCACCCTTAAGCCCAACAAGCTTTCCGTAAAAGCGCAAAAGTTCACGACCCGTGAGGTAATCGTAAAAATACGGCTGTTCCGGAGAATAACCGATGAACTCACGGCTCTTGGTGTTGCGCGGAGAAATTCCGTTCACAAGCACCTTGCCCGAATCAAAATTCAAAAGCCCAGTCAAGACCTTGATAGTGGTAGACTTGCCGGCACCGTTTGGACCAATAAAACCATACACTTTGCCCGCTTCAACATTGAAGCTTACATCCTTAAGCGCAAGCTTTGGCTTCATAGTAAAGCCACTGCGGTAAGTCTTGTGCAGGTGCTCAATTTCAATCATAAAATCACTCATACACGCAATCACTTTTCAGAAGAATTTTCGTTGCTGTTATCGGAATCGTCAGCAGTAGAATCATCAGCGACATCTTCGGATTCGTCATCAGATTCGCCGAGGCCAGCCCTCTTGTAAGACTCTTCAATTTCACGGCGACGACGATCGGCTCTTTCTTTTTTGTTGATGAAGAAATAAATAACAGCACCAATCAAATACACAACAATGCCGGCATAGAAAATCGGCTTATCCGATTGGCCCTCAAGACCAGGGAATAAGTTTAAAATGATTTCATGGCCAAAAAGCGTAAGCAGGACTAAAATAAGACCAAGTCCCCTAAGTACATAAGTAACAATTACAAGTTTCTGCATCGTAAACCTCGAAACGATGCCGCGCAACACGCACGGCACTCACATTTTGAATATATGTATTTATAAATAAAAAAGTCGAGCCAAAGCTCGAATATCACGCAATTTTCGCTAAAAAAAGGAATTTTAGGCAGTTTTCCGCCGCGCTCTCAAAAAAGAAAGTCACCCAGAACATTCGTGATAGGGGTTCCGAAGTTCCAGGTGACGAGAGATTTCACTCCCCCAAATGACTATACAACAATCTTATCGTTCTATAACTTATTTCGCCTTGACACAGCGAACAGAAGCAGCGATGCTCTTGTTGTAATGTTCATATGTTACTTTATCTTGAATACGAACCATGACCGCGCGGGAATCGTCAAACGCATCGGCAGTCCAGAAGCTAGCGCTCACATTTTCATCGACGAACTTGCCATCGTAATAGCGGAAGCCATCCTTGTTGATGTTGAGCAACTTGAAGTCGGCATTTTCAAAGTCGGCCTGCTTCGGGAGTTCCCAACCTGTGGGGCATGCATCATTTGCAGATTTCCAATCATAAAGACGGCCGTACTTTTTGCAATTATCGAGATTATTGCCATAGCAATAACTAGAATCGAAATTCATAAGATTTGCATTTTCGGCCATCCAAATACGACCACCCGTTTCAACCGTAGCGTACGTTTGGCCTTGGCACTTGAGCGTCTTGGCAACTTCATCATAGTGGCAATTTTCCACTTTTTCACAGGCGGCAAAAAGAACTGCCGTAGCGATAATAAGGGCCGCCATTTCAATGAACTTGAACTTCATATATTCAATCTCCTTAAGATTGTTTATTGGATGAATTTTTCAAGAGCTCTTTTTTTTCGGGCACAAATGTAGATGGAATTAGCCATTTTGACTAATACTTTCTTTCAATGAGATTAATAATTTAAAATGATGAATTATGTTTTTTCTATAAGGGAGACGCTAGCCCTTCACATGGATGGCTGCGGCGAATTCTTTCAGCAAAGCCGGATCGTTGACCTTTTCCCAGAGGGTTCCAGTCACGATGATTTGCGCGCCGGCTGCAACGCGGACAGCAGCCGTCTGCGGGTCCTTGATGCCACCACCAGTGATGATGGTCATTTCAGTTGCCTTGCGGGTGTAGGCAATGTGTTCGACCGGCACGGGTTCTTCGGCGCCGCTGCCTGCTTCGAGGTAAACATAGCGCATGCCCATGAGTTCTGCAGCGATGGAGTTCACCATGCTGAGCTTTGGCTTGTTGGCCGGTACGGGCATCGTACCGCTGATGTATTCGACCGTTGTACGCTTGCCGCTGTTAATGAGCTGGTACGCCGTCGGAATGGCTTCCATGTTGAGTGCACGCACGAGAGCGCCACCGCGAACCTGTTCGTCGATGAGGTAGTTCGGATTACGGCCGCTCACAAGCGTCATGAAAAGCATGGCATCAAAACCAGGAACAACCTGAGAAGCTCCACCCGGGAAAAGAATCACCGGCAAATTCACAGCAGCCTTGAGTGCAGCAACCTGTTTCGGAAGTGTGAAATTGCCCAAGTAGGAACCGCCCACCAAGAGAAGGTCCGCTCCGTTTTCAGCCGCCAAAGAACCAGCCTTTACAAAAGCCGCTTCGTCCGATGTATCCGGATCCAACAGCACAGCAAACAAGGCACCACGCTTCTCGATTTCAGCATTCAAACGGAGTTCAGTTTTCCCAGGTTTCATAATAAATCCTTTTTGCGAGCAAAGCACAAGATAGATTAAAGATACAATATTCAAGCAAGGAGATTACCACCGAATCGTGTATGGCGACCCCGGAACAGAGTCCGAGGTGACATTGTAAAAAAGAAGGCGAGCCTCAACCCGCCTTCTATCCCTCTTTTCCTCCTAACGCTCTTCCTAAGCAAATGAGGGATTAAATTCAGTTTTTAACACAGCGGATTGAAAAATCTTGGAAGTACCAGCCTTCTACAAAAAGCCAATCCGTAAAGTTCATGCCTTCTAAAGTAAAATCACCATCATCATTTCGCGTCAAAGAAGGATATGTCACTTCGGCCAAATCGCCAAATCCGACTTGAGTCAAATTTCGTCCCATCCGATTATCTATTCTGCACAAATCTCCGCAAGAAGTTTCCACGTAATTGAACAAAGCATTCCATTCATCACGCTGCGGAATATGCCATCCATCTGGACACAAACCTTGATAATACCCGTTCGCACTCACAATAGAATCAACATAAGCAGTAAGTTTCGACGATGTAAAATGTCCGTCCTGGAAATCTATAACATAGTGGCAAACCAGAGAATCCAACGAACTCGCAGGTTGCTCAATATTCGAAAGACAATCGCTGTAGTACACAAGCGTTTGGTTCGGCTCTAAATTCAACACATCTTCAGCTTTTCTATAACGGACCCAATTATTCCAATACGTTGAATCAAGCGAATTTCGATATTCAAGGTACTCATATCCAAGGCCCTGAGCGCGAGCGATTTCGGCAGAATCATACCCCACTGCAGGAACAATTCGAGCATCACTGTAACTTAGATTTTCGGCCATCCAAGTTTGGTCCACACCATTTATATTATACGTAACCGTTCTATAAATTTTACCATCACGAGAGTCAGTCATTGTTCCAAGTTCATTTTTCACTCTCTCTGATATTTTGTATCTATATGTTTTACGCCATTCCTCGGCATGGCATGTCAAGATTGCCCAGCGTTCGTAATCAATGTCGATTTCCAAAGCCTCACCTTCTTTATCGGTGGTACATTTACCGAGTCCGTTTATACCAGCCATCAAGTGAGTCAAATACGTTTTTTCGCTATCGTCACGCGCATAAACGAATTCAAAATCAAGACGCCTTGAGAACGATTTTCTTACCGAGTCGTTGGCAGCAAAAGAACCCGACTGAGCAAATGTATTGAAGAATGCCAACGGCGATTCGGACTCACCCCAGCCAATCACAAGAGAGCTCAAATAGCGCAAAGCCAACTGATTATCAGACCTTTCCCAGTACCCAGTCTTATCAAAATCGAAAGTCGCATCAAAAAGGCCTACTGCATTCAAAGCTTCGCTATCCGCCTGCAGTTTTGCACTTGCAAAGTTCATTCCCTGCTTAACCAATTGACGCAAGCGAATCGCCTCCAGATGCGTCATGATGTTAATACCAACATCCTTTGTTTCGCGCAAGTCGATTACCGCACTATACAACACCTCGCCTTCAAACGACCAAACGCCATCCCATTCCCAATACGCGTTTTCGTGCCAAGGAGCAAGTTCAAGCAAAACATACGGGCTATGCACAGTCACACTGTCAAAATGGAACGCACCCGTCGAATCCCAGCAACGTGTTATATAAGACACTCCGGTTGTGTCTAAAGTAATCGAATCAAGTTCAGACAAGCGAATAATGGAACCAAAATAGACATCACTTATTAAGGCCAAAGGTTCGTCATCAACAGACCTTGCAGACAAACGCACTGCAAGTCCATGCACCGAGACATTTTCAAGATACGCAGTTTCTTCCGTGTAACCACCTTCATGTGCAAGTGGAGACAGATTAGCATTTTCGGAACAGCCCGAATACATCATAAGAAGGGCAAACGCCATAATCAAGCAGAATGCCGCCCCTATAAAATCACGCAACAGCGTGTCTTGTTTTGATTTTTTCATGTTTTCCTCCTAATCCTTATCAACACTCTTTTTTGTCATCGGGAAGAACTGCACATTCAGGCGATAGACCTCGTCCGTGGTATTACTTCTCGTCGCAATCGCAATAATCCGTTTGCGGAATTCTGCAATTTCTTGAACAATTTCGTCATAGGCATCACGAGCGATGCCAAGTGTAAGTCCCGAAAAGTGTCGTTCATTTTGCGGTACGCCCTCAATCGCATCGAGCGCAAATTCACCCATTTGGCGATGCATTCCGCGAACAGCGACAGGAGTCACTTCCATGGGCCCCGTCGACACACCTGTTTCGGTCTGTTGATATTTTCCGTCCTTGTCCTTTTGGAGCAGATTCGCTTTAAGCAAAAAATTGAGCGATTCGCTGACTTCGGCCGCAGTGACTTTAGGGCGGCAAGCACGAGCAAGAGCCAGGGGCTTAGCCCCCGGCATTGAAGGAGCAAGTTCACGGAGCACCGGATTTTTCCAGCTATCAAAATAGCGAAAAGAATCTCCCTCGATAATTCTAACTTTATGCACATCAGCAATGGCGAGCATTCTATTGAACGCAGCTTTTTTTTCGTCATCTGTTTTGGCTTGGTCATATTTGACCATTTCTGCAAAATACTCTTGTTCGTATTCAGCAAGCCCCATTGCAGATGCGACTTGATATGCAGTTTCTTCACTAAGATTAGAGCGGCCTTCGCTCACATATTTAAGAAACACAGGCGAAGAGAATCCCGCCGCCCGAGTCAAGGTCTGCCAAGAAAAGGCCGATTTAGCCTTCTTTTCGGCATAGTAATCTGCGATATACTGATGGTAGTTCGTGTACTCCAGTACATCTTTCATCGTATCCTCCTAACACAAACAGCGTCTTGACACATAAGCCCGCACTGTTTCCAAATTGAAATATATATCATAACTTTTCAAAAGTCAATAGTTCTTATGATAAAAAATTAGCGAATTTTAATAAATTTAAGCAATTTTACAAAATTTAATAAAATTTTAGCAGATTTAAGGATATAGATAAATTAAATTTCTAAGTTTCGTATAGCTCAGGATAACACGTAAAAAGAAGGCGGGCCGAAGCCCGTCTTCCCTTTTCCTCCCTACATAAAATTGAAATTTCTTATAAAATCACCCTTTCAAAAATTCAGAAGGATCAATTCTTGATGCAGCGGACATTCAGTTTATCTAAAGGAGGTATATTAAAATAGCTTTCTTCATATTCGCGATCCCCGGGAGTTCTAAACCCAAAGCCGTATCCGCTTGAATATCCTCCAAAGAATTGAACTCTAGACAAATGCTCATCCGTCACTACAAACATATCATTAAAATAGCCATTTTGACTTACAACAACACGGCCTTCATCATCCACAACAAGCCCTTCATGTGTACTATACAAACCAAACCCAGTCGCAGTCTCATCATAAAGGACAGGCGCTGCTTTAACATAATCAACTCCATACCATTCTCCCAAATTTTGCAACAAAGTTCTCCAGTCATTCGTGGTCGGAATACGCCAACCATCTGGACAAATTCCTTGATGCGCATTTAAATTCGACCGCAGCTCAGGATTAGCATAGACATAATCCCAATGTCCTCCGAGGATTCCCACCATACAGGTTCCAGGGCTAAACTTACTCGTCGTTGAATCCGAGACACCTGCAAATACTTTTTGACAATCCTGGTAAGAGACCGTATCCCCTCCTTGCCAACGGATCCAAAACATATTCACATCATCCAACCCAATATCCATCGCATGCAACCATATATATCGGCCATTCTCTCTGCAAGCGGCATCAGATTTATCAATATAATCTAGGCATGTTGGGTGCGCAGAATCTGCATAAACAAGGTCCTCCGCCATCCAAGTCTGCACGACACCGCCCCAATTATACGTCACTGTTTCATATGATCTACCATCTCGATTATCGACCAACGAACCCTTCGTGTATTCCACCGATTTAAAGCCCATTGTCCACTTACCAGAACGGCACACGACATTAACAAAATTCCCGAAACCAGGAACTTCAATGTAGTCCATATCATTTTCGCGCGCTTCGGTGCACTGGCCCAATCCATCAACTTTAGCCAAGAAGCCTATTCTATAATCTATCATTTTCTTCATATTCTGATAATATTTTTTCATTTGCGCATTCCCCATAAAGTCTTTGGGAGAAACATAATTGCCCATCACATCCTTCCAAACAAGCATTTCGCGTGCACTTGAATCAGTATATCGAATCAACTCATTCACATAAGACAATTCAGAATCATCATCAAACATTTTTTCAAACGAGCCCAAGTCTTCGTATATTCCATAATCTTCAAGAATTTTGCGTTCAGCCATTTGGCTCGCTTCAGCAAAGGTCTTTCCTTCGGCTATATATTTTTGCAAAAGCGGAACCTTAGCCGTCGTCAACGAATTAACACTTATTTTTTCTTTTTTTCGCAAATCCACAACAGCACGAAATCCTTTTGCTTTTATTGTCCGTTCAAAGCACTGAGCATTTGAAGAAGGCTCTTCTACTTGTTCTTGCATCTGCAGCTGTTCTTGTTTTTCCAGTTTTTCGTACCGTAGTTGACTTTCTACTAGCGGTAGCAGCCAATCGCTTACATACAGGCACGTATCACGGGCAGGCACAATTTCTTCAATCA
>CAMUYW010000042.1 GCA_947165045.1 uncultured Fibrobacter sp. | reverse complement strand
ACGCCAATTCAGTATGTAAGGAATCCTTACTAACTGCAAATGACGGGAAAAAGTACAAAACGAAGATTTACAATCTTGATGTTATCATTTCAGTCGGCTATCGCGTAAAGTCTATTCAAGGAACACGTTTCCGTCAATGGGCAAACCAAGTACTTAAAGAGCATTTGCTAAGGGGTTGCAGCATCAACCAACGGCTGATTTCTCACGAAAACAAGCTGGAGAACCACGACTCCCGCATAATCAATCTCGAAAAGCAGGTGGACTTTTTCGTGAAGGCGAACTTGCCGCCAAGCGAAGGTTTGTTGCCTGCACATACGCACTGGAGCGGCTACGAATTCGCAGTGCAACTGGTGCGTTCCGCAAAAAAGGAAATCGTCATCATTGACCCGTATGCCAACGACATGGTTCTTTCGCTTATGGCAAAACGCGCCAAGGGTGTGAATGCGACGATCTATTCCGCTAGAATCACTCACGCTATGAGAGAGGAAGAGGCTCGTCTGAATCGCCAATTTCCGACGGTTCATTTGGAGAATATGCGTGAGGTCCACGACCGTTTCGTCATCGTCGATGACGTGGTTTATCACGTAGGGGCTTCGTTCAAGGATTTGGGAAACCAGATGACGGCATTCTCGGTGCTGAACTTCATCACCAAGGAACAGGTACTTGCTATGGTGAAATAAAAAGCTGCGAAACATTCGGCCGAAGCGAGGGGGATTCCTCCCCCATCTGTCCAAATTCTCTCCGAAATCACACGAATTACAGGCGCATCATGTTCGATGGGTTCAATAAAGAACTATCTTTTGCACACGTTGCGGCGCAGAATGCGAACGCGGCGAGCCCATTATCAATCACAAGTTTGTGGACGAAAAACGCTTAAAAATGGAACTGATCAAAAAATACGACATTAGAGTTTTGTGCAATCCCGGTGTGGATTCGGCACAGTTGCTCACGCCCGACAACAGCAGGTCAGAAAAGGTTTCGGTTACGAAAGTTTCTGTAATGCCGGGTGCAGAGCAGCCTCGTCACAAGCACTATACGTCGGAACAGGTCTGGGTCGCCATTCAAGGTCGTGGAGTTCTTTTGTTGGCAGACGACAAGGAAGTGCCGTTTGAAGCTGGCGATGTCGTCCGTTTTTCGGAAAAGGAAATTCACGGGCTCAAGAATATAGGGCCTGAAATTTTCGAATATATTTCCATAAGCACGCCCCCAATTAATTTCGGGTACGCTTACATGCACGAGAGATAGAATCTTCGACAGGCTATGAAAAAGGCGGCTCAAAGCCGCCAATTTTTATTTCAAGAAGAGCGAAATTTTGCCGAAGTCCAGTATCGTGATGAAAACGAAGAAACTGATGAAGAATGCGGCGGCAACGTTTTGAATAACTGATTGAGTTTTAAGGCTCAGCGGCTTTCCGCGCAACTTTTCAATTCCGAGGAACATCAGCAGGCCACCATCCGTAATCGCAAGCGGGAGAAGGTTCATTACGCCCAAGTTAATGCTGATGAGCGCAAGGAGCATCAAGAAATCCTGGAAGCCGCTCATCCACACGTTACCCATCACGGCGACAATGGAGACCGGGCCGGAGAACGCATCGACTTTAACTTGTCCTTGGAACAAACGCTTGAAATAGCGGAATATGCTTGTGGTCATTTTCCAGCTTGTGGCGCAGGTTTTTTCGAACGCTTCGATCGGGCCGCGGCGCACGAGGTGCGTTTCGCTGAACATCACGTAACCCATCTGGATTCCGACGATGTAGCGTTTGAACTCTTCGTTATAGGCAGGAGTCATTTTCACGTTGACTTTTTCGCCACCGCGCATGAGCGTCACGCTGACTTCGGCACCCTTGGAGCCATCAATCAAGCGAACAACGTCTTCGTAGCGTGATATGTGTTCGCCGTTGATTTCGAAAATGGTATCGCCGCGGAGGATTCCTGCTTTTTCGGCAGCAGAGCCTTCCTTGGGCGGCAAGCGCACGATAACGCGATTGCGCGGATAAATACCGATATCGCCGATTCCCATCTTGATAGGATCGGATGTCGAATCCATCGCCGGAATTACAAGTTCTTGCGGAACAACCTTGATTGCAAGCGGTTCACCACCGCGATGCACTTCGAGCATGACGTCGGCACCGAGGCTTACGCCAATTTGTTCGCGAAAGTCATCCCATCCTTGCGTTTCCTTGCCATTGATTGCAGTGATTGTATCGCCCGGCTGGATGCCCGCCATTTCGGCAGAAGAATTTTTTGCCACAAAGCCAATGATAAGGCTCTTGTTGTCGGGTTCCTGAACACCGATCATATAAAGGAAAATCAAAAGAACAAATGCAAAAGCGATATTCACAAAGGGGCCTGCAAATGCGATTGCAGCTCGCGCGCCCACGGACTTTCCCAAGAAATCATCTTGCGAGGGTTTATTCCCTTCGATGCTATCGGGATTTTCGCCCGCCATCGCCACATAACCGCCAAAGGGAATCGCAGAGATGCAGTATTCGGTTTCGCCTTTTTTGAAGCGGAAAAGTTTTTTGCCAAAACCCACCGAGAAGGTGTTCACCCTGACCTTGTTCCACTTGGCGACAATAAAATGACCCAGTTCGTGAATGGTCACAAGGAAGCTCAGGGCCAGAAGCCCCAAGATAAACATCAACAAATTGTTCAAAATACTCGACATCATGTTGACAATTTAGAAATTTTGCTTTTAATAGAAAAACGGCGCTCCAAAGAATTGGGGCGTCGTTTTGCATTCTATGAATATGAGAACTTTGGATGTTCTGCGTGGAGAGAATTTTACTTGATGCGGTGGCCCTTCAGGTCAAAGCGTTTGCCGCTCTTTTCGATGAAGAGAGAGTGACCATCGAAGCGGAAGCGCGGTTGCTGTGAGCGAACGACCTTGGATTCAATCGGAGTGTGAATAGCAATTGTGCCCTGCGAACTTGAGGATTCAACATTTGCAGACGAGCTTGAAGAAACGCCCGGAATCGACGAGGAAGAACTTTCAGGAGTTACAGAAGAAGAGCTCTGCGGAGCGCTCGACGAAGACTGGGCAGCAGAAGAGCTAGAAGCCGGAGTATCGTTCCTTGCAACACCATTTGCAGCAAATTCCGGAGCATAACCCGCATTGATGGCTTCGATAGCGCCAGCGAGGTAAGCAAGCGGAGCATTCCAGTTAATAGCCACTTCGTTTGTCGCGTAGCTGCAACGCTGATCGGTGTAAGCGGTAGCGGCCTGACCTGTACGGTAATCTGCGCACTTCCATTCGGCAGCAGAGCCAACGTCTTCGCCGCCCGGTTGCGGACCACCCACAAGCATACCTGGAATCGGTTCTTCTATGTTATCCGAGGTACTCGGGCGGTGGTGCGGCATTTTCGGAGACTTCGTGCCGTAACCGGTAACGAAAGACATATCGAGCGGGTTTTTGCCAAGGAGGTAATCCAAGACCTTAACGGCAGCCTTGTAATACTTTTGATTGCCCGTGAGGTAATAGGCATGCAACAGCCAAACACCCTGATTGGAAGCAACGGCATTGGAGCCCCATACAAAGTCATCCTTAGCCATTACAACACCAAAACCCGTTTCGGCGCGGTTGACAAAGTTATCGGCAGTGCCCAAAATCTTTTGCTTAGCTTCGTTCGCATCGCCACCGAATTGCGTTGCGTGCGTTGCCTTTTCATAAGTGGCAAGGCCCATGACATCACCCCAGTAAGAGACGTATTCCGAAGAACCGGACTGCTTGTAAGAAGCATCACCCGTCGTAATGTAAAGTTCCGTACCTGCAAGGACCTTTTCATCATTCGGATTGTCATTTTCGTAGGCACCCGTCGAAACGTCCGACGGATTAGCAAGATAGTTCTGGCTCGGATGCTGTTGTCCCCAAGCAAAAGCCTTCTTTGCAGCATCGAGGCACTTGGTTGCATAAGTCGCATCAAACGGTTTGTAGATACGGGAAGCAAGAGCCATCACAGCAGCAAAGTCAAACGTGCCTGCAGTACTTTTTCCGATAACATAAAGTTCCGAATTATCCTGAGCAGGCATCACATCGCCCGGGAAACCTAGAGAAGTGAGTTTGTGGTAGACACCGCCATCGCTAGCCTGCATGGTAAGCATCCAATCGAGATTGTACTTGATTTCGGCAAGCAAATCCGGGAGAGAACCTTCGGCGGGAATGTTCCACTTGAGCGTCTTGAAATACTGCGGGAAGTGTTCGTAGAGAGAGAGGAGCGTGTAAGTCGTGATACCCGAGTTCACAATGTAACGACCATAGTCGCCAGCATCGTACCAGCCCTTGCTCGACTGGATTGTGCCCGAAGCACCTGTAGAATTATGGAGTTTCACAGTCGCATTCGTGTGGCCTGCAGCACGCGCCCACTTGCCCGCATAAGTCGATTCGAGCGCCATGGAAGCACGCTGGTAATAGAACCACTTGATGGAAGCCTTGACGATTTCTTCGTACGTTTGCGATTTCACAACGAGGTCGGAACGGAGCACATTGCCGTTCACCTTGATGCTGTACTTGCCCGGTTCAGCGAGCTTCGAGAAATCGACGAGTTGAACATTCTGACCGCTCGCATCCCAATAAGAAGCCGCCTTCGGTGTGACAGAGAGCACAACTTGGCCCGTGGCATTTACGAAATCCACGTTGCCGCTTGCATCGACAAGAGCGAGTTCCTTGAAGTCGCCCGGACGGTAACCGATTTGGTTGATGTAAGCGGTCGCAGCAAAGGACGGAGCCGCAACAAGCGCTGCAAGCGCAACGGACTTTAACGCATGATTTTTCACAAACATCCTCACTTTAAAAAGTGCATAAATTTACTCCATATAATATAGAGCCGTTCAAGGGGATATACCACCCTTTGTAGCCGCATTTTAGAGACGACTGTAGCAAGTGTTTCGCGACATTTTATGGATTCTTTGACTTCATGCCTTACGGCATTTCGCTCAGAATGACACTGCAAAAAAACGGCGCCCCGGAGAACTTGGAGCGCCGCTTTGCATTCTATGAATATGGAAAGTTTAGTATTGATTCCGACTAGGTGGCGGCACGCAAGCCGCCATGACGTAATCGGCGTTACTTCATGCGATGGCCTTTAAGGTCAAAGCGCTTACCGCTCTTTTCGATGAACACCTTCTGATCATCAAAACGGAGATGCGGAGCCTTTTCACCCGACACACGATTTCTCGAAACCACAGGCTTGATTGCGGACGAGCCACCCTTTGCAACACCCGGCACCGCAAAAGACGGAGCATGGCCAGCGTTCAAAGCTTCGAGTGCGCCAGCAAGGTAAGCAAGTGGAGCGTTCCAGTTGATAGCCACTTCATTCGTCGCATAGCTGCAACGATTGTCGATGTAAGAAGTAGCAGGAACACCGGTCTTATAATCCTTGCATTCCCAAGACTTCGAACCAATATCTTCACCGCCCGGCTGCGGGCCACCCACGAGCATACCCGGGATCGGGTCCGTAATCTTGTCGGCAGTACTCGGGCGATGGTGCGGCAACATCGGAGACTTTGTTCCAAATCCAGTCAAGAACGACATGTCTAGCGGATTCTTTCCGAGCAAGTAGTCAATGACTTTTTTAGCGGCTTCGTAATACTTCTGTTCGCCTGTAATGTAGTAAGCGTGCAGGAGGAATACGCCCTGGTTACCCGCCACAGCGTTGGAACCCCATACAAAATCTTCGTTCGCCATCACAACGCCAAAGCCACTCGACGCTTGATAGGCAAATTCATTTGCATAGTTCAAAAGCATTGACTTGGCTGTTTCCGCATCGGCACCGGCTTCAGTTGCATGTGTCGCAGCTTCATAAAGAGCGAGGCCATACATTTCGGGCCAAGCAGGAACTATACTCGTCTTATTCGCATCGATCGTCGGCTTGTACGAAGCATCACCTGTAGAGAGAAACAATTCCATGCCAGCAAATGCAAATTCATCAGAGAATTCGCCATCGCTATAAGAACCCGTTGCAACATCCATCGGATTGTTGAAAGCGACTTTCGGATTTTGCTTTGCCCAAGCATAAGCCTTCTTGGCAGCTTCGAGGCACTTGGTTGCATACGTTGCATCAAACGGTTTAAACACGCGATATGCAGTAGCCATTACACCTGCAAAATCAAGCGTTGCAGCGGTACCTTTACCGATAACATAAAGTTTTTCCGTATCCTTGGCAGGCATCACATCGCCCGGGAACTGGAGCGTCGAAAGCTTGTGATAGACCATGCCATCGGCAGCCTGCATGGTAAGCATCCAATCGAGATTCCACTTGATTTCGGCAAGCAAATCTGGGAGCGTTCCTTCGGCCGGGATATTCCACTTGAGCGTCTTGAAGTAATCCGGGTAATGTTCGTAAAGCGAAAGAAGTGTGAAAGTCGTAATGCCCGAATTCACGATATAGCGGCCATAGTCACCCGCATCGTACCAGCCCTTGCTCGATTCGATTGTTCCCGATCCACCGGTAGAATTGTGGAGCGAAACCGTCGCATTCACATGACCTGCATCGCGTTTCCATTGGCCGGCATACGTTTCTTCCAAAGCCATGGAGGCACGCTGATAGTAATACCACTTTAGAGAAGCTTTCGTTACATCTTCAAAAACTTTGTCAGCAACTTTCAAGTCAGAGCGTAAAACTTGGCCACCCTGCTTGATGCTATAAGTGCCAGGAGTTTTCAATTCAGAAATATCCACTAATTGCACATTCACCGCACCGGGATTCCAATACGAGGCTGCCTTCGGAGTGACTTTGAGAACGGTCTGGCCGGCAGCATCGACTATTTCGATATCGCCACTTCCTTCGGTCAAGGCAAATTCCTTCGGGTCCGAAGTACGGTAACCGACTTGGTTGATGTAAGCCGTTGCAGCGGTCGCAGCCGTAGCGAGCGAAAGAACAGCCGCTGCGAGAGGGATAAACTGTTTCAAGCCAAATTTGACCTGCATAAGACACTCCTTTCCATTATACACTCTATTAATATATTGCGAAAAACAGAAATAGCCCCATAATTACAGTAAAAACTGGACACAGCTGTACCCAATTGTGAGAATTTGCAAACATTCAACTAGCCCCATAACAGTTCTCACAATAATTACATAGCATTACTATTTTATTACATTTTTCTCCGATTATAAAAAAAAGCAAGGATTTTTTATGAATATTGCAATTGTTGGCACCGGTTATGTAGGTCTTGTCAGCGGCACATGCTTTGCCGAAATGGGCGTGAACGTGACTTGCGTTGACGTGAATCAAGCTAAAATTGAATCCCTCCAAAAAGGCGAAATCCCAATATACGAACCGGGCCTCGACGAAATGGTTCTTAGGAACCAGCGCGAAGGCCGTCTTAAATTCACAACCGATCTTGCCAGCATTCTCGACGATGTCGAAATGGTCTTTAGCGCCGTGGGCACGCCTCCAGACGAAGACGGCTCCGCCGACTTGCAGTATGTGCTCGCCGTTGCTCGTACTTTCGGTCAGAACATCAAGAAGTACACCGTACTCGTGACCAAGTCCACCGTTCCGGTTGGAACCGCAAAGAAGGTCAAGGCCGCCATCCAGGAAGAGCTCGACAAGCGCGGCGTGAATGTTCCGTTCGATGTCGCAAGCAACCCGGAATTTTTGAAAGAAGGCAGCGCCATTACGGACTTCATGAAGCCCGACCGCGTTGTCGTCGGCGTGGAAAGCGAACAGGCCAAGGAACTCATGACCCGCCTCTATCGCCCGATGATGCTCAACAATTTCCGCGTGATTTTCACGGACATCCCGAGCGCAGAAATGATCAAGTACGCCGCGAATTCCATGCTCGCGACCCGCATCAGCTTTATGAACGACATCGCAAACCTCTGCGAACTCGTCGGCGCCGACGTGAACATGGTTCGCAAGGGCATCGGAAGCGACACCCGCATCGGTTCGAAGTTCCTCTACCCGGGCTGTGGCTACGGTGGAAGCTGTTTCCCGAAGGACGTGAAAGCACTCATCAAGACCGCCGAAAAGAACGGCTACAAGATGGGCGTTTTGAAAGCAGTCGAAGAAGTGAACGAATACCAAAAGACAGTGCTTTTCAACAAGCTCGCCAAGCGTTTTGGCGGCGAAGCAAACCTCAAGGGCAAAACAATAGCCATGTGGGGACTTGCCTTCAAGCCGGAAACCGACGACATGCGCGAAGCGACCGCTCTCGTGCTCATCGACAAACTCGTAAAAGCAGGCGCCACCGTCCGCGTATTTGACCCGGTCGCCATGAACGAATGCAAGCGTCGCGTGGGCGACATCGTCACTTACGTGAACGACATGTACGAAGCATTGCTCGACGCTGACGCCCTCCTCCTCGTAACCGAATGGAAGCAGTTCCGCATGCCGAGTTTTGGCGTGATGAAGAAGTCAATGAAGAACGCGCTCATCATTGACGGGCGCAACATCTACGACGCCAAGGAACTCGCCGAAGCAGGATTTGAATACAGCGCTATTGGGTGTTAATTATGCTTGATAAAAACGTTATTCTAGATGGAAAAGCGGTCCTTGTTACAGGAGCTGCAGGTTTTATCGGTTGTAATCTTTGCAAGAAGTTACTGAACGACTATACTTGTTCCGAGCTTGTAGGCCTCGATTCCATCACCGATTACTATGACGTGAACATCAAGCACGAACGCCTCAAGGAAATTGAAGCACTCGCAACCGCGACAGGCAAAAAGTGGACTTTCGTCAAGGCAAACCTCGCCGACAAAGCAACCATCGACAGTCTCTTCGAAAAATATCACTTCGCCGTTGTCGTAAACCTCGCTGCACAAGCTGGCGTCCGCTATTCCATAACGAATCCCGACGCTTACATCCAAAGCAATCTCATCGGTTTCTATAATATTCTCGAAGCCTGCCGACACAATGAAGTCGAACACCTCGTGTACGCCAGTTCTTCGAGCGTGTACGGCAGCAACAAAAAAATTCCGTATTCCACCGACGACAAGGTGGACAACCCCGTTTCGCTGTACGCAGCCACCAAAAAGAGCAATGAGCTCATGGCGCATGCCTACAGCAAACTCTACAACATTCCGAGCACGGGGCTCCGCTTCTTTACCGTTTACGGCCCAGCAGGCCGCCCGGACATGGCTTACTTCGGCTTCACAAACAAGCTTAAGGCCGGCAAGACCATCCAAATTTTTAACTACGGCAAATGCAAACGCGACTTCACATTCGTTGACGACATCGTAGAAGGCGTTGTCCGCGTGATGCAGCACGCCCCCGAAAAGCAAAACGGCGAAGACGGACTGCCACTACCGCCTTACATGGTCTACAACATCGGCAACAACCACCCGGAAAATTTGCTGGACTTCGTGACGATTCTCCAAGAAGAACTCGTCCGCGCGAAGGTGCTCCCCGCCGATTACGACTTCGAAGCACATAAGGAACTCGTCCCCATGCAGCCCGGCGACGTGCCCGTCACCTATGCCGACACATCTGCTTTAGAAGCCGATTTCGGATTTAAGCCAGCCACACCGCTCCGCGATGGTCTCAGAAAGTTCGCAGAATGGTATGCAGGGTATTACGGAACCGCAAATACGCAAGTTGTCAAAAATTGACACAAGTTGATTTTTTGAAGCTATATTTGTGTTCTTCCGCCATTATCCCAAATCCAAATAACGATATCAGAAGAACTTAAAAAGTTCTATAGACATCAAAAAAATTACAGTCCTTATTCAGGTCAAAAATGGGATTGCCTAAACAGCAATAGGCCCTACGGTTACTATATTGTATAGGAAATATATATAAGGCATTTTTTTCTTTTTCAATTACGAAAAATGAACGACTGTTTGAATAAGAACTCTAAGATTTATGTTGCAGGCCACCACGGGTTGGTCGGTTCAGCCATTTGGAACAATCTGAAATCACGCGGGTACAACAACCTTGTCGGGCGCACCCACAAGGAACTGGACCTTACAGACCAATACGCCGTCAAGAAGTTCTTTGACGAAGAGAAGCCCGATGCCGTAGTGCTCGCAGCGGCTTTTGTCGGCGGTATCATGGCAAACTCGCTTTACCGTGCAGACTTCATGATGATGAACATGAAAATCCAGTGCAACGTGTTCAGCGAAGCCTATGCCCACAACGTGAAAAAGTTCCTTTTCCTGGGCTCCACCTGCATTTATCCGAAGAACGCCCCGCAGCCGATGAAAGAGGACGCCCTGCTCACGAGCGAACTCGAGTACACGAACGAGGAATACGCCATCGCAAAGATTGCGGGCCTCAAGATGTGCGAAAGCTACAACCTGCAATACGGCACGAACTACCTCGCAGTAATGCCCACGAACCTTTACGGCCCGAACGACAACTTTCACCTGGAAAACAGCCACGTGATGCCGGCCATGATGCGCAAGATTTACCTTGCAAAGCTCATCCACGACAACGACTGGAAGAGCATCAAGGTCGATATGGACAAGCGCCCTGTCGAAGGAATCAACGGCGACGCATCCCAGGAAGATATCCTGAAGGTCCTCGCCAAATACGGCATCGAGAACAACAAGGTGACCCTCTGGGGTACCGGCAAGCCGCTTCGCGAGTTCCTGTGGAGCGAAGACATGGCCGACGCTTCCGTACACGTGCTCCTGAACGTGAACTTCAGCGACATTATCGGCATCGAGAAGTATTCCAGCGTGCATTATGGTGCAAGTGTCGACGGCGCTGTAGACCGCAACCATAGCGCAGGCCGCGGCGGAGCCATCCCGAAACTCGGCGAAATCCGCAACTGCCACATCAACGTGGGCACGGGCAAGGAACTTACCATCCGCGAACTCAGCCGCCTAGTAGTCAAGGCGGTCGGCTTCGAAGGCGAAGTCGTGTTCGATGCCAGCAAGCCCGACGGCACCCCGCGCAAGCTCATCGACGTAAGCAAGCTACACAGCCTCGGCTGGACTCACAAGGTCGAAATCGACGAAGGCGTACAAAAACTTTTTGACTGGTACAAGGAATCTTTACAATGACAAAACGCAACGTCGCTTTAATTACCGGCGTCACGGGCCAGGATGGCTCCTATCTTTCCGAATTTTTGCTCGCCAAGGGCTACGAGGTCCATGGCATCATTCGCCGTTCTTCAGTAGATTTCCGCGAACGCATTGCGCATCTTGAAGGTAAACCGAATTTCCATCTGCACTACGCCGACATGAGCGATTCGATGAGTCTCGTGAAAGTCGTAGGCAAGGTCCAGCCAACCGAGATATACAACCTCGCGGCACAGAGCCATGTGCAGGTCTCTTTTGACTCCCCGGAATTCACCGCAGACGTAGATGCCACCGGCGTACTCCGCATTCTCGAAGCGGTCCGCACCAACCACCTTGAAAAGACCTGCCGCATTTATCAGGCCTCCACCAGCGAACTTTACGGCAAGGTAGAAGAAGTCCCGCAAAACGAAAAGACTCCGTTCCATCCATACAGTCCGTATGCAGTGGCGAAACTTTACGGTTTCTGGATTATCAAGGAATACCGAGAAGCGTACAACATGTTCTGCTGCTCCGGCATCCTGTTCAACCACGAATCGGAACGCCGAGGCGAAACATTCGTCACGCGCAAGATTACGCTTGCCGCAGCACGAATCGCGCAAAACAAACAGGACTGCCTGTATCTCGGCAACCTGGACAGCCTCCGCGACTGGGGCTATGCCAAGGACTACGTGGAATGCATGTGGCTCATTTTGCAGAACAACAAGCCCGAGGACTTCGTGATTGCGACCGGCGTGCAGCATACCGTCCGTGAATTCGCGACACTCGCCTTCAAGCACGCAGGAATCGAGCTCCGCTGGGAAGGCGAAGGTGTGAACGAGAAGGGCATCAACGTTGCTAACGGCAAGGTTGTTGTCGCCGTGTCCGAAGATTTCTACCGTCCGACGGACGTGGTGAACCTTCTGGGCGACCCGACAAAGGCCAAGAAAGAACTTGGCTGGGATCCGCAGACCACGACCTTCGAACAACTTGTACAGATCATGGTTGACCACGACATGCGCAAGGTCGCTGCCGACAGCGTCGCAAGCCATGTAAGAACCAACCTCGCCGAATACCTCGAAAAGGGATTAGTAAAGTAAAACATGTTCAGATGGCTGCAGCACATATTTCCCTATACTTTATTTGAAACAATAAAGTGTAAAATTGATGCTATCCGCTCATTTTGGATACAGGGATTTTTTGCAAGCTGCCATAAATCGGTGCGATTCGGTAAAATCGGTCGCCTACACGGTACAAAATATATTTCTATCGGAGCGAATACCTTTTTTGGGGATAACTTCTATTTGACAACATGGCCGGAAAACGCTGAGTCCAATAAAGATCCAATCATTAAAATTGGAGAACGATGCAATTTTGGTTCTTACAACCACATAACATGCACAAATAAAATCCTTATCGGAAATAACGTATTAACGGGGAAATGGGTTACCATATCAGACAACAACCATGGCGACACCTCTGAAGAAACGTTACATATTCCACCATGTGATAGAAAAGTCCTATCGAAAGGACCTGTCATAATAGAGGACAATGTTTGGATTGGCGACAAAGCCACTATTCTATCAGGAGTTCGAATCGGAGAAGGAACTGTTATTGGAGCTAACGCTGTCGTAACAAAAGATGTTCCGGCCTACAGTATTGTTATAGGAAATCCCATGAAATGCATAATTCGTCAAAATAAGGAGCACCGATGACTGCATGGGCATATATAAAAGATTTCTTTTCTTTTTTAAGCCTTAAGAAAAAATGGCATCTATTTTTTTCGGCTTCGTATTATTTTCAAAATTATTTTTGGCTATTCACGATAGGAACAGCAATTCAAATTGTAACAGGGAAAGGATACCTGATATCCATTTTCTTCCCGGCAATTCTTTATTATTTAGCATGGAATCACGGGAAAGGCAAAGTTAAAAAAAACATATTTGACCTTTTATGGATTATATTTTTTCTACTAAGCATATATACTTGGCTCTTCAATGAATTTGCATACAAAAAAGAACTAATCATTCGATTCTTTTTTGCTCAAGGCGCCTACATGATGGCCTACTGGATAGGCCGCAATGTAAAGCAGAATTTTTTACAGTCGGTTATAGAGAACGCCTTCAAGCCGTTGCTAATCACGGCAATTATCGGTATTTACCTGTATTTGGTAAAACCTGATTGGTATATGCTCTTTTTACTACAACAATTCAGCGAAGCAGGAAACCAAGCTTTTCAGGAATTCGCAAGGCTTCGTTCCATATTCGCATCTCCCTACGTTCTAGCTTACTTTTGCTCTTTTGTAATTTCTTATAACTGGTTCAAAATATTCTCTTCAAAGAAAACAGGAAAAGGCATTTATTTCTATCAAGTCATCTTAATTACAACTTCTTTTTTCTGCATGATGAGAGCTCCCATCGCTTGCTGGATGCTATCTTTAGGCCTTGCCATTTTCTACAACATGAAATATTTCAAAGGGAAAAGATTCTTAAAAAAGATCAGTCCATTCGTGCTGATTGCATCCCTTATGTTGCCTTTAGCCATTTCGAAAATGGATACAGATGATTTTTCCTTTTTCACCGACAAAATTAAATCCGTTTCTTCAAGTTCCCAATCAGCAAACCTGCTCAAAGAAAGACTGATGCTTTATAACATTAAAGAATCTCTTTGGGGCGAAGGCGCTGGACGACATGCATTTTATGCGGATGACTATCCCCCCAATTACCAATTACCAGACAATGAATACCAGAAAGTCATTGTCGAAGTCGGATTCTTCGGTTTAATAACGCTATGCTCTCTTTGGGTATTAGCACTTTTGAAAGGCATGTTCTATTTCAAGCATCTCTATTACGAAACATGTCTTGTTATAACATGTATATTCACAATGTCTGGTGCATCGTCACTAACAATTGTTAACGAACATCCATTCATTTTTTGGTTAGCCCTGGGCCAAATTTCAAGATTCGAGATTGCAAAAAAAGGTGATTATGAATAACGATGTGAAAATCTTCGCAATGTATTTGCCACAGTTTCACTCAATTCCTGAAAACGACGCTTTTTGGGGAAAAGGATTCACCGACTGGAAATCAGTTCAACAGGCAAAGCCATTATACAAAGGCCACGAGCAACCCAAAATTCCAGAAAATGACAATTACTATGACTTGTCATTAAAGGAAAATGTGGCATGGCAAGCCAAAATTGCAAAAGAATACGGCATCGATGCATTTGGCATATATCATTATTGGTTCAACAATGAAAAGAATTTGCTCACCAAGCCAGCCCAAATAATCCTGGACAACAAAGATATCGATATAGACTTTTTCTTTGCTTGGGACAACACTTCTTGGAAACGTAGCTGGAGCAATATAGAAGGTGGTAATGACTGGGCTCCATTAATCGATAGCAAATCCAAAAACAGCGGTCCCAAAATACTCATCGAATACATTCTTGGTTCGGAAAAAGACTGGTTAAACCACTATAATTATCTAAAACCATTTTTCAAGGACTCGCGATACAAGAAAAAGGACAACCGTCCCATATTTGTTATTTATCATTACAGCGATGAAATTGCAAAAATGTGCAATTACTGGGATTCACTAGCTCGAGATGACGGCTTTGACGGTCTATTTTTTATTTTCCGCTACGACGAATCCAAAAACATTCCTCTAGACCAGAATGTTTTCAAGTACGAACCTAATTTTTCGGGATGGCGTAAACTTTCATTTTTCGAAAAAGCATCGAACAAGCTGAAAAAAATCATTCAAAAAAGTGGCACTTTAAACCGCTACAATTACGATGTTATTTGGAAAAAATTATTAAAGAACGCGAAGCAATGCACCCGTGATAACATGTTCCATGGTGCATTCGTATCCTACGACGATACACCTCGTCGCGGAAGACGCGGAATCGTCGTAGAGAAGTCATCCGCAGATAAGTTTCAAAAATATCTGTCCGAACTGATCAAGATTTCTTCTCAGCAAAAAAAGGAATTCATTTTCCTTACCGCATGGAATGAATGGGGCGAAGGCGCGTTCATCGAACCAGACAACACGCATTCTTATTCATTTGCAAAGGCCATCAAACAGGCTCACGATTCTCTTTTATGAAAAAGATCTTAATAAAAGCCTCAGAAATCATACCATACAGGAACGGCATGCTTGCAGGAGTAGGCCGTTCTACAATTGAGTTGATCAAGCAGTTTATTGACATCAACGACCCCGATGTAGATTTTAGCATTAGCACATCCGGAATAAAGGGACTTTTTTTTGACTATTATTCTTGGCCGTTAAAACATTACACGTTCCCGTTTTATCTTCACGAAAGCACAAATTTTTCTGCGAAATTAGAGACTTTTATTAGAAAAAATTTCATAAAGCCCGATCTGTTTCATATCACCAATAATTTCGATACAACGTATCCCAACGAAAAATTTGTCGTCACCATTCACGACATGATTTTATACGACAAAGATCCCAGCAGCCGCGAAACATTCAAAAATATAGCGACAAAATCGAAAGCAATTGTGACGTGTTCCAGTTTTTCAAAGAACGATATAATAGCAAAGTTACATGTTCCAGAAGAGAAAATTTCCGTCATTCCGTGGGGTATTAACAAGTCCATCTTTTTCAAAAGAGACGAAAAACAAATTCAGAACATTTGCGGAAAATACAAAATAGAAACGCCCTACTTTTTCTCATGTTCTTGCGGCGACAAAAGAAAAAATATCGATATAGCAATAGAAGCATTCAGTTTGGTTCTTAAGGATTACCCCAATGCAACGTTTGTAATTTCCTGGGGAAATTGTCCAGCAGCTATTCAAGAAAAATTTCAAAATGAAATTAAAGCAAACCGCCTTAAAATAATTCAAGGTGTTTCTAATGACGACTTGGCGGCATTGTATTCAGGAGCTCTGGCAACTTACTTCATATCATCTGCAGAGGGCTTCGGTTTTCCGATGATAGAATCATTTGCCTGCGGCACGCCTTGTGTATCTTGCTACAATACATCGCTAATGGAATTGGGGCAAAACCACGCATATTTTGTTCCCGAAAGAAACATTGAAGAAACCAAAAAATCTATGATCCATTTTCTTGACAATAAATTCAATGACAAGAATGGTTTAATAGAATATGCGCAGAAATTCGATTGGAAAGAAACCGCACAAAAATACATTGATTTCTACAAGAATAATCTATGAAAGTTTTAATAACAACGATGCATTATCTTGATGGCAATAGTGGAGGCGCATACGCCTCTTGTGCTTTTATAAACGCCATCGCCGCAGTTGCTGATTCAACATATCTCATGTATCCCAGTAAACAAGGCGAGAAATTAACAAAAATCAATCCCTGCGTAACAAAATTTCCAGTTCGCTATGAAAAGAGCAAAGCTTTAAAATTATTAGACCTTATCACAGGACGAGTCCACCGTTTTTTTAAAGCATTCGAGCCCAAGCTAAAAGAAATAAAACCTGACATTGTCGTTTTTGACAACAGCCGAGTATCATACAAACTCATAGACATAGCTAAAAAAAACGGATGTAAAGTCATTACAATTCATCATAACTATGAATATGAATATAACCGAGATGACAGTCCGTGGTATTTAAAAAACATTCTTCTTTATTGGACTGCCCGTTACGAATCAGATGCCGTAAAAAAAAGTGATATCAACTTAACATTAACGCTTCAGGATAAAGAAGCTCTAGCCAATAAATACAATAACGGGGATGCCAGTTCTTTCGAAGTTCTAGGGATTTTCGAATATACAAACAGCACTACAAAAATCACGGAACCCACCCATAACAAAGCGCTTACGTTCATCATAACAGGTGATTTGAGCGCAATGCAAACGGAGAATTCATTAATTCCCTGGATTGACACATTCTACCCTGTTTTAAAAAAGATTTTTCCAAATTCTTTATTAATCATTGCAGGGAAAAAGCCCTCCATCAATCTCGAAAAAAAATGCCAAGCAATGGGAATCGAACTTATCCCATCGCCACAATCAATGCAGGAGATTTTGAACAGGGCCGATATATACATATGCCCAGTCTCTTTAGGCGGTGGTATAAAATTGAGAATCATGGATGGGCTAAAGAACGGCCTACCAGTTTTAACGCACGCCGTTTCTGCTAGAGGATACGAAATATTCGAAAAAAACAAAATGCTATTTGTTTACTCGGACATTCAATCTTTTGAGCAATGTCTAAAAGAACATTTATGCCATAAGAGTAGCAAGCAAAGTACAATACAGTTCTACGAAAACAATTGTTCATTCAACACAGGAATAAATAAATTTTCCAAAATACTAAACCAGCTTTTTTAACGATTCACGATGCCTAAAGATTTACGTTTAGATTTAACACGAGCTATCGCAATAATCATGGTAGCAATAGTCCATTCAATGGGACTAATTAACAGTGCAACCGAAACAAAAAGCATTTTACTCACAAAAGGATTCTATTCAATAACACAGACCGGTGTGCCATTATTCGTCATGCTTAGCGGAGCCTTGTTATTAGGAAAAAGCGAATCCTTATTTTCTTTTTTCAAGAAAAGGCTAAACAGAGTTTTAATTCCGTTTATTGTTTGGAGTGTCATCGTTTCTTTAATTCACTTTTTCCAAAATGGCGGACAAGATATATTAAGCTGGCCTTTTACATTCGTCAATGATTTATTTGGAGAAGGAGTGCATAGAATTTATTGGTACATTTACATGATTCTTGGATTATATCTTTTAACACCTATTCTAAGAAACTTCGTAAAAGACCAAAAGCTTTTAATATACTCTATAATATTGATTTTTTCTCTTTATTATTTGCAATACATTTTCCCTAAATTCAGCCTTGTAAATAGATTTTATTGCGAGAACATCCTCTTTATTGGATATTTTTTAGCAGGCTATTTTTTATATAGCACTCCAATTACACTTGTACAAAAAATTTTCAAATATAGTTTTTTCCCGCTTTATTTTTTAACAATATTGTTATCCGTATTTCAAGTTAAATTCCCACTAATTCCATTAACATCAATGAGCTTATTTACGCTCCTATTATCATTTAAATCCTTAAAATCTGTATCTACGCCAATAAGCGCCCTTGCAAAATACAGTTATGGAATTTATCTGTCGCATTTTATATTAATTTCTGTCATTCTAAAATTTTCTTTCATTTATAAAATACCCTTATTTTTTGAGCCCATTGTAATGGTAACATGCGTTATCATTATTGACATTGCATTATTGTGGTTTATCCAGAAAATAAAGCTATCCCGTTTTTTCATGTAAGGACTTGGCACAATGAATCAGTATTACCCGATTCCCGTATTATTCTGCTTTTTCAACCGTCCCGATACAACAAAAAAAGCTTTTGACGAAATTCGAAAATGTAAGCCCCAAAAACTATATCTAGCAAGCGACGGCCCAAGAGAAAACCGCAATGAATCGTCTACAATATTCCAACTGCGAAATGATATTATAAATTCTATCGATTGGGATTGTGAAGTCAAGACGCTATTCCGGGATCATAATCTAGGATGTTCATTAGGTATCAAAACAGCAATTGACTGGCTTTTTGAAAATGAAAATTTCGGAATCATTCTAGAGGACGATTGCATTGTACAACCTTCATTCTGGCAATACATGCAAGAACTTCTGGTTCGTTATGAGAACGATTTGCGCATAGGAATGATCGCAGGTTACAATCAACTTAATAATATTTTCAACGAAGACAGCTACGCATTTTCTTCGTACAAAGCATGTTGGGGTTGGGCTACCTGGCGTAGAGCTTGGAAAAACATGGACATTGAAATGAAATGGAGAACAACCCATCAATACAATGACATAATGATGAGAACAGGCTTGTACGGCAAAGATATCCGTGAAACAGAATTTAAATTAATGAAAATTGATGCAAATTTGGTAAGCGCCTGGGACTGGCAATGGTATTCAGCTTTAGCCGCGCAAAACCAATTATGCATTTTTCCTGCCGTAAATCTTGTTACGAATATAGGTTTTGGGAAGGATGCGACACACACAAGTAACAAATCCGACAGCGTGGACGCCACACAAAATTTAGCATTCCCGTTAAAACACCCAAATTACATCGTCCCCAATTATTCTTTCGACAAAAGGTTCCATAAAAATTTGTATAATTGTAAAAGAATCATTCGTAATCTTTTAATACCAATGTTTTTGTACAAGCGTATTTTTAAGAAATAGTAAAGGATTGTTATATGAAATACATTCAAACCCAATTAGGACGTTTTCCATATAAATCCCAGTTTATTTATTTGGGCGTAAAGCAAATTGACAAAGCAATCGCTTTTGAAAACCTTAAAACGGTTTTAGCAATTCTTGAAAATAAACACGTTCGCGTATCGGTTGCATATGGAACATTACTAGGTATTATAAGAGATGGTGACTTTATTGATTGGGATGAGGATATTGATCTTTGCGTGTTAGCTGAAGATGCTGAGTTATTTAAAAATTGTCTATGGGATTTAAAAAAAGAAGGCTTCGAATTAATCCGAAGCGATAGATGCGATCACTTGTTCTCGATTCAAAGAAACGGCGAATATATCGACTTTTACATAATGGAAAAAATCACGCCCGAGATCAGATCAGATTTAGGAGATGGCTTTTTCCTTGACAAACATCTTGTAAACCTCATTAGTTACCCATTTAAAGATATATCCATCAAAATTCCAGAAGAATACGAAGAGTATTTACGTTTGACATATGGAGACTGGAAAACACCTGTCAAATATGCAAATTTTAATTTGAGCAAATTTCAAATTTTAAAACAGAGAATTTGGGCGATAATAAAAAATCTTCCTCCCCGCCCTATCCGAATGAAACTGCTAAAGAAACATCATAAAAAAGATTTTGATAAATTCTTAGCACGTTGCAAAGAAAACAATATCAATCTCAAGTATTCTGTAAATTATTAGGAATAATAATGATTTGCATTACTCTGAGAGAAACATCGCTGAGCGAGATTTTTTCGAATTCGGAACATGCAGGTTAAATAAATAAAATTAAGAATTGGTTTTTATCATGGCGAAGACAGTTTATCTAGGAATGATTGGTGATATCATGCACCCGGGCCTCATCAATATTATCAATGAAGGCGCCAAGTATGGTGACGTGATGATTGGACTTTTCACGGACAAGGCGATCGCGACGCATAGACGTCTGCCGTACCTGAACTATGAACAGCGCAAGAACGTGATTGAAAACATCAAGGGTGTTGCCAAGATAGTTCCGCAAGACGAATGGAGCTACGTGGAAAACCTGAAGAAGTACAAGCCCGACTATATCATCCATGGCGACGATTGGCTCTATGGACCGGACAAGTTTATCCGTGACGAAGTCTTCAAGGTGATGGAAGCCCAAGGCGGCAAGGTTATTGAAATCCCCTATACCAAGGGTATCACCTCTTCTGGGCTCAAGAAGGAAATGGATTCTTTGGGCACCACACCGCAGGCAAGACTTTCATCGCTCCGCCGCCTGATTGCGGCCAAGCCGATTGTGCGCATTCTGGAATCGCACAACGGTCTTACCGGCCTTATCGCTGAACATACGAGTGTCGAAATTAACGGCTGTGTCCGCGAATTCGATGGCATGTGGTCTTCTTCCCTGACCGATTCTACCAGCAAGGGCAAGCCGGATATCGAAGCGGTAGACCTCACGACGCGCCTGCACGACCTGAACGACACCCTGGAAGTTACGACCAAGCCAGTCATCTTTGACGGCGATACCGGTGGAAAGGTGGAACACTTCGGCTTTACGGTTCGCACGCTCGAACGTCTCGGTATTTCTGCTGTGATTATCGAAGACAAGGTGGGCCTCAAGCAGAACTCGCTGTTCGGTACTGACGCCATCCAGACGCAAGATACCATCGAAGGATTCTGCACCAAGATCCGCGCAGGCAAGGAAGCCCAGATTACCGACGACTTCATGGTGATTTCGCGCTGCGAATCGCTCATTGCGGGCAAATCCGTGGATGATGCCCTGGAACGTTGCCACGCCTATGTCGCTGCCGGTACAGACGGCATCATGATCCATTCCAAGGACAAGAGTGGCGAAGACATCAAGGAATTCTGCCGCCGTTTCCGCGAAAAAGATGCGCATACGCCGATCGTAGCCGTACCCACGACCTACAACCAGTTCACCGAAGAGGAGCTCTCCACCTGGGGCATCAACATTGTCATTTACGCGAACCACATGCTGCGTTCAGCGTACCCTGCAATGGTCAAGTGTGCGGAATCCATCTTGACGCACAGCCGCAGCCTCGAAGCCTCGAACGACTACTGCATGCCCATCAAGGAAATCTTGAACCTCATCCCCGGAACGATGAAAAAGTAACATGATCAGTCCGAAGTTTTTTATTGATACGCTTGGTTCTTACGGCATTGATTTTTTTGCCGGCGTTCCCGATTCGTTACTCAAGAATATTTGCGCCTACATTGCAGACAACATGGATGCTAAGCACAACGTGATTGCAGCGAACGAAGGCGCCGCCGTGGGCCTTGCCGCAGGGTATCACCTCGCAACAGGCAAGATCGGCGTGGTCTACATGCAGAATTCCGGCGAAGGCAACATCATCAACCCGCTCGCCTCGCTCACCGACAAGGAAGTGTACAACATTCCCGCCCTGTTGCTTATTGGCTGGCGCGGCCGCCCCGGTGTGCACGATGAACCGCAGCACGTGAAGCAGGGCAAGGTGACAACCGGCATCCTCAACACGATGGGCGTGAACTTTGACGTGCTCTGCAAGGAAGAGGACAAGGCGGCAAAGCAGATTGCGAAGGCCGTGAAGACGATGAAGGAAACGGGCGAAGTCTACGCGCTCGTCATCGAGAAGGACACCTTCGAAGATTACAAGCTCCAGAACGTCGAGAAAAACGACCTCACGATGAGCCGTGAAGAGGCTATCCAGACAGTGGCCGCAGCCCTTGGCGCAAAGGACGTCATCGTCTCTACGACAGGCATGATCAGCCGCGAACTTTTCGAATACCGCGCCCAAAAGGGCGAAGGCCACGAACGCGACTTCCTCACGGTGGGTTCCATGGGACACGCCTCGCAGATTGCGCTCGGCATCGCGATGGAAAAAGATGATCGCAAGGTCTGGTGTTTCGATGGCGATGGTGCGACGATCATGCACATGGGCTCCATGGCAATTGTCGCAAGCAAGTCTCCTGCAAACTACGTGCACGTGGTATTCAACAACGGCGCCCACGATTCCGTCGGTGGTCAACCGACGGTGGGCTTGAAGATTGACTTGCCCGCTGTTGCTAAGGCGGTGGGTTATCGAGATGCGCTTTCTGCAGACAGCAAGGAAACGCTTGTTGCAGCCCTCGAAAAGTTGAAGGGCCTCACCGGCCCCGTACTCCTGGAAGTCAAGGTGAAAAAGGGCAACCGCAAGGATCTCGGACGCCCGACAACGACGCCTGTCGAGAACAAGAACGCTCTCATGGAATTCTTGAGGAAGTGATATGCTGAAGACTGCAGTCATCATGGCAGCGGGAATGGGAACCCGCTTCGGCAAATATACCGAGACCATTCCCAAGGGATTCATCGAATGCGGCGACATTTCCATGGTAGAGCGCAGCATCAAGACGCTCATCGCCTGCGGCATCGAACGCATCGTTATCGGCACGGGCTATCACAAGGAAAAGTACGAAGCACTCAAGGCAACCTACCCGCAGATTGAATGCGTGTTCAGCCCGCGATATGCCGAGACCAACAGCATGTACACGCTGTACAACTGCCGCGACGTCATCGGTGACGACGATTTCCTCCTGCTGGAATCGGACCTCGTTTTCGAAAAGAAGGCCATCACCTCGCTTCTCGAATGCCCCGAGCCCACCATCATGCTCATCACGCCTGTGACCAAGTTCCAGGACCAGTACTACGTGGAATACGGCGAAGGCGGACGCCTCACCATGTGCTCCACCGACAAGACGAAACTTGACGCAAAGGGCGAACTGGTAGGAATCCACAAACTTTCGAACAAATTCTACAGAGCTATGTGCGAGGACTACGCAGCAAAGGTCGCCGACAAACCAAAGCTCGGTTACGAATACGAGCTCCTGACCATGTCGCAGGAAAAGATGAAGGTCTACGTGCTCAAGGTCGACGGACTCAAGTGGTATGAAATCGATGACGTGGACGACCTCGCCTACGCCGAAAAGAATATTCTCCAGTACCTCTAGACGGTACAAACGAATTCAAGGATAAATTATGGAACCGATCAAGAGAAATATTTTGCTGAACCCCGGCCCCGCCACCACCACCGACACGGTGAAGTATGCCCAGGTGGTTCCGGATATCTGCCCGCGCGAAAAGGCCTTTGCCGGCCTCATGAAGGGCCTCCGCGAGGATTTGCTCAAGGTGGTGCATGCGCCGGCAGACCAGTACACTTCCGTTCTCTTCTGCGGTTCCGGCACCATCAACATCGACGTGTGCATCAACTCGCTGGTCCCCGAAGGCAAGAAGATTCTCGTTGTGAATAACGGCGCCTACAACTCCCGCGCCGTGGAAGTCTGCGAGATGTATCACCTGCCGCACATCAACCTGAAGTCCAGCGTGTTCGAGCGCCCGGACCTCGCCTCCGTCGAGAAAGCCTTGCAGGAAAACCCTGACGTGGCCGTGGTCTACTGCTGCCATCATGAAACGGGGACGGGCGTGCTGAACCCCATCCGCGAAATCGGCGCCCTGGCCCATAAATATGGAGCCATCTTTATCAGCGATACAACATCCACACTCGGCATGATTCCGCTCGACGTCGTGAAGGACAACGTGGACTTCTGCATGGCTTCTGCTCAGAAAGGCCTCATGGCCATGTCGGGTCTTTCGTTCATTATCGGTCGCAAGGACATCATCGAGAAGTCGAAGAACTACCCAACCCGTTCCTATTACTGCAACCTTTACTTGCAATATTCCTTCTTCGAGAAGACCGGCGAGATGCACTTCACGCCACCGGTGCAGACCATCTACGCCACTATCCAGGCCCTCAAGGAATATTTTGCCGAAGGCGAATCTGCGAAATTCGCACGTCACCACCGCGTGTACGAGGCCATCCGCAAGGGTGTCGCCGAACTCGGTTTCGACACCGTGATTGACCCAGCTATCGAATCTGGCCTCGTCGTATCCGTCAAATACCCCGAGGACCCCAACTGGGATTTCGAGAAGGTGCACGACTACTGCTATGACCGCGGATTCACCATTTACCCGGGCAAGATTTCGACGACGAACACCTTCCGCCTCTGCGCACTTGGCGCCATTGACGTGGAAGACATCGAAGACTTCTTCAAGGTGCTTGGCGAGGCGCTAAACCATTTTAATATTAGCTTACCCTCCCACCGAGCTATCTAGCCAATATGGCCGAAAATGGCGTAAATGGCCTTATTTGCGAACGTCAGGACGCCAAATCTTTAGCCAACGCATTAAAGACACTATTACTTAATAAAAATCTACGATTACAATATGGTGAAAACGGGTATAAAAAATTTAAATTAGAATACACGTTACACTCTTTTGAGCTAAATTTTGCCAAAGTTTTGAAAGACCCCATTAGTCAATCGCATAATAGTCGATCATGATTAGCATTAAGAATTTGGAACTTCTTTGTAGCCGCGACGAGCTTGCCAACCTCCCCGAAGGGAAGTTGTTAATTAATACGATCAATGCATTTTCCTACAACAACGCGCGCAGAGACGTTTTATTTGAAGAAGCCCTCACCAAAGGCGACGTTCTGATTCCCGACGGCATCAGTATCGTTCGAGTATGCAAATGGTTGAACGCTAAATCGCAGCCCAAAGAACGCATCGCTGGTTGGGATTTGTTCGAATTCGAGATGAACAAATTAAATCAAAAGGGCGGCAAAGTCATGTTCCTCGGCTCTAGCGAAAAAGTACTAGGCCTTATTAAAGAAAAAGCAGCTGTAGAATACCCCAATCTTGAAGTCGTCACTTATTCTCCGCCATACAAGTCCAAATTTACTGTTGAAGATAATTTGAAAATGGTGGGTGCAATCAACGATGCGAATCCCGACTTGCTGTGGATTGGCATGACAGCACCGAAGCAAGAAAAATGGGCATACTCAAACTGGGACAGGCTAAAAATTCATTGTCACGTTGGTACGATTGGCGCTGTTTTCGATTTCTTCGCCGGCACATACAAACGAGCACCAATGATTTGGCAAAAGCTCGGTTTAGAATGGTTGTTCCGTTTGCTTGCAGAACCGCGTCGCATGTGGCGCCGATACATCATCGGAAACGCTCTATTCCTGCTTTTGGTTTTTAGAGAAAAGTTCGGGATCTAACGTCAATCTTTTACATTTTCTTGTTTTAAGCAAAAATACTTTACACAAAATGTAACAGTACAAAAATTGTTACAAAAATTTCTTTGTCATTTCTTGCCGGGCTGAACTTTTTTACTACATTATAAGTCCGATGAAAATATCGGAATCCATTGAAGCCCACCTGTGCTCAGCCGTTGCAGCAATCTCGCAACGCAACCAGGCGACTCTCTCAGAGTTGGTTATCAAACATCCGATTTACTTCACTGTCTTTCATCAACTTTATAGTCTTTATCGTCAGGCAAAAGCATCTAGCTTTTGCCCTTCTTTTTATACAAACTTTAGAACAACGTTCGGCTCAGGGGCCGAAACAACGTGAGTGTTCCTCCGCTCACGATTTCAAGGAGAAGCATCATGGCTAAGGCAACCGCAAAGAATACGGCAAAACAGCCCAAGTACATTTTTATTACTGGCGGCGTGGTGAGTTCGCTCGGCAAAGGAATCACCTCGGCATCACTCGCGCTCCTCTTGAAGAGCCGCGGTTACAAGGTGTTCATGCAAAAGCTCGACCCGTACTTGAACGTGGATCCGGGTACCATGAGCCCGTACCAGCATGGTGAAGTTTTCGTGACGGATGACGGTTACGAAACCGACTTGGACCTTGGTCACTATGAACGTTTTGCAGGCGTGCAATGTTCCAAAGCTTCGAGCTACACTTCGGGCCGCATTTATTCTTCCGTACTTTCAAAGGAACGTGCGGGCCATTACTTGGGCGGTACGGTGCAAGTCATTCCGCACATCACGAACGAAATCAAGGATGCATTCCGTTCGGCAGCCGAAAGCGGCGCAGACATTATTTTGTGCGAAATCGGCGGTGTTGCAGGCGACATCGAATCGCTTCCGTTCCTCGAAGCGGCAAGACAGTTCCGTTTTGAAGTCGGCGTCGAAAACACTTGCTTTATCCACTTGACTTTAGTGCCGTACCTCAAGGCCGCAGGCGAACTCAAGACAAAGCCTTCGCAGCACTCCGTGGCAGAACTCCGCAACATCGGTATTTTCCCGGACATTCTCGTGTGCCGTACCGAAATGCACATTCCGCAGGAACATTTGGACAAGCTCGCCCTTTTCTGCAACGTGAAACCCGAATGCGTCATTGAAGAAAAAGACGTAACGGATTCCGTTTACGCCGTGCCGCGCGAACTTTCCAAGCAGGAACTCGACTTGCGCGTTTTGGAACAGCTCCA
>CAMUYW010000041.1 GCA_947165045.1 uncultured Fibrobacter sp. | reverse complement strand
GAATACTCCGATTAGGGAATTCTTTGTTGATGAACTAAACGTGTGGAAAAAACAATATCCTGATAGCGACAGCGCCATTGATTATATAAACAGGTTTATAGACGCTCTTCAAGTAAGGTAAAAAACGATAGGAATGTAAGGAGAGAAAAAAAGCGGCCGGAGAAATCCGGTCGCTTTTTGCGCTGTGGTGCGCATTGTCGCAAAAAAATTAAGCGAGTGATTAGGCGAGAGCTTTAATGATAGCGTCGCCCATACCAGTTGTGCCGACCTTGGTGCAGCCTTCCTGGTAAATGTCGCCAGTGCGGTAGCCCTGAGCGATGACCTTTTCGCAAGCAGCTTCGATAGCCTTTGCAGCTTCTTCTTCCTTGAAGGTGTAGCGGAGCATAAGGGCCACGGAGAGGATCTGTGCGAGCGGGTTCGCAATACCCTTGCCTGCGATGTCCGGAGCGGAACCACCTGCCGGTTCATAGAGACCGAAGGAACCTTCGGCGATAGAAGCGGACGGGAGGAGACCCATGGAACCAGTGAGCATTGCGCATTCATCGGTGAGGATGTCGCCGAAGAGGTTCGGGCAGAGGAGCACGTCGAATTCACGCGGGCGCTTCAGGAGCTGCATGGCGGCGTTGTCCACGTAGAGGTGTTCGAGAGTCAGTTCCGGGTAGTCCTTGATGACTTCGTTCACGACTTCGCGCCAGAGCACGCTCGTGGTGAGCACGTTGGCCTTGTCGATGGAGGCAACCTTCTTGTTGCGGAGCATGGCGGCGTCGAAGGCGAAGCGGGCAATGCGTTCGACTTCGTAGCGGCTGTACTTCATGGTGTCGAAACCGATTTCTTCCTTGGAGCCCGGAACGCCTTCGCGGCCCTTCGGCTGGCCAAAGTAAACGTCACCCGTCAGTTCGCGGACGGTGAGGATGTTGAAACCGTCGCCAACGATGTCAGCGCGGAGCGGGCAAGCGCCAGCGAGTTCCTTGTAGACGCGGGCCGGGCGGAGGTTGCAGAAAAGCTTGAAGTGCTTGCGGAGCGGGAGGAGAGCGCCGCGTTCCGGCTGGAGGTTCGGCGGAAGGTGTTCCCACTTCGGGCCACCCACGGAACCGAAAAGAATACAGTCAGAAGCTTCGCCCAGCTTGAGGGTGCTTTCCGGAAGCGGAGAACCGCTTTCGTCATAGGCGGCACCACCGACGTTTGCCCATTCGGCGTTCACGTCGAAACCGAACTTCTTGGAAACCACGTCCAGCACGCGGACAGCTTCTTTCATGACTTCGGGGCCGATACCGTCGCCCGGAAGCACTGCAATCTTGTAATTCTTGCTCATTGTTAATCCTTGTTAAAATTTGAACGCTGTAAAGATAGTAAATTTACAGCTCCAGTTCCGTTTGCTCATTCAGTAGCGTTTTAGGAATTGGCTTGTGGAGCATTCTGTAGGCGTTGTGCGTGGCTACGCGCCCGCGCGGAGTGCGTGAAATCAGTCCCTTTTGGATGAGGTACGGCTCGTAAACTTCTTCGAGTGTGTCCGGCTCTTCGCCCATGGCAGCGCTGATGGTGCCAAGCCCAACGGGGCCTCCGCCAAATTTGTCGATCATCATTGCTAAAATCTTGCGGTCAGTCGGGTCGAGCCCTTCGCTATCGATGCCTAGCATTTCGAGCGTCTTGATGGCTGCACGTTCGTCGATGATTCCTGTGCCGCGCACTTGTGCCACATCCCTGCAACGCCTGAGCACGCGGTTTGCGACACGTGGCGTGCCGCGGCAGCGCCCACCGAGAATCTTGGCTGCTTTTTCCGAAAGTTCAACGCCTAGAATGCGTGCGCTTCGCATGAGAATTTTGACGATATCTTTTTCGTTATAAAGTTCCAAGCGGTATTGCAAACCAAAGCGGTCGCGGAGCGGCCCTGTTAAAAGCCCGCTGCGAGTTGTGGCGCCCACGAGTGTAAAATGCTTGAGCGGAAGGTTCACGCTACGTGCCGCCGGGCCTGAATCAAGCATGATGTCGAGCCTAAAATCTTCCATAGCGGGGTAGAGGTATTCTTCGACAACGCGATTCAAACGATGGATTTCGTCAATGAACAAAATATCGTTTTCTTGCAGGCTCGTAAGGAGTCCCGCAAGGTCGCTCGCCTTTTCGAGCACCGGCCCGCTAGTGATGTGGATGTTCACGCCCATCTCTTTTGCAATAATGCCTGAAAGTGTTGTTTTGCCGAGCCCAGGAGGGCCGGCGAACAAGCAATGGTCCAATGCATCGCCGCGCTGACGTGCCGCTTCAATCGCGATAGAAAGGCTTTCTTTGATGTCGTCTTGACCTGTAAATTCGCTCAAACTAGGCGGACGCAAGTTGCGGTCGGAATCGCCCTCGTCAAAAGAACATTTCTGCGGAGATATTATACGCTGATCTTCCATGTGAAATTCGCCTTATTAGATTGCTTCGTCGCCACTTCGGCAAGCTCAGTGATCTTGCTCCTCGCAATGACGTGTTTACAAATACTTTAGAGCCTCTGGAATGAGGGCGGCGGCATCGGCACCATCACCCAATACTTCGACTGCCTTCACAACCGCCTTTTCTGCCGCCGGATCCTTCACGCCAAGAGTATGAAGAGCAAGTACAGCTTCCATCTTTGCTCCTGTAAGTGCACCCATGCCTGTAAAGCCCGAACCATCGACATCGCCGAGCGCTTGCAACATTGCTCCCGCTTTTTCCTTGAGCGTAAGCGTCATCTGCTCGCAAGTCTTTTTGCCGAGTCCCTTAATTTTGCTCAGAGCTGTTTTGTTGTCGCTTGCAATCATGTTCAAAAGGTCTGCAGGAGTGCTTCCGCTCAAAATTCGTTGAGCCAGTTTTGGCCCTACGCCGTTGACATCGAGAAGCATGATGAACGTATCCTTCTCCGTCTTGTCGGCAAATCCGAAAAGAGTCATGGAATCTTCGCGTACCACAAGATTTGTATGCAATATAACTTCGGCACCTTCTTCTGGGAGTTTGCCTGCGGTGTAGGCTGAAATGTTGACTCCGTAGCCGACCCCTGCGCACTCCACAACAACAAATGTGGGGGATTTCTGTATTAAAATGCCTCGGATACGCTCTATCATAATCTCTCCAAAATTGCTCTTTTGTGCTACTGTTCAAATGTATAATTACTAGCTAGCTCTGTCAAGAGGTTTGCTGAAAATTTGTGTGAAAGTTTGAAAAAGTCTGTTATGCCAAAAAAGCTCCGGACAAGTCCGGAGCTTTGCAATGGAGTATAGAAATTCTGGTTTTAAGTTGCGGGCTGCTTACGAGCAACGAAGAACTTGGCCTGGACGAATTTTTTCGGATTTTAGGTCGTTCAAGCGCATTAGGCGTTCGACCGAAGTCCCGTACTTGTGGGCAATTTTTCCAAGGCAATCGCCACGGCGTACTTTGTAGAACTTGCTTTTGCCGATTTCTTTCTGGTAGGCGGCTTCGATTTCTTGGAGCTTGTCCGTGTCGAGTGTGACCGAAATGTCTCTGAAAGTGCCTTCTTCAAAATCGTAGACCGTTTCTGGGTTGATGTAAACGCCGTTGTAGCGCATTTCAAAGTGCAAGTGGGCGCCGAAAGAGCGACCGGAGTTGCCTCCAATGCCAATGACGTCACCTGCTTGCAATTCGTCGCCAACCTTGACCTTCCAGCGTTCGAGGTGAGCGTAAAGCGTGGTGAGCCCATTGCCGTGGTCCAAGATTACATAGCGGCCATAACCTTTGCGGCGGCCCTGATTGCGAACCTTGACGACCTTGCCTGCAAATGCAGCTACGATGGTGCGATTTTCGCCATGGCAGAGACCGAGGTCGACTCCGCGATGCATGCGGTGCTTACGCGGACCGTAGTGGCCTGCGATGCGGCGACTTTCCGTCGGAATGATGGACGTCGTCATGTCGAGCACAAAAAGTTTTTCTGGAGCACCGGTGGAGGCTGAGTCTGTCGTTGCCTTGATATCGGCGTCAGCTTCGGCGTATTCGCGTGCGGCTTCTTCGGTATCAAGACTGTCGCTGTTGGTGTTTTCTTCAGAGCCCTGGCTGTCTGATTCTGCTTTAGGCAGTAATGCAACCGCTTCTTCGACTTTTACAGTCTTGGCGGGTGTACTGACTTTGCTTTGCTTTTTCGGCTTGATTTTTTTGCTGGAAAAGTTGCTTTCGGTGATGACGAACTTTCCAACAGATGGATCTTGAGTCTCGATGTTGGCGAGTTCTTCAATGTTTTGGGTTAATTCAGTTGCTTTTGAATCAACTAGGCGAGGAACGATTTTTCCGGCCATGTCGTCATCTTTTGCGAAAAGAGCGAGTGGCAGGACTCCTGCAATAAGTATTGTTTTAATCTTCATAAAAATAGCGGTATTATATATATGGGCTTAAAGATACTCATTTTGTTGAAATTTGTCACTAGATTTCGGACGTTTTTTAACGAGTTATTAACAAGAAACAGTGAAGTAAGTTTATTGTAATAAAGTATTGGGCGAAAATGGCGTAAAAACGGCTTTAATTGGTCTAAAAGTCGTATTTTGCAATTGTAAAATATTATTCAAAAGCCTTGCCCCATGCGGAACAAGGCCGATTTCTTGAAAATAGACATTTTTGTCTATAAAATTTTTTGTAACTCTCGAAGTATCAACGACTTACATGTCGCATTTATCAATTTTTTCGTTGATTTTCTCTAATTTTGTTCGTATTGTTTCGCGCATGTATTGGTCGTTTCTTAAAATGGCTTTAATGTACTTATCGTTAATGAAAAGGTGTATTATATACAAAAAAAAAGAGGGGCCGAAGCCCCTTCTCTCTTTCTGTTAGCAGTCCACTGTCTACTTCCTACTGTCTACTAACCACTGCGCCTCCGGCGTTAGAACTGGAAGTAAATGAACGGGCAGGAGTCTGCGCTCATGAACTGGTAAATCACGAATATGATGAAAGCCGTCGCTGCAACCATCGCGGGAATCGGGAGCGATGCAAACGTGATGCGGTAGCGAGACTTGAATTTCTTCGGAATCCAGTGGATGAGCATACCTGCGATAAACACGAGAATAATGTTGATGTGTTCCAATGCAATCGGGACAATTGTATCCCAGCGCCATGCAGTACCCATCTGGTGCACCATGTTTTTTGCCGTGTTCCATGCGACTTCGTTTGCTTCAGCCGGGTCGAGGTTCGAGCCTGCGCGGAAGAATAGACGCGTGAACGTGATGAACACGAATGTCAGTGTGACGTTCCAGGCTGTGGAGAGCCATTCCACTTTATTGTCGCTGAACAAGTGGAAAATGATGGTCGAGTAAATGCCCACGAAGAGCACGCCGAACCAAACGGCGGTAATAGCGCATATAGGAATCGTGTAGTGCTTGTAAAGGATGGCGCTAACGGCGAAGAATCCGAGGGCAATCGAGGCACGCACCGTTGCGCTGCGTTTGACCCAGAGCTTGTTGAACACTTGACCAAAACCGTTCAAGCCACCCCAAATGATGAAGTTCCAGCTAGCACCATGCCACCAACCGCCAACGATTTGCGTTGCCATGGCGTTCATGTTCGTGGTAATCGTCTTGCGGGATTCGGGCTTGAAGTAAGCGAAAATGCCAATGTAAAGGAAGAATACGCCGAGTGCGATGCCGACCCACATGCTGCCTGAAAGGAGAATGGCGACAAGACTCAAGAATCCCATCCAGAAGAACGTGCCAACGGTTGCGTTGCGGTTACCGCCAAGTGGAATGTATAAGTAATCGCGCCACCAGCTAGAAAGCGATATGTGCCAACGGCGCCAGAATTCGGTCGGGCTTTTTGCCTTGTAAGGGCTGTTGAAGTTCTGCGGCAAACGGAAACCCATGAGGAGAGCAACGCCGATCGCGATGTCTGTGTAACCCGAGAAGTCGGCGTAAACTTGGAGCGAGTAAGCGAAAAGAGCAATCAAATTTTCGAGGCCGGTGAACAAAAGCGGTGTGTCGAAAACGCGGTCCACAAAGTTTGTCGCGAGGTAGTCGCTCAAGATAATCTTCTTTGCAAGACCATTCAAAATCCAGAACACGGCCATGCCGAATGCGCGGCGAGGGAGAAAATAAGGCTTGTAAAGTTGCGGAACGAACTTGTCTGCACGAACAATCGGGCCTGCCACAAGCTGCGGGAAGAACGAAAGGTAAAAACCGAAGTTCAGAATGTTATCGACGGCCTTGATTTTGCCGCGGTAAATGTCGATGCAATAGCTCATCGCCTGGAACGTAAAGAACGAAATACCTACCGGGAGAATAATCTGGTCGACGAGCGAATGCGTGTTGAACATCGCGTTGCTTGCGGCTGCAAAGAAGTTGTAAACGTGTAGCTCGATGCCGGTAAAGTCGTAAAGCGCATCCAAGAAGAAGTAAGAGTATTTGTAATAGCAAAGAACGAGCAAGTCGATGATGACCACGATAATCATCAAGAGTTTCTTTTTCCATTTTTCCGTTGACTTTTCAATCCACTTGCCAATGAAGAAGTTTGCGATAACGCAGAAAATGAGGATGCAAACGTAACTGCCGCTCGTTTTGTAGTAGAAGAACAAGCTAGTCGCAAAGAGAAACGCGTTGCGTAATAAAAGCTTGCTATGTACGAACGAGAAAATGGCGAATACAACCGCGAAGAATCCCCAGAAGTAGAACTGGGTAAAGAGTAACGGGGAGTTTGGGTCGAATGCGAAAGTGCGGGTCAGGTAAGGGATGATGTAGTCAAGCATGATTTTTGGGCTTGTAAATTAGAAAAATTATTTCGTGTCCTGGTCGTCTGGTTTGAGCGGAACTTGAATTTGGGGCTGTGCGGGTTGTGCCGTTTGCTTTATCACTTGAGGCATAGGTACATCGGTTTTTGCTGCTGCTGCCACTTTAGGCATTTGTGGTGGTGCAACCGTTTTGGCAACAGGCTGTTTTGTGGATGTTGCGGTTGGGGTTTCTGCAGATGTGGCCGATTTTGCCTGTGCTGTAGGTGCAGGCGGAGTAACCTTAGCCTGGATTGTTGCTGCGGTTTTGGCAATTGGGTTCAATGGCGCTGTGCTTGATGCTGCCGGAATGGTTGCAGGAGCAGCTTGGACTTTTGGTTGTGCCGGGGCTGTCGGGGCGGGTTTTGTTTGGGCTACGACTGGAGCTTCGGCAGGGAGGCTTGCTATGTGGTCAAAGTATGCCTGCATTAATGCTTTGTAGAACATGTCGCCGAGCAATTGATAACCGGCAGTCTTAAAGTGGACTTTATCTTTTTTGGCGAGGTCAGCCTTTTCCCATTTGGCCATGGATCCGAGCCCGCCCATGATGGAGAACTTGTCCCAGACACCAGCCTTGTGCTTGTCGGCGAGCATAAAGAATGCTTTGCGTGCCACTTCGCCGTTCGGGTGCTGGACGTATTTTTTCTTGCGGACTTTGCGGTAAGAATCGTTGTTTGTCTCGAAGATGAAAGCCGTCTTGGGGCTAACCTTGCGGATGCGCTTGATGAGCATGTCGTATTCATCGCGGAACTGCTTGTCGTTAAAGACTTCGACGTTTGCATCGTTGATGCCGATGGCGAAAATCACGAGGTCCGGCTTGTAGTACGACATTTCTTTTTCGAAGAGCGGACAAATTTCTTCAAAGTAGTTCGCGACTTTGGCTCCGTTGATGCCAACGTTCGTGTAGGTTATACCCGGAGCGTTGTTTTCGGCAAGAATACCGGTCAGCGTAAAGTGCGGGCGAGGCGGAACCGTATCTACGGCGTTGCCGTTTACGGCTTGCAAATCTTCGTCGCGGTTGAGGCAGTTCGTGTCAAGAACGTCTTCGCAGTCGCCCTGGAACATGGAATCGGCAGCGACAGCTTGTGCTGTAGAACTTGCCGAAGGCAAAAGTCCAAGTGAATCCAAACGCAACGAATCGGCAACGCGGGCTAGTGAATCGGCGCGTGCTACGGAATCTTTAAAGAGCGAGTCCGTGATGAATGCGGCAACTTCGGCCTGCTTAGTCGTGTCTGCCCAGCGGAAAGCAATCTGGATTGTGTCTATCGGGCGTGGGCTGGTGAATACGTAGCTTTGGCTAGAGGCATCGAACGTACCGAAAACGTCCATGGAATCAATGCGGAGCACCGGTTCAACGTCGTTGCTGTCGCTGTAACCGAAAACTCTAAAGCTCGTTTCGCCCCAGATCGGTTCGTTGTTGTACTTGTCCAAAAGGAGCGTGATTTCGGCGCGCGGGTCACGAGTGCTCACTGCAATTCCAAGGAGTCCGAGCGGCTTTGTGATTTCGTGCTGAACGTTCTTGTTCTTGTCCCAAATGCCTTTGTAGTAGCTCGCGTAGCTTGCCGGAGTGTTTGTTCTTGCTGCCGAATACGGGAATACGAAACCGCGACCTGCCGAAGCTCCCGGATATTCCTTAATCAGGTGTTCGCGAATGCGCCCGGAAATGACGTCTGCCTGCAAGTGTGAACCGCCGATGTGGAGAATGCGCACCTTGCCTCTGTTTTCGAAAACGAGCGTGTCGAGCTTTTTGAAAAAAGGCTCAAAACTAGCGTTACCTTGCGGAAACTGGATTGTGTTTAGCGACGTGTCGATAAAATCGTACTTCGTAAAATCAACATCATAATAGCCCGGTGTGATTTCCATGTCCTTGGCGGAGATGGAGCCGATGCTAAAAATGCCGAGAATTGCAGCAAAAATGGCAAGCTTTTTTCTCACTTATAAACCCCCTCCGGTTTTTGTGGATTTAGCTTTTTCTGCGTTCAAATCAATTACTTTAGTCGAGTCGGCGTTAGCTTGTTTTTTGTCCGAAAACTTGCGGATGTCCTTGAGTTTCGAATCGTTCAGCTTGTGCCTGTTGCGGAACTGGTAGTAATCGTAATACATGTGGAGCGAAGAGCAGAACAGGTCGCCCATGTAAGATGCTCCCTTGCGCGTAAAGTGAACGTGGTCGGTAAATCCAAGAGGCGGGGCTTTCTTAACCCACTTGATCATGGATCCTTCGCCGCCCATCACACGGTGCATATCCCAGTAGGCGAGGCCGTTTTCAAGAGCGACTTCGCGAAGCATCTTGATGGTTATGCCAAGACCCGGATAGGTCTGCCATCTTCCGTTAATTTGTTTAGCCATGTCGGCTGGCCCGATAAAGAGAATGTCTGCATCGGGATTAGCCTTCTTGACTGCTTGAATTTGTCTGGTTATGAGTTTCTTGCTCCAGTCCAAGACTTTGGGAGTCATGCTCGGAACCATGTTTCCGCCGTATTCCATGATGATGAGTTTGGCGTTCATGGCCTTGTAAGATTCGGCAAGGAGCTGGTTGTCGATTTTGTGGAATACTGTGCCTGAACTACCGCGCATTGCTACGTTGTCTACAGCGACACCGTAAGCGCCATCGACTGAAATACCGTAAATCTCGGTGCGTCCGCTCAAGTAAAGCTTGATGTTGGAGGTAGTGTCGGGGAGCTTCCACGTATAGACGTTCAACTTGGTGAACTTTTCAACGACTGGATCCTGGGCGGTTTCTTTCTTGTTCTTGGTCTTGACCTTTGGTGTGCCATCTGCATTCTGGCCGACAATTTCAGAAACTTCATGTTCGTAAGTGAGCTTGAGCTTCAAGTTGCCTTTGTTTGCGGCGAGCACCTTGATGGTCGAGTAACCGCCGACATGCGGGAACATATCCTTGCGGCCTTCGCGTTTTTTGACACCGATGACTGCGGAACCGTTGAGTTCGCCCACCTGGGCCAATGGTCCATAGCGGTTATGAGTCGCGTGTTCCTCCTTGGGACCAAATACAATGTAACGCTGTAAGTTTCCGTTGTTCCATTGCGAAGTCGACTGAGACGGAATGTGCATCACTGCAGGGAGCATGCCCGGACCGTTTCCGCCGAATTCGGTCTGCAAGTCTTCGCGAATAGTCGAAGAAATGCGGTCTTCTTCAAGCTGCGAGTCGCCGTAATGAATCACGTGGACCGTGGTGGAATCCTTCTTAGCCTGCAAGAGACTTTGGAAGAATCTATCGAACCAGGTCAGATCATCGTTCGGCAGTTCAAAGCGTGTGCGACCTTCTCTGAAAAAGTCCTCATAGTATTTGAGCGAATCCGAAAATGCCGCGAATTGCTTTGCCTTGGTCTCTTCCATCATCTGGCGGATAGCGTCTTCTGGATCGACCTGCTCGACTTTAACCTTGTTCCCGGCGGAGTCCGTTGTCGTTTCGGCTTTCTCGAAAACTTGAGAAAGCTTCGGGTAGCGGAGCGTTGTGTCGCCAATGTGAATTCCGTCTTCGGGATAGGCAAGCGCCATCACCCCAAGAACGAGGAACAACGAAAGGATGCTGAATAATGTTTTAAACGGAGTCATGCCGATTAAGTTATTAGTTCTGAGTTACTAGTTGCTAGAAATATTCCCATGCAGTCATCCTCCAAAGGAGGATCCATACAAATTTTTTTTTGGTTTGTATGGATGTCGTCCTAGCGAGGGAATGTCCTTACGCTTTCTTCGGTTCGATAACCATCTTGCTGCGTTCAACGATCGCGGCGACGTCGCCCACGTGCATGGTGCCGTCGCGAAGATCCTTGAATTCGAACTGGCCTTCGGTTGCCTTTTCTCCATCTACGTAAACGACGATAGAAGCGCCTTGGTAGTTCGCCTGTTCAAGCTGCTTGCCCATCTTCATGGTGGCTAGCGGATGCGACACGGAATTGCCGTTTGCGCGGAACACCTGTGCCGTTTCGAAAATTTTCTTCATGTCGTTCGTGAAGCTTGCAATGTAGAAGTCCACGTGCTGCTTCGGGCTCGGCAAAAGTCCACGTTCGCGGAGGAGGTCTGCCAAAACAACGTCGCCCATGCCAAAGCCAACGCCCGGAATGCGGTCGCCACCGAGTTTTTCGGTGAGGCTGTCGTAACGTCCACCGCCAGCGATAGCGCGCATGGATTTGCCTTTGTCGAACACTTCGAACACGATGCCTGTGTAGTAGGCGAGGCCGCGAACAATCGAAAGGTCGAGGTTCACGCATTCGCTAAAGCCTGCGGCAGCAAGCGTGGCGAACAAGTCTTCAATTTCCTTGAGGGCGGCCGTTGCGTTTTCGCTCTTCACGGTAGCGCGAACTTCTTCAATCGACTTGCTGCTCATGAAATCGTCGAGCTGCTTGATTTGTGCTTCGGAGAGACCTGCTTCGGTGAGAGCCTTTGCAAAAGCTTCGGGGCCGATTTTTAAACGACGGTCGAGCACCGGGTAAACAAGTGCCGGATTCGGAGCGCCAATTTCTTCGAGGTAAGTGGCGAGGAGCTTGCGGCTCGAAACGCCAATGGCAAAGTCGGAGTCCTTGAGGCCGAACTTGCGGAGCATCGTGGCAATTGATGCGAGTAAATCAGCTTCGGCGTAAATGCTTTCGGTACCGATAATGTCCATGTTCAGCTGGAAGAATTCGCGGAGGCGACCCTTCTGTGCCTTTTCGTAACGGAACAGGCGCGGCATGGAGAACCACTTGAACGGCTTCTTGAGCTCGCGAGCCTTCTGGATCACGAGGCGGGCGAGAGTCGGAGTCATTTCCGGGCGGAGTGCGATTTCGCGGTCGCCCTTGTCTTTAAAGTTGTAGAGCTGGCTTACGATTTCTTCGCCGGACTTGCCGGTGTAAAGCTCCAGATGTTCAAACATCGGGCCTTCATATTCTTCGTAGGCAAAGCTTTCGGCGACCTTGCGCCAAGTGTCAAAAATGTAATTCTGGATGCGTTCAGCTTCCGGATAAAAATCGCGTGTGCCCTTAGGCAGTTGAGGAATAGCAATACTCATAGTGACCGCAAATATAACAATTAGAACTTAGAGCTTAGAACTAAGAACTTAGAAAATGAGCTGTTCTGCGAGTATCCTTAAATTGTCATCTCTATCAATCGTTATCAGTTGCGGCGAGTTCCGTGATGCATTTGCGGAATTCATTGACTTCATTCGTCATCGTTACTAGACCGTTGAGGTAGAGCGAGTCGTTGAAATCGCGATCCTTGTCGTAGCCGAGCAGGCTTTCCGAAGAAAGGTCGCTGCAGTTTTCTTTTGTTATAGTGACTTGATTTTCTTCGAGGGTGCACACTTTGTCGCCGGAGCTCACTTGGAATGCGGCGGAGTAGTCCAGAGAATCCCTTTCGACTTTTGTAACCTCGAACTTGATGGTCTTACCGTTCAGCTTGAATGTCTTTGCGAGTTTGGATGTTTCCAGAACTTCGATTCCATGGCTCTTTTCGTATTCCTTTATGTCGGATTCCCGCTCGGGTATGAACAAAGTATACAATGTAGTAAATCCGATGAAGTTGGCATCCCCCTCAAGATGTACATAAAGATCCGTTATGAATTGGGTGTTCATGTAATCATCGTACGTGAAATAGGCGGGCATATAAACCCGTTCTTCTTTGAACTTGCTTTCGGATATTGTCAGGACCGTTTTATAATACTGTTCCTTAAATTTTCGGTCTTCGTCGGATATACAATTCCACTCTTTGATATAGCTGCATTCAATGTTATTCCATTCTCCATAAATGCTGTTCGTGGAACCTCCGTTGTAATAGAGCGGGTCGGACCAACCATAGTAATAGACGGCAAGTGTGTCGCCGCGGATTTCGTAGCGGGTGGTATCCTCTTCTGGATTGGTGTCGTAAAAGAATTCGTTCCAGTTGAAAGAACCCTTGTATAGAACGCAGTATCCCGTGGTATGGGCCTTAATGCTTGTAGTTATGATGTGGTTTTCTTTGTCGACCTTCACCTGGTGGTAATTTTTGCTTTCGGATGTGTCTGGTGAAGTGATTTTGCTCTCGTCGGAACAGCCAAAGAACGTGAATGCGAATATTCCACTGCAAATCAGAAATTTTTTCATTGGTTGGAGCTCCTTCTCTCTCATTTTGCCCGTAAATATACTTTTTTTGGGGGTGGAGCCTCTCAAATAAATAATATGTAACATTGGCCCATATTGCCGGTTTTACATTTCTTTTGCTATATTTGACACGTAAAATTTTAAATACCTTAAAAGGAAGGTTAATCATGGCAAGAAAGAAGATTGCACTCGTTGGTGCTGGTCAAATTGGTGGTACAATGGCTCTCGTGCTCGCACAGAAGAACCTCGGCGACGTCGTTCTTATCGACATTCCGCAGACTCAGGGCATGCCGAAGGGTAAGGCTCTCGATATTATGGAAGGCCGCTCCGTCATCAACTCTTCTGTCGATCTTCAGGGTTCTACCGATTATTCCGCTATTAAGGGTGCTGATGTTGTTATCGTTACCGCTGGTTTCCCGCGTATGCCGGGCATGAGCCGTGACGACCTCCTCGACAAGAACTGCGGCGTTATCAAGACTGTTGCTGAAGCTATCAAGGAAAATGCTCCAGATGCATTCGTGATCGTTATTACGAACCCGCTCGACGCCATGGTCTACAACATGCAGAAGCAGTCCGGCCTCCCGGCTAACAAGGTGATCGGTATGGCTGGCGTGCTCGACTCTGCTCGTCTCGCTTGCTTCGTCGCTGACGAACTCGGCGTTTCCGTCGAAGACGTCAAGGCTCTCGTTATGGGCGGCCACGGCGACACGATGGTTTCCATCATGGAATGCGTCTCTGTCGGCGGTATCCCGGTTTCTCAGCTCATGAGCAAGGAAAAGTTTGCTGAACTCGCAAAGCGTACCGCAGGTGCTGGTGGCGAAATCGTGAACCTCCTCGGTCGCGGTTCTGCTTTCTACAGCCCGGCAACTTCTGCTATCCACATGGCTGAAGCTTACCTCCTCGACAAGAAGAACGTGTTCTCTTGCGCTGCCAAGTTGAACGGCGAATACGGCGTTAGCGGTCTCTACTGCGGCGTGCCGGTTGTCGTTGGTGCAAACGGTGTCGAAAAGATTCTCGAAGTCAAGATGAGCGCCGAAGAAAAGGCTGCTTTCGACAAGTCTGTCGAAGCTTGCAAGAAGAACGCTGAATGGGTTGACGCTCACACGTAATCAAGAGGTTGTCATTCCCGCCTCCGAGCGGGAATCCCCTTTTGAATACGCGAAAAACGCTCGGTTAGACCGGGCGTTTTTGCGTAGTATAACCGCGCGGAAGCACGATTTTTTTACTTCAACACAATCTTGTTTGTGAAGTTCGTGGACTTCCCAACTACTCGAACTAAATAAATTCCAGCGTCAAGGTGGGCGAGGTTGAGCGTTGAGGCGGTTCTTTCGATTGCTCCTCTTGCGACAACTTGTCCGAGGCTGTTCATGACTTCGGCGGTAGCGGTGGACTTGATGCCCGTAAAGCCGAGTGTGCGCCCGTTCAGAATCGCTTTGACTTCAGTGGCTTTGAGAGTTTCAGCAGATCTGTGTACATTCTTGAATCCCGTTGTGCCTGGTGGCTCGCAGGTTTCAGGGCAGGTCCCGTCGTAAGGTCCAACGGCGCAAATATTGAATTTATAACTCCCTGTTTCTCCGTGAATTCGGAATGTAACTAATTGCAACCGCTTGGCTATTTCTTCTCCTGATAATTTTGAGTTGCAATTGAATGTGTAGGGCTGTTCAAAGGCTGACCATGCGACTCTCATCATATTACCAGTTGTTGATGCTGGGAGTATGGCGGTGGGTTTTGCGTAGCAGATGGTATCACTGCTGGCTCTGAATCCGGATTGATTTAGAGAATGTTGCGTTAGGGTATTGTCCAATTCAAGTTTTATATCCAAGTCCGAGGTGTAGGTGACACAGAGTCCTCCCCAAGCAGATGCATCGCCTTCAGCGGGGGGTGAACTGCCAAAAGAAACGGTTGTATCCTTTAAAACGTAGAAAGCTATTACCACAGAAGGAGAAATGTAGCTGGTAGATTTCGTTGTGTCGAAAATAGCGGTTCCGCAGATTCCTCCACAATTTCGAACGACTCCATCTAACTTGTGTGCGGAGGGTTCAGGTGGAACATAGGCTGGATACCAGTCTATTTGAACTTCGTTTAGGTAATTGACGGAGAAGGTGTAGAACCATAAACCATTGGATATTCTTCCATCGGTTAATCCTGTCTCAATTAGAGATGTATTTTCCTCTGCTCCAATCCATGTTTTAAAGGTGTTGTCCGCAAATGCTGTCGATGTCATTGACACGGCCCAAAGCGCCAACGCCATCATAAATTTTCTATTCACAATCCACTCTCCTTGTTTATGCTAAAGTAATTTTTTAGCAGTCAAAGAGAATGAAAATGATTTCAATTTTATCGAAAGTATTGTTGTTACTTCAACACAATCTTGTTAGTGAAGTTCGTGGACTTCCCAACAACTTGAACTAAATAAATTCCAGCGTCAAGGTGGGCGAGGTTGAGCGTTGAGGCCGTTCCTTCGATGACTCCTTGTGCGACAACTTGTCCGAGGCTGTTCATGACTTCGGCGGTGGCGGTTGACTTGATGCCCGAAAAGCTGAGTGTACGACCATTGAGGATTGCTTTTGCAGTTGTCGTTCCGCGTGCAATTGGGATTCTTGTTTCCTCACTGGAAATGCCGCATTCTTCTGGGCAAGTTCCGTCTTTCGGACCGACCGCACAGATGTTGAAATCGTAGTTGCCCGGCTCGGATTGTAGTTTAAATAAAATGAGGGAAAGCTGTTTTGCGGCGGTTTCTCCGTCTATGATGGGGGCGCTTGAGTGCGAAGGTATTTGTTTGAAGTCTGACCATGCGACTCTCGCCACGTTGCCGGTCTTGGAGGCAGGAAGTGTGGCGGTCGGATACGAAATCGCTTGGGCTGGTTCTGCGTCGGGACCTTCGCCGTCTAAAATTTTTCCGTTCGGGTTGTCAATCGGGCCTGGACCTAGTTGTAGTAACAAATCGACATCTGAAGAGTATGTCACGCAGAGCCCGTCCCATGCGGCAGCATCGCCTGCTGCTAGGGTGTAGTCCGTGCCGGATGTTTCTCCGACAACGGCGACGCCGAATCCTACGAACGGTTTTTCGATCGCAGTTCCTCCTTTGAGAACCGCTGTTCCGCACAAGCCTTTGCATTCCAAGATGACAGGGCCTAAATCTTCGTAATAAGGTGGATCCATCATGGCTGGCCATGCAACATTGGAGCCGTTCTTGTCGATGTAAAAGAACCAGTAACCGAATGTTTCGGTCCAGTTGCCTAGTCCGGTTTGAATTTGCGGATTTCCGTTAGCTCCGTTCCAGGTCTCGAAAGTCCCTGCTGCAAAAGCGGATACGGATGCAACTGATGCTGCGAAAAGCGCAGCCGTCACTTTTGACAGTACGGTTTTCTGGTTCATTATTTTTTCTCCTGTACTGCTTTGTAATATAGTTTTTGTTGCTCGTATATGGGAAAAAAGCCTGAAAAAAAACGAAAAAAATTACTTTGTGTGTGTAGTATAGAGGTTGCTTGTATAATAGGGATGAAATTGAAAATGGTTGGTGCGCCTGCCGAACCAAACCACTTTTTAAACTGTGGACTTTTAATTCGAAAATGTTGACTTTGATGAGGCTTTCTAATGTTTGTTTGCCGCTGAGTGGTAGTCAATGACAAATGACTAATAACTAAATATTGATCACTAACCACTAATCACCAACCACTAGCCGCCGATAATCAAAAAATATGTGGACTTTTAATAATAAAAAGTATATATTTACCTTTACCGGGCTTGTTACGAGTGTGGATGTATGGGAGATGTAGATGGAAACGAAGGGTTTTAAGCCTTTTTTTGCGCTGTCGCGTGATGTTAGGAACGCGGCCTGTTGCGCTATTTTGGGCATTTGCGCTGTGGGTTCGGCTGCCTTTGCAGCGAATCCTCTTACGACTGATTTTTATTCCGCCGATGCGGCGGCGCTCGTACATAACGACTCGCTTTTCATTTTTGCGGGGCATGATGAACAGGGGCCGCAAGGCAATAACAATAAAAATTTCATCATGAATGACTGGCATGTGCTCGTGACCAACGACATGGAACATTACCACGATTACGGTGCGGTTTTGAGCGTCAAAACGTTCAAGTGGGCGAATGCGAGCGCTTTTGCGGGCCACTGCGAATATCGAAATGGCAAATTTTACTGGTACGTGGCCGTTCATCACGGGACTATCAAGGAAAACGGGAGTGAAGGCTTTGCAATTGGCGTTGCCGTGGCAGACCATCCGTCTGGACCGTGGAAAGACGCAATCGGTCAGGCGCTCATCACTGACAATACGCCGAACGATGTGAAACTCAACATTGACCCTGCGATTTTTTACGATGGCAACGATATTTGGATGTATTGGGGCTCGTGGAATGCGGGCCGCCGTGTGAAACTCAAAGAAAACATGATTGAACTTGCGAGTACGCCAGAAGATATCAAGATCAAGGACTTTTTCGAAGCGCCATGGATGCATTATTTCCGCGGAAATTACTACTTCAGCTATGCATCGGGGTATCCGTCAACAACGAATTATTCCATGGCGCCGAGCTTGAATGGACCGTGGACGCAAAAAGGCGTCATCAACGACAAAATGGAAAATTCCGAGACGAACCATCAGGCGATTTTCAAGTATCTCGGACATTGGTATTTCATGTACCATGGCGCAAATTCTCCGGGTGGCTGGACGTATCGTCGTTCCGTGAACATCGACTACCTCTATTACGATCGCGACGGGAATATTCAAAAGATTAAGCATACGAATGGCGTGGATCCGGTCGACAATGCGCTTGTCGAAGCGGGCGGGTATCGCATGGTCGTTTCTCATAGCAATTTGGCGCTCGAAGATAGCGATGGCATGGTGGTGCAGCAGACGGCAGACGAAAACAATGAATCGCAGCTCTGGGTTTTGGTGCGTGGCGAAAAGTCTCGCTATTACACGTTGCAGAATTTCAAAACCAAGAATTTCTATTGCCCATCCACAATGCTATTAGATACGGTGGCGACAAAATCGACGCCTTGCGAAATCCGCATTGAAAACGCTTCTAAAGAAAAAGGCTATTACTTGTTTGCCGACTACGATAGCGATTATTTGGCGGATGTGCTGAACGTCTCCAAGGATGTGGGGATGCCACTCATCACGTGGGTTCGCACAGGAACGGACAACCAGAAGATTAAGCTTGTGAAGGCGGAACTTCCGAAAGTCGAACCGCCGGAGGATTCTTTGACGGCTACACCGCCGGATTCTGGAAATGGTGGCACGACTGGGCTTGAACGTGCGCGCGCGGCGGGTGCTTCGTTGGCGAAGTTCGCAACTTACGATGGTGCTGCTCGCGTGATTCGTTTGGCGAAAACGATGGATTGGACGGTTCTTGATGCGAATGGAGTTGTTGTTCGTCGCGGATATGGAAATGAAATTAATGTAGTGAATGTACGTGCTGGAACTTACTTCGTCCGCTCCGGCACGATGTTTGCAAAGGTCGTGGTAAGATGATGCAGCGTTGTCATTCCGGCCTATGTGCTGGAATCGCCTATTCCATTTGCGTTATCCAGTAATTTTTAAGGAGTTTGGTATGAAAGTTTTGAATAAAGTTTTATCGGCGACGCATCTCGTGAATTTCGTGACGCTCGCGACGATTGGCACTATTGGCGTTTCAACAGCTACGGCTGCCGATTGGTATGCCAAGGACAATTTGCAACCGGGTCACGACCCGAGCATGGTTCGCTTTGAGGACGGTTACGCTCTCATGAGCACGAACAACAATTTGCAACTTTGGACTTCCGAAGATGCTTACACGTGGAAAAGTCATGGTTCTACGGTGAGCGCAATTCCGCAGTGGGCGTATCAGTATGCTCCGGGAACCGAAGGCATTTGGGCTCCGGATCTTTACTACATGAACGGTGAATTTCGCGCTTACTATTGCGTGTCCGTTTTTGGCAAGCGTTCGTCTGCGATTGGATACACGTCAACGACTTCGATTATGCCGGGCACAACAGGCTACGGCTGGAAAGACCACGGTCACGTTTTTCATACTACGACTTCGGACAAGTACAACGCGATTGATGCTGACGTTGTCCGCGATACCGATGGCAATTACTGGATGGCGTTTGGCTCGTTCGGGCTTGGCATTCAGTTGATTAAACTCGATGGAAAAACGGGCTACCAGGCGAGTGACGACAAGACGATTTACAACATTGCGCGTCGCACAAGTAAGGCTAGCAACGGCGCCGAAGAAGGCCCGAGCCTTATTGAACATGGTGGCCAATACTTCTTGTTTACGGCTTGGGATATTTGCTGCCAGCAGGGTGCGAACATTGAACAAACAACTTACAAGACTGCGTATGGTCGTGCTGATAAAGTAACAGGACCGTACAAAGACCGCGGCGGTGCTGATATGGCGACTGGTGGTGGGACGATTTTGCTGGAACGTTATGGGCGTTACGTGGGGCCTGGCGGCGGCGAAGCTTTCCAAGACTTGAATCGCGTGCGTTTTGTGCATCACTATTACGATAATGCGGGTGACAAGTATAATCACATTCATATTCGTGATGTTGTGTTTACCGAGGACAATTGGGCTGAGATGGGACAGCCCTTCCTCGGGCGTTATTTGAGTGCTGAAGTGGAGCATGGCGTGCTCACGCGTGGCGTTTCGGGCGACCTTGTGATTACCTCTAGTAAGACCGCTTCGAATGGAGAATACCTTGCTTACATCAACACGGCAGGCACAAAAATTCGTTTGCCAATGAACATTATGCAGGCAGGCGATTACTTGCTGCGTTACCGTTACGCAAACGGTGGCGAAGGCGATGCTACGCATAAAGTCACGATTAACGGTAAGTCTCAAACGGTGACGCTTCCGCCGACAGGTTCTTGGGGCACGTTCCCTGAAAAGTCCATCGTGATGATTCCGGCAACGCTCAAGCGCGGTGGCAACTTCATTGACATTGAACCGCTGCCGAACGGATTCTTTTCGGAACTCGACCGCATCGACTTTTTGCGCGTGATTCGCGATACGATTCCTGCAAATGGATTTGACAACGGCATTCGTGTGCGCCTCACCGACAAGGATGAATTTGCAATCAAGGATGGCGGCTATGCCATTTTCGAAAACGTGGTGACGGACTCCATCAAGTCTAATACAGTTGCGCTACAAGTGAAAAACGCGACGTCTGGAAAGCTTTCCATTCGCGATGGCAAAAAGAATGGCGATGTCCTTTCGGATTGTGACCTCTCGACTGCCAAAACGGCTGCAAACGGCTGGTCGGAAGTTTCTTGCTCTGATTTCAAGGGCAAAGGCGGCATCAAGGATTTTTATTTGACCGCATCAGGCAATTCGGGTGAAGTCATCGTTGGAAATATCATGTTCAAGTCTAGCGCGGTATCGTCAAGCTCTGTGGCCGAAGTTTCGTCAAGTTCCGCAATTCCGGTTGAATCTAGCAGCAGCGCTGGCCCTGTGGCGCTCCCTGCGCCGCGTGCAATTGCCCCGAAGTTCTCTGTTCGCGTTTCTGAAGGCGTTTATTCCGTGCGATTCAAAGAATCCGGCAACCATCGCGTTTACCTTTTGAATTCCATGGGACAAATCGTTTCCACGAAAAATGTTAACGGCGCCGAAGTAGAATTCCGCAATTTACCCAAAGGCCGCTACATCGTTAAAACGTTATTCTAATGCTTTTTATCGAGATCCTCAATAAATTTATTGTCAATGATGATTATATTTTATGGTGAAGGAGGATCTCAATATGAAAAAAAATGTTGTTTGTGGTGCGATTCTGTCGCTTGTGCTTTGGGCCTGCGATGATTCGTTGTCAAATCCCGCAAGTTCTGCGGCTATAAGTTCATCATCAGAAAGCTCTGCTTCTGTAAATCTCGCTTCCGAAAATTCGTCTTCGGCTGTTGCGGATGAATCGGAATCATCTTCTAGTGAAATGCAAAAATCTTCGTCGTCAAGGGGCCCTTTGTTTAGTAGCTCTAGTACGATTTATGATCCGGGTTATGGCGTTTGTTGCCCTGATACGCTCTATATAGAAAATGGAGATTCGACTTACCATCAGCCTAAACCGGGTTGCGTTCCGTATCCGCCATCGATTATGACTTATCAGTGTGTGCCGCCTATTGTTGTCAATAAGGATTCTTTGAAAGCGCTAAGCAGTAGTTCTTCAGTGACGCAAGATCCACGTGCAAAATGCATTGAAACAACGGATGTCTTGAAGTATGGATATTCTAAATATTTGAAAAAGTTTTTCTTGCATGAATCAAAAAATGATTACCAAATTGAAATTCCCTTTGCGCAAGATTTGTGCGAGGTTGATGCTGATGTATCGTTTAAGCGTTTAGGAGATACGTTGTCTGTAGAATACGTCAATGTTCGTTCTGAAACAACCTGTACATGTTTGTACAATCATAAATTTGATATTCCCGCGGAATATAAAGATGTAAAATACTTTATTCTTGATGATGCTGTGTATGAATATTCGCCGGATGAAGTAGATATAATTTGGCCGTATTAAATATTAAAGGAGAAGCCTGTATGAATAAATTGATTGCCGTTTGTTTTACCTTTTTATGTGTGCAGGCTTTTGCTGCCGACTGGTTTGCCAAGGAACATCGCTGGGCGGGCCACGACCCGGACATTATCCGTTACGAAGATGGCTACGCGCTTGCGACGACGGACAACCACATGCTCATGCAGTTCTCCGAAGATGCGCTGAACTGGAAAAACGGCGATCCCGCGATGCCTGTATTTTCGAAGTGGCTTTACAATTACGCTCCGAACATGATTGATATTTGGGCGCCTGATATTCATTATGTTGGCGGCGAGTATCGCATGTACTATTGCGGTTCCGAAATGGGAATCCGTTCATCGGGTATGGGCTTTATGTCGAGTAAAGAAATCGACCCGACAAAAATCGGCTACGGCTGGACGGACCAAGGCGAAGTGATTCATACGGTCAAGAGCGATTCTTACAATGCAATTGATGCCGCCGTGCTCAAGGACCTCGACGGAAAAGTTTGGATGGCGTTCGGCTCGTGGGGAACGGGCATTCACATTCTCGAACTCGATGAATTGACGGGCAAGGTGAAGAGCGGTGCCAAGATGAAAAACATTGCGAATCGCGGTGGCGCAGGTGTCGAGGGAGCAAGCCTTATCGAACATAACGGCAAGTATTTCCTTTTCACGGCTTGGGACAACTGCTGTAAAAAAGGAGCCGACCTCGAAAACAATTCTTACAAAACGACCGTCGGGCGTTCCAACAGTATTGATGGCGGTTACGTAGACCGTAGCGGCAAGAGGCTGCTCGATGGGGGAGGTACGATTCTGCTTAGTCGCTATGGCCGCTATTACGGGCCTGCGGGCGGTGAAGCTTTCGAAGACGTGAATCGCTTGCGCTTTGTAAACCACTATTACGACAAAAACGACGGCGGAAATTCTTACATCCAAGTGCGCGACCTCGTGTTTACCGAAGACAACTGGCCCGAAATGGGACAACCGTTCCTCGGACGTTACTTGAGCGCCGAAGCTGAACACGGAATCCTTACGCATGTGGATATTTCTAGCAGCTCCAAGGCGTCGAACGGCGAGTTTTGCGCTTACATCAATTACGATGACAGCAAGATTCGCTTGCCCATGATTATCCCGCAGGCGGGTGATTACCTTATCCGTTACCGCTACGATAACAACTGGACCGAAGACGGGGCAAACGGCAGCTCGCATTTCGTGGACATCAACGGAAAAACGCAAGAAGTGGAACTCCCGCTGACTGGCGCGTGGAGCGAATTCCCTGAAAAATCGGTGGTCTACATTCCGACGAAACTCAAGCGCGGCTCAAACTTCATTGAAATCACGAAGGGCAAACATTATGCGGAACTGGACCGCCTCGACTTTTTGCGCATTATTCGCGACACGATTCCTGCAAACGGCTTTGACAACGGCATCCGCGTGCGACTCTCGAAGGAAGATGAACTGGCTATAAAAGATGGTGGCTATGCCATTTTTGAAAACGTAATTACGGATTCTATCGTGGGCGCTGGCGTGAGCATTCAAGTGAAAAACGCTGCCGGCGGCACGCTCTCTCTCCGCAAGGAGCGTAAAAAAGGCGATGTCATCTCGAAGTGCGAATTGCCCACTGCTGGCGATGCCTCGAAGTGGACCGAGGTGAAGTGCTCGAATCTCCCAAAGCTTGAAGGCGTTCAGGACTTTTACCTGACTGCAGAAGGCTTGGGGGGCGAAACGCTCGTCGGGAACATCAAGTTTGGCAAAGTGGATACGAGCTCTGTGGCGGTTCGCGATGTTGCCCGCACTTCCGATGCTCGACTTGGAGTGACCTATGATCGTCTGAACAGTATAGTCCGACTCTCGGCAGACGCATCTTGGTCGCTGTTTGATATGAATGGCGTGGTTGTTAAGCATGGCTATGGTCGCGAAATCCGCTTAAATTCTGTACCTCGCGGTATGTATCAAGTGCGTTCTGGCAATCGTAGTTTGCGTATCCGCAAGTAGTTTTTATTGACATAAGCCGATAATAGGCGCCCTATCTATGTGTTTTCTCACATTTTAGACATATTTTTTTTAAGAATGTGATATTTTTATGACATAAAAAAATATATTAGAATGTAAACATATTTTTCTAAAAGGGAGCTTTTATGAAAAAGAATAGTATTTGGAAGGTTTCGACAGTTGCAACGTTCCTGTGCGCTTTGGGAGCCTGCTCTAATTCTACCTCGCTGGATGACGAAGATTACGATGAACCTGTTGCGACTTCTTCTAGTTCTATCACGAAGACGTCTAGTTCTTCTACTGGAACTTTTAGTTGTAAGACTATTACGGAAACTCTTGCGGCACCGACTGATTTCATTGTAAGCAAGGATACCGATTCATCTTGGACTCTTTCTTGGGATTATTCTCGTAATGATTCTCGTGAAGAATCCGGATTTAAAATCCAATCGCTTGATCTGGAATCGTCTTCTCCTTCGTGGGAAGTCGAGGGGACCACTAAAACAGATGTTACCATCTATAAGTTGAAAGGAGCTAAAAAGGTTGGCAAGTATTATCGTGTTGTAGCGTATGATACTTGCGGTGTTTCCAAAGAAAGCAATCGAGTCCAAATTAAGTCTGACGGCCAAACGACTGTGGATACAGCTACGGTGGCTGAAGAATTGATCCCGACCGATGTCGCGATAACTCGAATTGCGCCAAGTGTATGGGAACTCAGCTGGAAGTATAGCGATACCAAGGAAGACCCGAATAGAAAGTTTGTTATCCAGTCTTCCAAGCTTAAGGATTTTAAATGGACTGGTGTTGCGGTTGAAGGCAATGTGCGCCATTATTACATTGAAGGTCTTGATAAGATTGAATCTTATTATCGTATGGCTGTTGTCAATAGTGGTGATACGTCGTCCTTTACCGAAGCTGTCCAGTTGACTCCAAATGTTGCATATCGTGATTTTATGTCTCTTGATGTTCCTGTTCCGACTCCAAAAATTACGATGACCTATATTACTTCGATTGATAGGGATGATGACCCAGAAACGGAAGATAAAACGTATATTACTGCTGAAGGAACGTATACTATTACGGATAATTTAATTAGTAAGTATATTGTTGAATCGAAATACACGGATACCGTTTATTACGAAGCTCGCTGGTTTACTTCTTTGCAGAATTACAGTTACTATAAGGGTAATTGCGACGGAAAGAAAAAATCGGATGCATGTGATAGCTGCTATTGGACTGAAACGTTCCCATATCAAGAACCTTCCATTTCCAAGAGTATTAGTGTGTATGATGCTGCAGATGCCGCTGGAACGAGTGTCTATGAACATTGTTATGATGTTTCTGCATCAGAAAAAACGTTTGCATTATGTTTGGAAAATTATCTCAGTAAGCTTTGCGGGTATTATGTACAATTGCGCGTTGTTTGGAAGGACAATATAAATGGTAAGGGTAAAGGCGCAACTGATTGGAGCGAATGGACCCAGCCGTTCAGTATCAGCGATATTTCTGGTGCCGATGCCATCTGTAATCATTAAGCTTAGATTTTAAAACAGAATATAAAAAGCGCCGCTGCCAAGTGCAACGGCGTTTTGCTTTGTCTATTCCGCGAAAAATGTTATTTCAAGAATGCGAAAAATACGGCCGCGATTATAAGAACAAAAGCAACAATGTGATTCCATTGAAGCGTTTCGTTGTTAAATACCGTTACTGCGATGACCGTAAATACCGTGAGTGAAATAGCTTCCTGGATGACCTTGAGCTGCATCAAGCTAAACGGCCCGCCGTTGATTTTGCTTCCGATTGTATTGGCGGGAATCATGAAGAAATATTCGATGAGTGCCACGCCCCATGAGGCGAGAATCACGAGAATCAGCGGCCAGTCGGTGCTGATATGCATTTCTTTGAGCTTAAGGTTTCCGTACCATGCGGCTGTCATGAATACGTTACTGATGATGAGGAGAATGATTGTAAAAATTCCGGCTTTCATATTTAGGTGTTTGGTTTTTGTTGTTCTTTAACAGCGCGCAATCTATACGGCCTGCCTGTAGTCATTTGATAGGCGAGGCGTTTGCGCACTTCTTCAAGATACTTGATGTAATATTCGCTTTGGTAATCGCGATACGTCCAGTCAAAAGCATGGAAATGCCCATCTTGAAAGTAAAGCGTTGGTTCTACGAAAATTCCGCGCTGCATGTAGACGCGTTGGCGCTGGTCTTTGGTCGTTGCCAAAAAGAACTGCCCAAGCGTCATGTAGCCTGGATCGAGATTCACGGGGCGGAGTCCTGGAGTGCCATTTTTCTCGGCAATTTCAAGTTCGATGTCGTTTGTCCAAAGCTTGATATCGACAATCGTTTCGCGCTCCACGAGCTGCTCGTAACTGAAGAATGCTCGCACCGGAGCTTTGCCAATTTCTTCTTTGTAGTAATTGGTGAATGTGAACGGGAATGGCTCTAAGTTCAGGTCTTCTTCACCGAATTTTGCCTTGAGAACACCGCGAACCGCATTCACGGCTTCGGCATCTTTCGCGAGAATGCCCACGATAATTTTCACTTTGGCAGGAGTTCTAATTTCACCCATGCGCGCAAATTTAGTAAAAGTGTGCAAGGCGAGAAAGCGGGGCTGCTTGCAGACCCATTTTTGAGCCGAAGCCACGGATGCCGAAGGCATCAAAAGGCGAGTGCCGCGGCAAAAGTGAGCAAGGCTAGAAAGCGCAAAAAGAATTTTTGCATTTTCTAGCCGAAGCTACGGACGTCGAAGACGTCAAAACATTTATGTTTTGACATGGCCGAGCCGTACTAAATGCGTTAGTAAGAACGCAAATTTAGAAAAAGTGCACATGGCGATGCGTCATTCTCCGAAGGAGAATCCTTTATTTCTAGTGGCCGACGCTTCTTTTTTTTGTAATTTTAGAACATGTTTAGAAATTCTTTTAAGGCAGGTGAGCCTGTCGAACCGCTGATGTTCTTGTTCCTTATTCTCTCGTCTCTAGTCTGTACACTTTCGTCTAATGTCTATGCAGCAACGCCGCGTGTTGAACCGACGATTCTCGATTCTATTCCGCATGAAACCTCGCACTTTACGCAAGGGCTTTCTTTTGATGGTAAGGAACTGATTGAAACAACGGGCTTGTATGGAAAATCGGGATTGTACCGCCGCACGCTGGATGGAAAAATTCTGGATTCTGCGCGCCTTGAAGAACGCTATTTTGGCGAAGGTTCCGTTGTTATGGGTGATGAAATCTATTACCTGACATGGAAATCGCACAAGGCGTTTATTTATTCCCGCAAGCCGTTTAAAAAGAAGGGTGAGTTCCGCATCCCGACGGAAGGTTGGGGACTTACGCTTTGGCGCGATCAGCTTTTGATGAGTAACGGCTCCGATGAACTTCTGCAAATTGCGCCGGGCAGTTTTTCTGTAACAGGGAATATCAGTGTTCGCGATGGTCGCTATTCAATTAAGCTTTTGAATGAACTTGAAATCGTTGGAAATACTTTGTATGCAAACATCTGGCAGACGGACTTGATTGCCGAAATTGAGCTCCCGAGCGGGAAGGTTTTACGTTACATAGACTTCTCGAAAAAAGCGGGGGAGATTCGCGAACGATTCCCCGGCGTAGATGTTCTGAACGGTATTGCTTACGATGGCAAGGATTTTTGGATTACCGGCAAACTTTGGCCGCAGGTTTATAAAGTCAAGTTTTAGCGGCTTAATGTAGCCTGCTCGCGTTTGCATTTTTGGGGAGTTTTGCTATATTTGAATTAACCCGAAAATCGGGGGTTCTTTGGTTTGCCAAAATTCCTGCTATTCGCAGTAATTTTGCCCTTCGGGCTTTTCGAACGCATGCGTTCTCAAAGGATTAAACGCTCACTAGTTCGCGTTGAATCGACGAGTCTCAACCAGAGCACCCCCGGTGAACACACCGGGGGTGCTCTGGTTTCGACAGGGTTACCGAAGTGTTAGTTGCAAGTCGAGGTCT
>CAMUYW010000040.1 GCA_947165045.1 uncultured Fibrobacter sp. | reverse complement strand
CGGCGCTGACTTCGCAACGGGTAAACGGACGGTCTTCCTTGATGATTTCCTTCATACGCTTTTCGATGCGTTCGAAATCAGACTGCTGGATCGGAGTCGGAGTCATCAAATCGTAGTAGAAACCCTTGTCGATAGCCGGACCGTAGGCGAGCTTGGTGCCCGGGAACAAGTCGCAGATGGCTTCGGCGAGCACGTGGCTGCAGCTGTGGCGGAGCAGCATCAAAGCATCCGGATCGTCGTTGCTCGGGGTGATGATCTTGATAGTGCCGCTTTCTGTGAGCGGGCGCTTGAGGTCGAGGACCTTGTCACCGAACTTAACGCCGAGAGCCTTGCGTGCGAGACCTTCAGAAATGCTCTTTGCGATTTCGAGGCCGGTTGTGCCCGATGCTACGGAACGTACGGAGCCATCGGGGAAAGTGAGTTCGATTTGAGACATAATAATTTCCTTTTTCGTGGGCGGTTCTCGCCCGGTTCCCCAGAAATACGACATCTGGCGGTGCGGGCAAAGATAGAATATGCCGGGAGGAGTGGCAATCCTCTCTCACTTAACAAAAGACCCTATTTCTATCAAATTTCCATCTGGGTCCGCAATGTAACATGTTCGCTGCCCCCATGGTTCCGTAGTCGGAGGCAACACAGACTTGGCTCCGTGCTGAAGTGCATTTTCATACTCTTTATCCACCTCCGCAAACGAAGCCACATCAAGGCTCAATTCTACAGTTCCATTAAACCCTTCTGGATATTGATATTTACGCCCTGTCATCGTTTCAAAATCAGATCGCGGGAAGAGGATAATCCTATTGTCGCCAAGAAACATTTCAACATTTGGTTGTTCGCCATCCCACGAAGTCGTAAAGCCCAATGCATTTGTGTAGAAATCGACAATAGCCTTGTTGTCGGTCGTAAACAACCCAACTGTATTAAACTTGAATCGCGGCTGCGGAAGACTCAACTTCGCAAGCCCCACTTTATAAAAATACTGAAAACGAGCAATCCATTCAGGAGTATCGTTCTGTAACAGCTCCATCATCTTGCACGCAAACTCCAAATGTGCAGAGCCATTAGCGGTTACAATATTTCGGTCACACACAGCTTGTTCGCAGACATACCCAGCCTCATTGGTGTAATTTGCTCCACCCCATAGCTTGAGTTGATCAAGTCCATTACCTGTATGCTTTACGTCATTAAGAAATCCCTGTTTTGCCATCCACGAAGCAGCATTGCAAATAGCCCCAACAATAACACCACGCTTAATCGCATCCGCAACAACCGGCACCAATTTGTCTGCTACAGGATTCATCCAACCAAAACCACCAATCAACACCAATGCAGCATAATCTTTGGGCATCGTTTCGAACGAATAGTCCGGCGAAACACGCAAACCACCAACCGATTTCACCGAGTCAAGCGTCGGTGCCACAACTTTGTTTTCATACTTCGGTTGTTCACGCATGCAAAACTCATTGCTATTGATGGGTTGCGACAAGAAAGCCATTTCATGATCGGCATAATTATCTAAAAGAATATAAAGAATCTGTTTCATATTTATTTGTAATAAGTTACTATTGCGCATTGTTTAAGATGTGCATTTGTGCACTAAAATATAAACTAGAAAATTATGGATGTCAATAGGTTTTTGAAAAAAAATTATGCGGAAACCTTTACTCCCTCAGCATCAGCTTTCCATTCTGCAAAAGGCCGTCGTTGTCGAAACGAACGGTGGGATTCTTGCCGTTCTTAAAGGCATCTTCACTTTCGTAGAGGGAAAGCGCTATGCGAACGGGGTTTTGCGCAGACGCATCCGATGACGCCGTACCATCAGCAGGGAGACTGCCGGAGAACGAAAATTTCTGTGACATTCCATCCTTAAAAGTTCCCTTAGGAATGCGCACCGTTTCTCCGAGCTGAGCCAACGCGGTTCCTGTACTATCGACAAATTCAGCAACTAAATACACGTCAAAAAAGCATGGAGCCACGCCTGTATTTTTTACAGTAATGTTCAGCGTGCTTGTCGCGGCAGTACTTGCAACAGAAGCATTCGCGGCATTCCCAACGGCGTTCCCTGCAGCATTGGCAACGCTCACAAGTTCTGCGCTCACCACTCTAAAATTATACCCGATTACTTTGCTCATAGAATCGGCGAGGGCCTTGTTTTCCTTGTAGAATTTGTAGCCTTCGTCGCTATCCTGGTCTAGCACGTAATAGGTCAGATGCGCCGTCGTGATCGCATCTACCCAGCGCTGCGGCGTCCACTTGAGATACCCACCGGGAATGATGTCGTTGTTGTTGAGCATGGTGGCGTAACCGGCTTGGTTCTCGGCGATGGTCGGCAAGTTGGCCTCGTAGGCACGCACCAACGAATCGGGCCTGCCGGGAATGCTGATGAATCCGTCATCGCGCTTGGTGATGCCGAGGCTAAGTGCATGCGTATAGACATCCCCCATGCCGCTGGATGGTAAAACCAGCAATGTCTTTTTGAATACGGATGCATAATGGTCCAACATCTCTATTTGAACCGCTTCCGAAGGCATTTCGCTGCCGTTCAGGTGCGAGGCGTGCCATTCGCCCCACTCACCAAAGGAGCGGATGTCGATGTATTCGATTCGCGGGTCGCCATCGTACTTTTTCGCCAAGGCGGTTCCAAAATCTTTTGCCGCCTGCAAATAAACCGGATCGTCCCAAACGGGAACTGTGGCGCGGTAGCCGTTCCACTGCACGGTGGCGGTAATTTTCTTCGCGCCCATTTCATAGACAAATTTCGGAGTCCAGTCGTAATCTTCTTCAGGCGTGTCATTGCCCTTGACAAAGGATGGCGAATACGGAAGCACGCGCAGCGCATAGCCCATGTTATGTTCCGCGAGCGCATCCAGCAACTTGTCTAGTTCCGTCCAATCGTAAACATCTTTGGCAGGATTTAATTTATTCCACTTTTGGTAGCCGGAGCCGTAGGTAACCAAGTCCCATGCTTTATTATTCAAGGAACCGTAAGGGCCATATTCAAATTCAGGGACAAAAACCCATGTACCTTCCGTCGGGACTGTAAAGCCCTTGTGCGGGTTGGCCAGCGGTCCGTCAAACGGTTTAAGAGCGTAAGTGATTCTGAGCGTATCCGAGGTCGCGACAGACGCAGAAGACTCCGCGACTGACGAACTCGACGAGATTTCCGCAGACGAAGATTCCGCAACCGAACTGCTAGATCCCGTCGCAGAAGACATTGCCGTCGAAGATTCCACGACAGACGACGAAGAACTTTCATCGCGCGCAGGAGCCGCACTATTTTCACCATCACCACAAGCAACGATTCCTACAGCGACAAAAGCAAGCACTCCAAGCAACGCGAATCTTTTCATTTTACACCTTCTTGATTGGGTGTCGAATCACCGTTTTCCACTTTTCTGGCGCAGTTTTTCGCGGATCGGAAAGGTAAATTTCGTGATGGAGACGATCGCCATTCATATCGTTCACGTAGCCATCTTTCGCAATAAAATCGTCCATGAGCTTTACGCTAGCGGGTTCATCATCGTATGAGCCGAGATGCATCATTTGCACGCAGAGGCCTTCGTCAATCGTCTCAAATTTTGCAAGCGAGCAATCAAGTTTTTTCTTTTTCGTTGCAGTTTCTACAGCCCAGTCAAAATCTTTTTGCGTTACAAAATCCGGCAGGCGAATTGCAGAAATCCAATTGAACGAAGATTTGTCGGAGTAATTAACGCCTTCGACTCCATCTTGCCACCAAAAGCCTTCAAGCGGCGGCACAACATATTCAAAGAAACCTTCGATTTTATAGTCCGTCTTGTAACTCATTTTCAGAGTGTACGCAACCGCATAAAGAACGTTCAACGCACGCTGATAAGCACCACCTTCTTCATTCGGGTCGCCCTTGCCGCGAACAGTAATAAAGTTCGCATTCGGCACCGTAACAATTTCCGGATTAGTCTTCGGCAGATAAAATTCCTTAAATTCCTTTTTAAAATCAAATGGCATATTTTCTCCTTTTTAATCCATAGATTGCCACGTCACCTACGGTTCCTCGCAATGACATTTTTCACTTACGTCCACAGGCTTGTAATAAACATCGCACTTGCGTCATCCGCTTTCTTGAAGCCGCAATGTTCGTAAAAGGCAAGTTCTTCGTTGTAGGCAACCACGACAATGCGGAGGTAATCCTTGTACTTTTCGTGAACTTTATCGACGAGGATTTTCCCAATACTTTGGCCTTGGTATTCGGGGCGCACGAGCAGGTAATGCACGTAGGCATTCATGATTCCATCATCCATCGCGCAGATCATGCCGACGAGTTGCTCGCCGTCCCAGGCAGAAATGACGGTCTTGAAGTTCTTCATTGCCACAACAAGTTTGTCGGCGAAATGCCCCGAAGACCATTCAACAGAAAGGAACAGGTCCTTTAAATCATGTTCGGAGAAGTCGTGTATTTCTTTGTATTCGATGCTCATATTTTTATTCAATCAATAATAAAACCATGTGTTTACGTCTCTGACTTTCCATCCAGAATCTAGCAGAACGTAGCAATTTTTATTATAACCATTCGCAAGAATGGGAAAAAATATATCTTTAAAGCATGATCAATCTTCTCCAAAAATCCATTTTTGCCCTTGCTATTTGTGGGGCCGCATTAAGCGGTTTTGCAGCAAATGTCAAACCATACCTAACGACAGACGCTCTCCCAAACGGATTAAATTTCTACCCAGCACCACCGGAAACAACCTCGGTACAGTTCATGTACGATATCTCGCAGTACATGTGGGGTAAATCGGTTCGCGAAGATTCTGCGCGCGCCTCTCTTGCAATTGCACAAGCAACGACAGATTTGAATGAAATTGCCCGAATGTTCAGCGAACCTTTTGGCATGGAGATTTCCGCAAAGAAAACTCCGGCCATCATGAATTTAATCGAACGCGGTATCGCAACCTTGAGGCAAGTAGGCCGGGCACCCAAAAAACATTATATGAGACGGCGCCCATTCGACCGTTTCAATGAACCCACGCTCATTCCTAAAGACGAAGAAGTTTTAAGGAAAAACGGATCGTACCCATCGGGGCATACAATTCTTGCATGGTCAATGGCGCTGCTGTTGGTTGAGGTGAACCCTGCCGCACAAGACGCTTTGCTGAAGTATGCCTACGAATGGGGACAAAGTCGCGTGATTGCGGGTTTCCATTGGCAAAGCGACGTAGACGCGTCCAAAGTTCTTATTTCAGGAGCGTTTGCCAGTTTGCATGCAGACGAAACATTTTTGGCAGATATGCGCAAGGCACGAGCTGAATTCAAAAAGTTAAACGTATCAAAGAAAAAATAACCGCGATTATCTACTCTTTTCTCCGGTAAATATTCGCGAGAATCGCGCCGGAAATGTTGTGCCATACGGAGAAGATTGCACCGGGGACAGTCGCCATTGCAAGCGACGAGAACGCCGTTGCAGCAAGGCTTGTGGCGAGGCCAGAATTCTGCATACCGATTTCAATGGAAAGCGCCTTCGTCTTGGGCGTCGAGAACTTAAGCAACTTGCCGATACCGAAACCGCAGCCGTAGCCGAGCAGGTTGTGGAGAATCACCACGGCGAATACGACCGCGCCAGTCGTAAGAATCTTTGCGGCATTGTGCGAGACAACCGCAGCAACAATCATTGCAATCGCAACCACGGAAACGAGCGGCAAGACTTTAACCGCACGCGCCGTAAACTTGCCAAAAAATTTGTTGATAACAAACCCGAGGGCAATCGGCACAATCACGACCTTCACAATAGAAAGGAACATCGCCATCACATCTACGTTCACGGTGGTGCGCAACAGCAAGTAAGTAATCGCCGGCGTCAGCACAGGAGCGAGCAACGTGTTCACGCTTGTCATGCCCACGGAAAGCGCCACGTCGCCTTTCGAAAGGTAAGTGATGACGTTGCTAGAAGTTCCGCCCGGGCAAGTGCCTACGAGGACCACGCCCGCCATCAATGCGGCATCGAGCCCAAAAATCTTGGAAAGCAAAAACGCGAGCGCGGGCATCACGATAAACTGTGCCGCACAACCGATGGTAATTTCTTTCGGTCGCGCAAACACGAGCGCAAAATCGCTGAGCTTGAGCGTAAGCCCCATGCCAAACATCACAACCATCAAGAGGTAATTCACCCACGAGAGTTCAATCCAGAGCGTCGATTTCGGGACAAAAAGCGAGAGCGCCGCAATCACGAGCACGACAACCGCCATCCACTTGCCAACGAATTCACTGATCTTTTCGAGAATGTGCATTTTAGTCTCCTAATGATAGCTCCACGTACTGATTGCTTTTATATTCAAATCAGAATCAAGTAGAGCATACCCATCTTGATTATAGCCACTTACATACAGAACGTAAACAGTATCTTTTGTTTTCTTCGTCGAAACGACATAGCGATTAAACAAAGTTAATCCATAACCAAACCAATCTCTCCTCGTAAATGGTTCTTGCAATGAATATACTCGGTTATTTTTTATCGCCATAAATTCATTCTTATCCTCCCTGACATCGCAAGCAGAATCACTAGAAAGATCCACTTCATAGAAGGACACACCATCTTGATAGCTTTTCTGTGCTTTGACAATCACATCGGTCGGCAAAGCATCTCTTTCTTGAATCTGTAATCCCGTTTTCTCATCACATATGCTAACTGTCTTTTTGTTTTTTAAATACTCTTTTACAAGTTTATCCTTAACTTCTGCTTTAATGGAATCGTTAGTTGCTATTGGCGGGATTACATCAATTTGAGTTCCTGACGGCACCGCAACCAATGGGGGCAAAAGGAAATTGACCCAAGTTCCACGTTTGGTTCCCAGCGAATCTATTTTCATAGAAGCATTCGAAGGATGCTTGTATGCAGCAAGGCCTAAACGCATATTCAATGTAGCTATGCCATTTTTGAGCGAACCAATTTTAAAGTACTTGCCATCAGCATCTACAATTTGCCAAGGCTTTTTCATAATTCTGCTAGTAACTTTCTTCGATTCTGCAAGCGTCACGTTGGAAGTATCTTCCGTAAAGAAATACGACGGGCCCCACCCCGCATTGGTCCTTACGAAAGCCAAACGGATATAATCGCCATCAAGATCAAACGTCTTTTTATCTTCGACAAAGCCGAGCGCCGTAATTTCCTGGGCAACAGCACAAAAAGGAAACAGCAAAACAAGCAACAGCCAACAAAACGCCGCAATAAATTTTTTCATCGTTCCTCCTTTTTATGCAAACACAATAGGAAAAATAGTTCTTTTTTTATAAAAGAAAAGATCCTCGCCTACGCGAGGATGACGAATTGTAAAGCCGAGGATGACAAATCAAATTCGAGCCTGCGCGCATTTTTCGTTGCATCGTACACTATCACATTTGCTTTATGCGCATTTTTCGTTGCATCAAGCGCATTTTCATTTGCATCGCGCGCTGTTCACCGACTCATTTACTTCACTTGTACAATTCTTCCGTAGTACGCACCGCGGGCGGCCTTTTCGCTATTGACTTTGCAGCCCTTGAGGTTGTAGTCGCGCTGCATCTTGTACTCGCTGTTTCGCGAAATCACATTACGAATCGCTTCCGAAGAATCCGGTTTCTCTTCAGCGGCCTTGACAAATGTAATCTTGTAAAGTTCGCAATCTTCGAAAGCGTCAATTGCATCGCCCTCTTTATACGTAGCGCCCTTGTATTCGCCAGCCGGTTCCGTTTTTTCTTTAATAGTCTTTGGCTTCGGTTTCCAAATCTTGAAGTTTCCTGTCAAGTGGAGCATGGCCAAGTAGTGCACCAAGCCGTCATAATAACGATCACGACCCACAATGGGCTTTGAGTCCCAAGCAAGCTTCAAAACTTTCTTGACCAAATCTGTGTACTCGGGTTCATCAAGCAAAGCGTAAGTTGCTACAGCGTTCGCGCCAGCCTGCCCAATCGTGAACGAACCTGTCGGATCAGAGCCGTCCCATTCAAAATGGCCATGTCTGTAATTATCCTTCTCAAAGAAGTCGGTGATGAGTTTTGCAATTTTCGTTTGGCGTTCCGCATCGGCACCAAACAGGTAATAGTCCATGCCGTAATTCATGGGGCAGCGAATAGCATCGAAAGAATATCTCTTTGAGTTATTGCTAAAGGCGTAATGCGGAGTTCCATCAAAGTTGCTGTAATCGGTGCACAAACCCGATATAGAGTTCGCTGATTTATAGATGTGCTCGCGTGTAGCCTTTGCAGCCTTCAGCCATTTATCTTTGTTCGTATCGGACCAGCGGCTGAACAAATCGACAAATGCAGGCAAGCTATAAGAGGCATCGCCCCAAGTGTTGTTGCCATCTGTGGGTTGGAACGTGGCAATGTAGGACTGTTCGCTATACAGAGAGCCACCATTACCCTTCCAACAGGCTTTCAGAATAGTCTGCGCATCTTTCATGTATTCCGCATCATCCCAACGATTGGCAGCAAACAAAAGCGACATCATGAAGTAGATTTCGCCGTCTGGAGCGTTGCCCTGGTCACGGGTAGAACCGTCGCGATTCGCCTGCCAAGAGAAGTAGCCGTTGCCACCACGGGCAGGGTCATGCCATAAGTGACTCTTGGCCCAGTTCCAAAGCTTTTTGAATTCTTCTTTGTGGTTGGTCTGTACCGCAATCATCATGCCGTAGCTCATGCCTTCGGAGCGAATATCGTTGTTGTTGATATCGACAATGTAGGCGCCGTCGCGGTCTTCATAATATACGGTCTTGTCATTTTGACCACCGAAGTAGTGGTCCCATAACTCGTCCAACTTCTTTTTGATATCTTCGTCGGTTTTGCCCAAGAGCGTCTTGAAAGGGCTTGTGTAATCGCCGGTGTAATAGGCGCCCTTATAGTTCGTTTCGTCGCAATCCGGGCCGTAGTAGGCTCCGTCTTCATCGAAGAATTGGGTTGGGGTTGCAGAAGATGCGAACACATTTAGACCGAATACGGTCAAAAACGGGATTAGTTTTGAACTCCTCATAGTACTCCTCTTTGTAATAACAAAGATATAGGCAACACCCCTAAAATGGACCCATGCAAAGTTTTTTTTGTTGTATTGTATTAAACACCTAAATTCGGCCAAAAATGCAAATTTTTGACGTTTTATATTTCAATCGTCTCTTCGTCGCTCTTGATAAACGCCTTGAGACGTTCTATAGCGCGGTCAAAATCGTATTTAATGGAACATTCCCAAACGGTCGCCACGCGAAAGCCCTGTAACGAAAGCTCCCAATCCGTCTTGATATCGCGTACAACATTGTTGTCAAATTTTGTATTCCAAAATTCAGGATTACTTTTGGGGCGGCTCGTAAATTTGCAGCCATGCTGGTGCCAAAAACAACCGTTCACAAACACCACCACGCCATATTTGAGGATAAACAAATCCGGCGAGCCAGGCAAATCATGCCGATGCAACTTGTAGCGAAAACCCGCCTTGAAAAGCGCCCGACGCACCAACATTTCCGGCTTTGTATCTTCGGAATGGACCGCCTGCATCATCTGCGAGCGGTTCATCGGAACACGTTTTGAGCATCGGCGTTTCATCTTACATTAGTTCCCTGGCCTGAGCCAGTCGCGCACTAGTTGTTAGTGGACACTTGCAATTTTATTGCTTATGTGTCCACAATGCTCGAAACGGGGACGGGAACCGGAGTCAGCTTCTTACGGTTCGCGGCCAAGCACCGCTTTAGCGAGCTGATCTGCGCAAGAAGTCGGCTTTCCACCGCATGTGTTGCCGAGTAATTTTGCGGCAATGTCTTCGGCAGTCATGCCTTCGCAAAGTTTTGCAATCGCCTTGAGGTTTCCATTGCAGCCACCCGTAAAGCGAATATTGCGGATTTTGTCGCCATCACGCGTGAATTGAATTGTCGTGGCGCACGTGCCTTTTGTCTTGAAAATTTCATCCATCTGTTACCTGCTTGAGAATCGACTTCATGAATATAGATTATTTATAGGTCATCTCTAAAAATTCACAAAAGAACTGATATCGTTATTCCTTAAAAACGAGTATATTAATGGAGTGAACGACATACTTCAATTAATTTCAAAACACAGAAGTGCCATAATGGGTTTTGCCATATTATGGGTTATGTTGTTTCATTTGCGCGTTCCCACAGATTTAACGGCCATCGATTTTTTCAGGTCCGTTGGCTACGGTGGCGTGGACATTTTTTTGTTTCTGTCGGGGTTCGGTTTGTACTTTTCCATGTCCCGAAAAAATTTCGAGATAAAGAAATATTATCGAAGTCGTTTTTTTCGCATTGTCCCTGAATTTTGGCTTGTGTTATTCGTCGTTTTCTTGGCTCAAATGGATTTTAGCGCAAGAGGTTTTTATTCACTGATTTGCAAGGCGACAACGCTAGGTTATTGGATTGGATACCGCGATGAATCTTGGTTTATTTCTTGCATTTTATTTTTGTACGCCATATACCCAGTTTACTTCGGTCTATTCAAAAAATACGGAATGAAGGCCTCTGCTTATTTTATCGGAGCAGGTTTTTCTTTAATGCTAATCTATGCATTAATTTGTATTTTATTCTACGATAATAAAAATCATGGCGGGTTCATTATACTGACTTACGCAAGGATTCCGATATTTTTCATAGGCGCTATTTTTGGTCATTGGGCAAAAGATGGTTGCAAAATTGTATTGGACAAAAGGCTCAAAATTATTGGATTGTCCGCCGCAATTATCGCTACATTCTTTTTAGTTCTATTCCAAACCTATTTTTATTACGCCTTGCAAACTTGCTCCTTGGCATACCTTCCCTACATAATCATAACGCCGGTTCTTTGCATACTTTTGGCGGTGTTTTTCGAGAAATACAAAACGATCGATAAAATCTTTACGGTTATGGGGTTGATGTCTTTGGAATTGTACTTGTGTCACATATTTATATACAAATTATTCTTTGAATTTATCGACTTTTTGGATAAAGATTCTTCGAATATTTTGACCATGTTGATTTCATTTTTCGCAGCGTATGCTTTGTACATCGTCAACAAAAAAGTTCTGACACGCAGAACAAGCATTAGAATTAGGCCGTAGCGCAACCCAAAGCGGCCTAAAGCCCATGTTGCAAAATCGTTTTATTACATTTTAAACATGAGTCTAAAGAAATTTTTCAAGCTATACCTTACGGCTGCGATTTCAATTTTTGCAGTCGCCTGCAGCGCCTCAGGAGATGTTTACGAATCCAAAGTCGACGATTCACCTTCAAACATTACCGAAAAAGATCCATCAACAAAAGTAGAAGACATCTACGAAGCGGTCCAAGAATCCGGCAAATACACGACTCGCGATTCTGTCGCGGCATACTTGTGCAAGTTTGACAAATTGCCCTCTAATTACGTCAGTAAAACCGAAGGCCAAAAACTTTACGAATCTAAAACGGGCAAGACTTTTGAAAAGTGGAATTTCAATCCGTGGACAACAATCGGCATGATGATTGGCGGCGACAAATTCGACAATTACGCATCCAATAACAACTATCATGCAACACTACCCGAAGGATCCTACCACGAAGCGGATGTTGAATACTCCGCTAAGAATCGCGGCACCAAACGACTCGTTTACCAAAGTAACTGTGTTATTTACTATACCGCAGATCATTACGAAACTTTCAGTAGACTTGAAATCCATTAAATTTTAAAAAGCCCCACCCCAATTAAGAGGCCGCTATGAAAATAAAATCAAACGTCAAACGTTTTTTGTGCAGCGCAGTAATGGCACTGCCAGCATTCTCCGCGCTCCCCGCCTTTGCAGCGCAGAACGTCATCGAGGTTGACGACACGAAACCGGGCATCGAAATAAACACAGATAATATGTTGGGCGCGGATCTCGCCATTTGGAATCCGCCTTCCCGCTATTACGACATGACGCCAGCCCTCGTCGATGGCGGCTACACAATTTTCCGTTTCCCGAACGGAAGCTTGAGCAATGACTACCACTGGAACGGCGCAGGCAAATATGACAGCACCGGGCTTTGGACTCCTAGCGAAGAAAGCTGGGCACCGGGATTCCTCGGTGAAACGATTTACCGAGGCACCACAAAAGACAACTACGGCTTCATCCGTCGCAGCCACCTCGCCGATGGAGACATGAACACGATGTGGTGGGGCGAAATACTCGACCCGAAAGACCCTCCTTGGGTTGTCATTGAGTTCCCCGAAAAGAAAGACCTCGACTCCATTATCATAGACTGGGGCAATCTCCGCCCGAAGTCTTTTGAACTTTCATACTGGACCGAAGACTACGCCGAATATCCGGGTGTTCACCAGAATCTTGAAAACAAGCTAAAAAGATGGGGCACCGTCAAGGTCACGAGCAACCAGACTAAGTACAAGTTCGCAACGACTCGTGCACGCTATGTGGCAGTCCGCTTCAAGACGACCGACTTGCCGTCTAAGGGCGTACAAATCCGAGAAATGAAACTCTATAGCGGTTCAGACGATTTACTCGCCGGGAACGATTACAAGTTCTTCGCGATGTCCACGCGCAATGGCGACAAGCCGCGCACCGACTGGACCAACATCAAGTGGCATTTCGAAGAATTCATGACATACCTCAAAGACAGACAAGGATTTTCTGATGGGTGGAGTAATGCCGTTATCTGCGTCAACGCAGGCACAGGCACAGCCAAGGAAGCCGCCGCTTGGGTCCACTACGCCAATAAGGTCAAAAAATACAACATCAAGCAATGGCAAATCGGCAACGAACTTGACGGCGAATGGGAAGAATCCGGTCCGCTTTCGGCAAGGCAATATGCCGCACGCTTTATCGAATACGCCCGTGCGATGAAAGCGGTTGACCCGAGCATCATTTTGCACGGACCGCTCTTCAGTACGCACAAGATGCAGCAGAAGGGCGCCGGCCTCATGGATGGCAAATACTGGATGGCAGAGTTTTTGCGCATCGTCGGTGAAGCCGAAAAAGCTGATGGTAAGCACTATCTCGATGTAGTCGATTTGCACACTTATCCGTACTGGGCACCCGAAAATTTGAACGCCAAGGACATGCTCAAAGCGACGATGGATGTCGGCCACAATGCCGATACGCTGAACGCCTGGATGAACAAGTACCTCGAAGGCAAGCGCCGCGTGTTCCTCTCGGAATTTAGCACGTCCGTGCAAGGGAGCCAAATCTGGATGGACTACCCGCAAGCCGCCGGCATCGCAAACATTTTCGCACAATACGTCGTCCGCTTTGGCGACCGATTCCAGGCACTCCCGTGGGATGCATTCGGCAACGTCTTTGAAGGCCCGGACCACACGTGGGGCACTATCAGCATGACCGCACTCGTCAAGGAAGGTTCGTGGAACAAATGGGCAAGCCTTGAGCCCACCGCCGAATATTACGGAGTCTATATGGCGTACAAGCGTTTCCTCGATCCGGGATTAGGTTATGCAGTCGTTCCCGTCAAAAGCACAACCGAATCCGTCGTGCCATACGCCGTTTGCTACCTCGAAGAAAATGACAACCATGTGGAACGCTGTCACGTTTTGCTTGTGAACCTCACAGACTCAAAACAAATTGTGCAAGTTGACCGCAAAAGCGAAAAAAAGAAGCCGGGCAACTATCGCACCGAAGTTGACGTATTCGGAGCAGAACAATTCAAGTGGATTGGCGACCAGAAAGATGCATACCCGTACCCCAAAATGGGGCCAAGCGGTCGTTTGCTTGAAGGCAAGAATCGCGATATCGAGATTCCACCATTCGGCACTGTCGTTGTCCGTATGAATGCATTCAACCACATGAAACCTAGGCGCCCAACGATTATCGCCGCAGCACTCGAAAAGAAAGTGATGACCGTTGGCGACACGCTAGACCTCTTCGTAACCGCAGAGGAGCGTTCTTCAATACCGATCACCGGAGCCAACATTCAAATCAAGAAGTGGGACAATAAAGGGACGCTTACCGTCCGTGCTACACCTGATGACGGCAAATGGAATTCTTCCATCGAAAGTTTCCACATTCAAGTTCCTGTTACAAATAAAGTATCTACCGGCAAGAAGGAAATCAAACTCACCGTCTCGAACGGGTTTAAGTTCGGCGTCCCAGACACGCTCAACATTCCGTTCCGCGTCCGTGGAGCTTACCGCACTACAAGCGTGATGGAGAATTTCGACAACGGTCTAGACAACGTATCGTGGTTCCCGGTCGTGAACGGCGACAACGCCACCTCCATGGATGCTAAAATCATCAACGGAACTCCGCCTCTCGGCAGCTACATCCGCCACGATTTCATCGTCGAGCAACCGCCTAATCTCGGTTGGCCGAACTACTCCGGCGCATACTACAACGTCCCCGAAGAAGTCAAGAAATCCGTCGGTATCGTTTTCGATTACGCCACAACGCACAACAATCCGCAAGGCTACATCGAACTGCAAATCATGTCGAGCCAAGTCGAAGACTACGACGAATTCATGGTCCGCCTCAAGAACACGCGCGGCAACTGGGTTCGCGACACGCTCATCTGGGAAAACATGAAGCAGGAAGGTTGGGGCAAAACCATCCCGCAGCTCGACCCGACCAAAATCAAGAACTTCGCGTTCCGCGCCCGCCACAGTGGCAAGGGCTACATCAGCCTCGACAACATCTACCTGCTCGGCGAAGACGGCAAGGAAGTCCCAATGCCCCGCGGCCTGAGAAGGCTGAGGTAATTGCGCATCGTCAATAGATCCTCGCCTCCGCGAGGATGACATAAAAAACGCCGCCCCACCGGGCGGCATTTCTGTTACAATGTCACCCCAGATTTATTCCGGGGTCGACTTTTTCACATCATTAACCAAGTTCGTTCACGTGGTCGAGCACAAGCTTTTGTGCCGTACCATTGTACAAAACAGCATCATAATTTTCGCCGTTCTTACCCACGCGCGATTCCGTCACGATGCCATTCTGCGAGCCCACTTCCGTCGGCACAAAGAAAATCTTCCCGAGTGCATTTTTCTTTTCTTCAAGATAATTCTTCGACACAAACCAATCGCGAATCGTCTTGAAATAAATCTTTTCGACATTCGAATCCTGCGGGAGCAAATCGTTCAAGCGCCTTGCAATTTCGCTTACCGGCACCGGAGATTCATCCGTCGGATAATTCTTGATCTGATCTTCCGTCACATGGAATTTTTCTTTGCCGCTACGACCCATTTCACCAGATTCAGCGCGTTCCCTACGCTTTACCAAGCGTTCATTTGCCTGAGCAACGCACTTGTCGATATTATTCAAAATAAACCTTTGCGCATCCACATTGCACTTCGTGTAAATCGAATGATGTCCACGAATATCAGCTTCAACACGAGCAAAGCCAAGTTCCTCGCCATGCGGAGTCGGCAAGTTCAAGTCCTTACCCTTGTCATTTTCCTGCTTCAAAAGAACACCTTCTTTCGAAAGTACTTCGGCAACGTCCGCATACACAAGAGAGATCATACCGCTTTCTTGCGGAATAAGGAAATTTAAACGACGGACAACACCCGAAACAGAAATCGGTTCTTCCGAAATTTCAAATTTAGACAACATTTCAGGCGTAAAGACAAGCTCTTTATTCGCAGGTTCACGAACCGGACGCGGTTTCAGCACTTTTACCTGTTTTGCCACAGCCACTTTTTCTTGGCGTTCCATAACCGGCATCACTTTTTGCTTTAAATAATCAGCCACATAAGCAAGGCACTTACTAATACGTTCCTGCTTGCAAACATCAGTCTCCGAAAGCGTTTCCTCGTTCAACGGATTAACACCACAAGAAAGCTTTCGCAAATACATTTCAGCACGTTCAAGAATTTTTATTTCTGCTGGCATTTTCAACAATCCCTTTTTTACTTTTTCAGGCAAGGAACAATATAACATCTTTTTGCATACAAAAAAAGCCGGCACAGTAAATACTGCACCAGCTTTACACCATTACACCAATTTCTATTAAAGTTTAGCCGTAAACAAAGCCAAGAACAATGGCTATTAGCGAAAAGATTACGACCTGCCGTAAAACGATGATGTCTTCTTTCTGCATAGTTAGCTACCCTTTTGTTTTTTATGGTCATAAGATAGATTTTAAAACCAAAAACCGTTCAGATGTAAGAAAAACAACATTTTCGCCCAAAAACGGAGTGATTTTCATCATACACCCATTTCAACAATTATTGTCATTTCGTCAATAAAACTTTAAAAAACGCGATTTCATCGCATTGTAAAAAATCTATTTCATAATAGTAGGTTACATATGCTAAATATTGACGAAATTGGTGATTATAGAGATTTACTGAAAAATTTCTTCGTGCAGAAGAAATTGGAATTTCCGCTATTTTCCTACAAAATGATGGGACAAAAACTCGGACTCGAAACAAGCCAAGTCTTCCGTGTTCTGAACAAGGAATCCCACCTCCCCGCTCAAAGCATTCCTCTTTCAAAAAAATTACTCGGACTTAAAGGCCGCGATGGAGAACTTTTTGAAATTTTGGTCGCCGCCTCGCGAACCAAGTCAAAAACAAAAAAAGATAAACTTTACAAAATGGCTCTGGCATTGCAAGATGTAAGCCTCCGAAAACTTAATTCCAACGAAATACTTTTTCTTAGCCGCTGGTGGATTCCCGTAGTCCGTTCCGTTATCGAAATCAACGGAGGCAAAGCAGATGTCCATACATTGGTCAAACAGATCACGCCAGCCGTATCCGACGACCAGGTCAAAGAAGCAATCCGCGTATTGAAAGAACTCAAGATGATCACACCTCTCGCATCTGAGCGATACGCCGTTTCAACGGTCAACTTCACTTCGGCTGGAGCAACTAAAATCACTGCAATCCGCAGTTACCAAAACCAACTCCTAACGCTTGCGCAAAATGCACTCGTCAACATTCCTCCCAATGAACGAAACATATCTTCCGTACTCGCTTGTGTCGATGATGAATGTTTCGAAGACCTCATTGAAATGACTTGCGAATTTCGCAGGCAGGTTCAAAAACGCGTTGCCGATGTTGCAGAACCCAAGAAAGTAATGCAATTCATTTTTTCACTTTACCCTGTCGCCGACATTTCAAAGCAAGCACCAAACAAGATTTCGAACAAAGAAATTACAAAAGGAAATGCGAGGTCAGCATGAAGAAATTTCTAGCATCCATATTCTGCATTTTACTTTTTTCTTGTTCCACAGAAAAAAATCTCGCAGGCGCAAGTACAGTCGAAACAGAAAACGCATGCGTTATCAACGTCGTAAATATAGATTCGAAACCAGCATCATACGCTGTTGCAAGAATCCGTCCTCTGTGGCATGTACAAGAAATTTCTTCGGCATCAATAACCACCAAGCTAGATGCAACAAATGCAACCATTGAATTCAAAGCAGACTCACTCGGCAACATTGTAATAGACTCCGTCAGCTTTGATAAAGGCTATATCGAAGTTCTTGATGAACACGCCGGCGCATTCAAAGCAATCAGCTATAGCGATTTAAAAAAGAACAAATCAACAACTATTCAAATGGAATCATTTGGTTCCGTTTCCGGAAAAGCGAATTTACCCAAAGATGCAGAATACGCCTACGTTCAGATTTTCGGCACAGACCGAATTATCAAGACAAATGAAGATGGCGAATTCACACTAGATTCGCTGCCTCCCGCAAACTACCAAATCCGCGCCATTTTGCCAAACGAACAAGAAACTATCGGTGAAAGTTTAGTACAAGTTTTAGCAAACGAAAAGAACGACATAAAAACGCTAGCCAAGCCAAATCTCGCAAACGAGCAATTAGAGCAATGGCAATTCACGCGCATCATCCCACTTGATTCTACAATTTCCATTTGGATGCAGCCCATCGCGGAATCCACAGTAGTCTTCGTCCGATTGAATTCGGAAAATTTTGACTTTACTACAGCCATGAAAAACGGATACGACATTCGCATTACAGACCAAAATGGAGAACGCCTTGCATTCAAACGCGCTTATTGGAGCGATTCCCTCCAGCAGGCCGAATTGCAAATCCGCATCAACGGCACATCAAACATTGAACATCTCGTCATGTACTGGGGCAAAACGGCCTCCCCCGACGCCAGCACGAACGATGTTTGGGCGGGTCTCCCCGACTCACTCGTCAACGTCATTCATTCCGTAAAGCTCATTGACTTTGAACATCAAAAACTAGAAAGTGCATTTGATTACAGCGATGGAACTCGCGACTGGTATTTCAATCCGCAAGATTCCAATGTCACAACAACGCCCTCAAAAGAGAACGTGAGCGATGCATTTGAATTCAGCGATGAACGCAAAGGCTACGTTTTCCATTGGAAGAGCACTTCTAAAAAAATCGGCAAATGGTCTATGATCGGGACTCGTCTAAATACAATTCCGTCAAGCCTTCAAGGCCTAGATTCCATTGCATTCTACGCCAAAGGCAAAGGCGAACTCGGTTTTGCCATCGAAGTTCTCGAAGAGCCTACCGGAAAAACGAAATACGTTGATTACCTTGATTCCAATTGGAAACGATTCAGCTTTAAGCCAAGCGACTTTGTCGCCGGTGACGGAGAATTTGGGAACATGGGATGGGATTTTGTAAAAGGGCGTGTCACAACAATCTCCATCTGGATTGTAGACGATAGCGAAATGTGGATTGACGACGTTATTTTATACGGAGTCAATCGCGACAATTTCAACTAGAAAATCAAATCCCTTTTTCGCTTTTCGCAAGGAATGCCAAAAGCACAAAGCTTCCGACAACCACCCCAATCAGCGGCAAGTCCGAAAGCTGAGCCAGCCCCATTCTCAAAAGACGAACCAATTGCGAACTTGCAAAAGCATAGCCAACGCTGCAAAGCACAACGAATAACGCAAAGCGCACTACGAACGGCAAGCTCTTTGTAATTCGTTTAAAGTAATCGTTAATATAAGACCCGTAAAGGATAAGAAGCGTTGCCACAAGGCCTACCGAAATTGAAATCAAATGTAGCCTCAAAAAGCAAGCAAATTGATGAATATAAGGCAGCATATTTTCTCCTTTGTTCCCCAGCCCGTCATCCAAGCGAGTTTACTCTACATGTCCCCCGCACTTGTTGCGGGGCCACATTTTCTAACAAATTATCTAATTGTATTTCTATTTGCAAACGGTTCCCGTCATTCGACAATGTTCGAATCACCTTGCCCGGGAACAATTCTGGGGCACAAGCGCCACGCTGATTTTCGATACGTCTGGCAGCATCATTTTCGCAAAGCCCTCTCGTCACCAAACGCTGCAAACGTATGCTTTCCGGAGCCTCGACAATCCAGATTTCATCGAGCATTTCGACAAGCGATGGAGCGCGCGAAAAAAGCGCGGCCTCTACGAATCTCGCGCCTTTTCCCGATGCATTCGCCGCGCATTCAGCATTAAAGAACGCATCGACTGCGTGAGTCAAATAAGGATAAACAATCTGTTCCAACTTTTCACGAGCAGAAGCATCCGCAAAAATGCGGTCAGCAATCAGTGCGCTATTCACGCCCGTCGGCGTCAAACATTCTTCACCGAAAAATGCAGCCATTTCCGCACGCAGCGCATTCGACTCGCGATAAAGTTCATGTACTTTGCGGTCTGCATCAAGCACTTGGAAATTACGTTCACGCAGCAATTCCCCCACAAAGGACTTGCCCGCGCCAATAGACCCCGTAATTCCAATCTTTAGCATAACGCCCCTAAGTTAACGACCAAGCGAAATCAAGCAAAGGCCAATCACCACGCCCAACATTGCAAAAAATTTCGTTTTGCTCTTGCGTTCCTTGAATATAAGAATTCCAGCCAAGAAACTGATGAACACACTCGAACGACGCAGCACTGTGATAATCGAAATCAACGCATTCGAATCGCTCACTGCTAAAAAATAGCAACGATCGGCAATAATCAAAAGCGCAGCCACCGCCAAAAACGACCAACGGAACTGGAACGGAGTTGTCTTTTTGCGAGTCGGGTACCACGTAAACATCGTCGTGAGGAACTGCACCACGCACATGTAAATACTGAACCAAACCTGCACCGTCAACGGTTCAAAATTCATGCGCTGCAAAATCAGTTTGTCATAAATTCCGCTGCACGATGCAAGAATCGTCCCGACAAGCATTGCCACAACCCAGCCATTGCTGAAGAAGTGCCCCATTTCCTTTCGGCCCGCCAAGCTAAGCCCAATGTACGAACAAACGCAAACCGCGATACCCGCCCATTGCATCGCCTGCGGGCGTTCTCCCAAGAACCCCACCGCAATCATGATTGTAAATAAAGGAGCAAGCGCACGAATCGTCGTCGAAATGCTTAGCGGCATGTGCGCAATCGCGCTGTACGTAAAGAGCCAGCTACCACCAACGATGATGGACTTTATCATCAAAAAGAGATGATCATGCAAAGAAAGCGGTTCACAATGTCCGGTCAAAAGCACCGGCAGCATCAATAAAGCGTAAAATACACTGCAAAGTAACAGAACCGGTCGAACAGCGTTATCTTGAACCGATTTTTTCTTGGCTAAATCGTAAAAACCTAAAAAAACTGCCGAGGCAAAAGCCAACAATAACCATGACATGGCGCCAAATTTAAAAATTGAAAGCCAAACTTCAAAGGTTTTTCTAATTATTTAAACATAAAACAACCCAACAAGGAGAAATAAAATGAGCATCAAAAAGAAAGCCGCTTCTCTCATTGAAGAATTCAAGGCCTTCGCATTCAAGGGCAATATCGTCGACATGGCCATCGGTATCATCATCGGTGCCGCCTTCGGTAAAATCGTCAACTCCTTCGTGAACGACATCGTGATGCCGCTCGTAACCGCCATCATTACCAAGTGCGGTGGCCAGGATGCAGGCGAAGGCCTCAAGACTCTCGCCTACAAGACTGCAGAAGGCGTGACCATTCCGTACGGCAACTTCGTCGGTGAAATCCTGAACTTCCTGATTGTCGCATTCGCCGTGTTCCTCATGATGAAGAAATTCCTCGGCTTTATGCAGAACATGCGTAAGAAAAAAGCTGAAGAAGCCGCTGCTGCTCCGGCCGCTCCTCCTGAACCGTCCGCTCAAGAAAAGCTTCTCGCCGAAATCCGCGACTTGCTGAAGAACAAGTAATAAGCAAATACTCTTACATGTCACCCCGGCACACTGTGCTGGGGTCTGTTTTTTATTGTCACCCCGGCCACTGTGCCGGGATCTAGTCACTTGGGCATTAGCCCTTAGTGATCCATGACCCGCGTATGGGGACGGGATCTAAATCTTTAACTCAATCATCGCATCCGCCTTAAACGGCAAATCTTCGGCCTGCGGTGTCGCAATCACCACCTGGCATTCCTTTTCGCGAATGAGCGATGCCACCGCATCGCGGCGATTCACATCAAGCTCCGCAAAAATATCATCCAACAACAAAATCGGTTTTGTCAAATAGCGCGAAGCCACATCCACAGCAGCAAAACGCATTGCAACTGCAGCAGAACGGCATTGCCCTTGCGACCCGACAGAACGCATTTCGTAACCCGAAGCGCAAAGCGCCAAATCATCACGATGCGGTCCAGCCATTGTCATGCCTTGCAAGCGTTCCACAAATTCTAAATCCGCGAGTTTTCGCGCGAACGCGTTGCGCAACATTTCTTCGCTCACGCCATCCGTTGCATCAGATCCAGGCGCACATTCCGCACAGGCAGCCCCCGACACATTATCCGAAGCAGCCGGCGCATTCTCAAGCGCATTTCCAGACGCACCATCAGCACGCGCAGCAGCATCCGCCGGCAATTCCTCAATCATCTCGTCCGACATGAATTCCGCCGCATCAAGCGCATCGAGCGATTTGAGAATCGAGCTCTTGTAAGCGCAAGTGATTTCATCCACCCCGCCCGAAAGTTTGCGGTAATAGCGCGTAATAATTTCAGAGACTTCTTTCGAGAGTGCAATACGTGCGGCCCACAACTTTGCGCCAAGCTCAATCAGCTGTTGCGTCAAAACGCGGAACAAGTCCTCGCCACCAACAGCAGAACCATTCTGTTTGAATTCCTTAAGCCACTTATTACGCTGCTGCAACACGCGTTTGAACCGACGCAACACCTGCGCATTCGCCGAAGATCGGTAGCAAAGAATCTCATCTAGCCAATGCCTACGAACCTCCGGTCCTCCGCGCAATAGCTCGATGTCCGAAGGCTGCATAATCACCGCTGGGCACGTTCCGAAAAAAGACGTCGGCGACTTCAGCGCCTCGCCATTTTCCCGAACTTCACTCCCACGCGAATACACGCGTATTGCGCGCATTCGCGTGCGCCCTTCATCTTCAAACTCACCACGCAAAATCAGTTCGTTGTTTTTCCATGTAATGAGTTCGCGCAGGTCTCTCGACCTAAACGAGAAACCTTGCGCGAGCAAATGGATCGATTCAAGAATCGTCGTCTTGCCACAGCCATTTGGCCCGCAAATCACATTTATGCCAGAATCGAAAGTGCAGTCCATCGAATCGAGACTGCGCACTTTCGAAATGAACACCTTAGATATCAAGGAATGTATCCCCTCAAACCAAGAGTAAACGGTGTCCAAATGCCAGCACGAGATTCATAAAGGAAGGCGTAGTTCACTTCAATCGGGAACCGTTTGCGGCCTACGCGAATATCAAACTTGTAGCCTGCACCAAGCATCCAGTCCAAATCATCCATACCAACACGTAATGTTGCATTAGGAATGACTTCGCATTCAAAGCCTACGCGACCCGTCCAAACATGGAGTTGCGGGTCAAAAGCCAAAAGCGTATCAGCCACCTGATAATCAACCGCTTCCATCCAAGCATTTACATTTTTGCCAAACAAAGTCGTTCGATAGCCAAGGCCAATTTGCAACACCTTCGGACGCACACCTTCTGTTGATGACAAAGAGTTATCCTTGCTCGGGTTTTTCGTCCACTTTGCAGACAAATTTCTGCTAAAGCTCAAGTTGCGAATCACCACAGAAGAAGACCACTTTTTATTCCATTGGCGGAACCAGCTCAAATTGATCGTCACCGGACTGCGGAAAGATTCTTCGACACCATCATAAAACTCCGCAATATCCAAGTTATCATAGCTCATCGAAAGCGAAAGACCAAATGCATCCTGACGTGTTGCACGGTAAGCAAAGCCAAGATAGAACATCGAGAAGAATGGTTCGGCCTCACCCAATGTTTGGTCATCATCGTCAATAACCTTGAAATCCGTATCGCCGCGGTAAAGCACAGCAAAACCGACACCCATGCGTTTTCCAACTTTTCCTTCGACACCGATAGAACCGCCCAAGCGATCCAAGTCACGTTTTTCAAAGTTAATCGTAACGCCAAGATTTTCTCGGAAGCCAAGCAATGCCGGGTTCCAATAAGCAGCAGGCATCGAAGCCGTATCAGCAGACCCCGTGTTACCACGCCCTAATTCACGGACACTCGCACCCATACGTTCGACAAAACCATCAAAGCCGCCGAGTTCCGATTTCTTTGTAAAAGGCCCTGCAAACGCAGAGGAGGCTAGCGCACCAACCGCTAAAGCAGCAACTACAAGATTTTTCATTTTAATCATCTGAAGTTACCTCCCAACGTCATCGTCTTGCCCCAGCCAACATGTCCATGATTATCCTTTACCCTGATATAATAAACGCCCATCGTGCAATCCTTGCCATGGTCGTCACGACCATCCCAGAAATCTTCTTTCGGATTCGTACTTCTCGAAGCATCAGCATTGCGCACGGCATCCTTCACAATCGTACGCACCTTGCGCATATCGTAGCTGAACACTTCAATCGTAATTTTCGATTCACGACCTACTTTGTACGAAACAAGCGATTCATTCCCCGGAACAATCACAGAAGGCACCATGCGAATAGATCCCAAATTATTGTCGAGTTTTGCACGATTCAAAATAACATTCCAAGTCGCACCGGAATCAGCCGACACAGAAAGTCCATTTCCATAAGTTCCAACAGCAAGGCCCATCTGCTTATCCGACAGCGGAAACGCACACATGGTCATCAAAGTCGCGCCCTTGCGGTCAGTCACGCCAGTTTCATAGCCATAAAGCCAGTGGTTCTTGCCGTCTTCGTCCTGTTCCCAGGCCTTTGCGCCAAGCGAATCCAACTTGAGGTAACCGCTAGTGGAACCACCAATTGCATTAACAAGAACAAAAGCTTTTTTACCCAAGAACACGACATCATTCACCGTATAATCCGATTCATCATAAATATCTTTCTTTTGAACCTTACCTGCGGTATCCAAGAAATTCACCTTGGAAAAGTCCTTGTCCGTTCCTTCGTACTGGCGCCAAAGTCCACCAATGACAGTTCCAGTCGTATCCTTGTAGTTTGTTTCTGCGATAATCTGGAGAGGTTTACCCCCCATCCAAAGTCCTGTTACACGTGCAGAAGTATCCAATTTCGTAGAAACCGCCGAGACCAATCCGTTGGATGTTTTTTTCCAAATGCCTTTCGCTGTAGCAAGCCAAAGGTCTCCTGTTTCCGGGTGCAAGCGGACATCAAAAATTTCGGTATTTTTCTTCAGATCAAGATCGGAGTTTTTCTTGAACTCTTCAAGTTTTGCACTTTTTCCATCTTGGTTCACATTTAGAACATACGTCGTGTCCTTAGCTCCTTTATTCCCAGACACGTCATGCACCATGAGTCCCAATACGCCACGTGCAATCCAAAGGCGCTTTGCAGTAGAATCGTAGGCAAAACCGCTCATTGTATATTGCATCGGTTTTTCCAAACTTTCTGCAGCAGATGGAACTTCGACCGTATATTCATTAATTGTATTTAAGTTGAGGATATTGAAAAAACCTGCCGGCTGCAAATAGCGGTCTTCCTTATTCATTGAAAACATCGGAAGCACAAACCCAAGTTTCGACCCCGTATAAACAGCTGGGATTCTCCTGCGTTCAGCCAGTTCTTCACTACCAGAAACAAAGCCATCATGCACCGCAGTCAACGTATCTGAGACCTGTTCATTCTTACTCGATTGCAGCGCCACGGCGCCCTTATCCGCCAATTTGAAATTCAACAATGTAACGCCACTATAGCTATCATTTCGGGAGAAAGCCCACAGCGAGCCATTTTCACCAGCCGGCGCAACCGCAAATACATTATTGCTAAACAGAGTTTCTGCAGCAAAGGCGTTTCCGCACAAAGTCACACCCGCCAAAAGTCCGGCCGAAAAAGCCAAGGACTTCATCGCGAACATATTTTTCATCATGCCCAATTTCACGATTACCTCATATCGATTTCATCAACACCAGCAACAGGCTTGTACTTGAAATCATCGTTAGAAACTTTCTTGACCACTTTCATGTCCAAAATGCCATACCACGTAGCATTACCCGACGGGTCTTCCGTAAAAAGTCGCACCGGTGAATAATCGGTCTTTGAAAGCCAAACTTCCATCTTGGTAAACTGCCCCGCATACTTCGCAGGGTCGAGTTTCAGCACCCATAGTTTTTTCCCGGCAAATTCACCTTCGCTCATTTCGAGCGCTTTGCAATTCAAATACTTGAACAACAGTTCCGACGGATGGAGCGAACTCGACAAATCTTCCACAGCCTTGATAAGAACCTGTTTCTGTTCCACATTCCACTGCCAAAGGCTCTCGCCATCGCTATAGAACTTGATTCCCAAAAGATCCAACTTGAACTTGTCACCTTCGGCAACAACAAGAGTTCCCGACTGCGTTTGCATATCCGGAGAATCGGCCTGAAAAACCTGAGCTCTAAAGCTCAAACTCCAAGCCTTACCCGACTTGAACCATGCTTTGGACTTGTCCAAGACTTGATCGGCGGTCAACGCAAAAACACCTTGCACCAAGGCAAGCGATAATAAAACAAAAAAACGGGGGGAGAATTTCATATCCACCTCTTTTTAAAGACCTTATAAATTTACAAAACTGAAGCTATCAAGACGTAGCATATCCGTATTTTTGGGGTGCAAGGGACAAAACATTGGTTTCACAGCCAAGATATTTCTATCTTTTGCACGTAAAATTCAAACAAATCTTTTTTTTGGAAGGATTGTATGCGTAAACTCATTTTGCCGATTGCCCTTGCCGCTACCGGTTTTGCCATGGCCGCCGACATCGAAATTCACGGTAATGTCGATTTCGACTTCGCTAGCTATTTCGACAAGGATTTTGACCCTACTAACGCCGCAAACCAGGACATTGACTTGTCCGTAACGGCAAATCTCGACGAAAACGTCTCCGTTACTGTTTTCACGAACACCAAGAGCAATATCACGAATGGCGAAGGCACCGCCGAAATCCGCCATGGTCTCGCCCGTTCAACCGCAATTACCGATAACGACAACCGCTACACCGCATTCAACTTCGATGGCGTTGAACTCCGCTGGAAGCCGTTCCAGGACGTAAGCCTCGTTTTCGGCGACCTCACCTACAACGCAGGTACATTCAATTATTACTTCTGGCGTGACCCGAGCCGTTACGCAGCAATTTCCCGCGACCAGAGCTTGCGCGGTTTCGGTATCGAAGTCGGCAACCAAAAGTTCGGCGACGGTAAGTTCTACATTGGCGCGACGGATGACAGCAAGAGCGCAATCGCCGTTTTCGGTACATACGCCCTCAAGCTTTTGAACCGCCCAGACGAACACTTGACCATCACCCCGAGCGTGGACTGGGTCTTCGGTTCCGAAGTCGGTCGTGGTTACACCTACTTCTTCGGTACGGAACTTGACTATTCCAAGAGCCTCGAAGTTCTCAACTACAGCATCTATGCCGTTTACGGCATCCACCCATACAAGGGCGAATCGGTTCACTCCTTCCTCATCGAACCGAGCTTGAACTACGGCATCTTCAACTTGGGCTTGAACTATTTCTACGCAATCGTCAACAAGGGTGAAGGTTACACTGCTGCTCCGCAGATTTTCACCGACGACCAGATGCTCTTTGCCGTTGAACCAAGCTTCAACATCACAAAGAAGTTTTCCATGGGCGTAAGCTTCGAATACCACGATCCGGATTCCGAAGTTTCCAAGGACGAATTCAAGTTCCTCGGCATGAACTTCTACCTCTACCCGACAATCAACACGAACGTTACCTTCTGGTTCGGCTACAACTTCAGCAAGGACAAAAACCCGGTTGTCGGCAAGTCCAAGTTTGCTCTTGGCATGAGCGCCCACGCGGAATTCTAATTAGCAAACAGTAGGAAGTTGACTGTTATTGCAATAGAAACTGCGCGATTGTCATCCTAGAGCGCGTAGTGCGATAGGATCCATAAAGGTTCTTCACATTCGAGCTTATACAACAGCACCCCGGACATATCGTCCGGGGGCTTTTTTTGTGCAGTCTAGCGTCGCAACTAGACGTCATCCTTAGCACAGCGAAGACTACCCCACAAGGCGAGCGTCGCAGCCATGCTTGCATGGATATGACCGAGCCGCAGGGGGGAGGGGCGAAGCCCCATCCAGTTAAGTCTTGAAGGAACAATGTGACTAATATCTAAAAAAAGAGACCCGCCGCGCATCCGCGACGAGTCCTAAAAGTTCTTTAATTCCGTTACGAATTAGTGACCGAGATACTTACGACCAATACCGAACTGGTCCTTGTATTCTATATAATCCGGAACAAAGCCGTTCGGGAACGAGAAGCTAATGTTCACAGAGCACTGGAATTCGTTCATCAACTTGCCCTTGCCCTTGAACTTCTTCT